>CAZDEP010000030.1:0-1599 GCA_964504715.1 uncultured Candidatus Saccharibacteria bacterium | reverse complement strand
TAAATTATTTTATTTCCCTCGCCGCCCAAGGGCAGCCGATTACTATTTACGGCGACGGGCTCCAGAGCAGAAACGTGATGTTTGTGGACGATGCCGCGCAAATTTTGTGGCAGGCGGGCACCGCGCCCGAAAAATTAATTGGCGAGACTTTTTTTGCAGCACATAAGGAACACGAGAGCGTTAAAGAAGTTGCCGAGGCAATAGTGGAAGTATTCGGCGGGAAAGTGGAGTACGTGCCATGGCCGGATTTTAGAAAAAGGATTGAAATTGAAAAAGTCATAATATCTTCCGCAAAGCTCCACTATTTAACTGGCTGGCAACCCAAATTTTCCTTGCGCGAGGGGCTGAAACTAACGAAGGAAAGGATGCGGACTAATATCAAATTATAAATTTCAAATGTCCACCGATCGACTTTACATAATTATCCCGGTCTATAACGAAGAGGATACCATTGAAAAAGTGGCACGCGAATGGCACCGCGTCGTAGAAAGGGTGGGAAACAACAGCCGAGTGGCTGTTTTTAACGATGGCAGCAAAGACAGCACTTTAAGCATCCTAAACAGCCTAAAAAGCCAACTGCCCTTTTTGGAAGTGGTGGACAAGCCCAACTCCGGACACGGCCAAACGTGCGTGTACGGTTATAAATATGCTATTGGCCGGGGCGCGGATTATGTTTTCCAAACCGACTCCGACGACCAGACGTATCCGGAAGATTTTTGGCAGTTTTGGGACAAACGGAATGAGCATAATTTTATTTTCGGTTTTAGGCCGAAAAGGGGGGATGGCGCCATCCGTTTTGTAATTTCCCGGGTTTTGGCCGCAGTAATTTTGGCCTTATTGGGAGAGTATGTTAAAGATTCCAATGTGCCTTTTAGGCTCCATAAGGCCGAGGCTTTAAAAAAATATTTGGATTTAGTGCCCCAAAATTTTTATTTAGCCAACTCGCTTTTGCCGGTTTTAATTACTCGGGACGGCCAAAAAATTAAATGGCTGGACATTAAATTTGCCCCCCGCAAGCACGGCCAGGATTCGGTGCCCTTAAAAAAAATGTTTAAGGTAGGGATTAGGGTCATTAAGGATTTTGCCAAACTTAAACGCGCTTTATGAAACCTGACATAATTATTGTGGGTGCCGGCATATCGGGCGCGACTCTGGCCGAACGTTTTGCCGCTGTGGGTAAAAAAGTTTTAGTCTTGGAAAAGCGCGGGCACATTGCGGGCAATTGTTATGATTATTTAGATGAAGCGGGTATTTTAGTGCCCAAATACGGCCCGCATTTTTTTCATACCAATTTTGAAGATGTGTGGGAATATGTGGGCCGCTTTACCTCTTGGCATCCTTATGAACATCGCGTAAAGGCAGAGGTAGACGGCAGGTTAGTCCCGGTGCCCGTTAATATTACGACCATAAATATAATTTTTGGGCTTAATTTACAAACCGAAGCAGAAGCAAAAAATTGGCTGGAAAATACAAGGGAAAAAATCGTCAACCCCCAAAACAGTGAAGAAGCCGTGCTCGCCCGGGCCGGCAAAGTTTTATACGAAAAAATTTTTAAAAATTATACGCACAAACAATGGGACCTTTGGCCCAACGAGCTGG
>CAZDEP010000029.1:0-1664 GCA_964504715.1 uncultured Candidatus Saccharibacteria bacterium | reverse complement strand
TTACCTGGAAAACTTTTGGCCTAAAAGTCAGGTCGCGGGTTTTAATTTTTGAACCCTTTGAACATTTGGGGTGGGATGCACAGGAAATGCTGGGCTGGCACGGTTTTCACGGCTGGCGATTCATCCCGCAAAATTCAGGCACCCTCGTAGTTACCCAGGAAATCCAAAAAGGCGTGGGAGATTTGCTGGTGGCTCCGCTGGTTAAAAAATCTTTGGAAAAAGGCCACCAAATATGGCTGGAACAATTGGTTAAAGAATAAATTTTTATGCGCAGAACAACCAAGAGACACTCTATAAGCACAACCAAAACCCTCTCTGTCCCGCCTGCGGCGGGACATCTCCCCCCCATGGGGGAGAAAAATATTGTAATTCTCGCTATTGAAACCTCATGCGACGAAACTGCGGCTGCGGTTTTGGAATGCTCGCCGCCCGAGAGCAAGCAGCGGGGAAAAATTAGTCTACCTAAAATTAACATCCTCGCTTCGGTGGTTAAATCGCAAATTGCCATGCACTCTAAAATGGGCGGGGTGGTGCCGGAAGCCGCGGCTCGGGCGCATGTAAAATACATTCGCCCTGTGGTTGAGAAAGCAATGGAAAATTCAAAATTGAAAATTGAAAATTTGGACTGCATAGCAGTCACTGCCGGCCCCGGCCTTATCCCCTCACTTTTGGTGGGCGTGGAATTTGCCAAGGCGCTTTCTTTTGCCGCGGGCAAACCCATGATCCCGGTCAACCATATGGCAGGGCACCTTTACTCTCCATTCTCTCAGCTACAAGCTGCCCCCTACAAGCTACCCGCTCTTTTCCCCAACATCTCCCTAATAGTCAGCGGCGGGCATACCATACTGGTGCTCATGAAGGATGAAAAAAACTATCGCGTCCTTGGGCAAACCATAGACGACGCTGCGGGCGAAGCTTTTGACAAAGTGGCAAAAATGCTCAAACTCCCCTACCCCGGCGGCCCGGAAGTTTCGCGCCTGGCGGAAAAAGGCAACCCCCGTGCGATTAATTTTCCGAGGCCGATGCTAAACAAAAAAAATTATGACTTTTCTTTTTCGGGACTTAAAACCGCCGTGCTTTATTATTTAAGGGCTAAGGGCCAAGAGCTAAGCGCTAAGGAACCAAAACTTAGCCCTACACGCTTAGCCCTTAGCTCTGATATTTGCGCCTCTTTTGAACAAGCGGTGGTTGATGTGCTTGTGACCAAAACCCTCCGTGCGGCCAAAGAATTTGGCGCGCGGTCGATATCCCTATCCGGCGGCGTAGCCGCAAACAAACGTTTGCGCAATACCCTACAAGCTACCGCCTACAAGCTACCCGCTAAATTCCTGGTTCCCCCTATAAACTTATGCACTGACAACGCCGAAATGATAGGCATTGCCGCAGCCTACATGCTCAACAAAGGCTTTAAACCGGTGTCTTTTAAAAAAGTAAAGGCCGATTCCAATTTACAGCTATAGCTTGATACTTCATACATAATACTTTATACTGTAGACAAGCCTACATTCCAGCTGTCATCGGAATACCCGGAAGAAAACGGGAAGGCGCCAAAAGAACATCAAAAATTGATAAGTAGACTTGGCCGGAGATCTCCCGTTAAAGAGATAAATCAAGCATTATTGAGTTGGTACCTTCCCTATCTGCAAAGGGGACCTCAAGCATCT
>CAZDEP010000028.1:0-2287 GCA_964504715.1 uncultured Candidatus Saccharibacteria bacterium | reverse complement strand
GCCGCATGCACGGCATTGCCGAAAGGCTCATGCAGCACAGCAACTTCGGGACGGACTTTGCCCAAATCAACTTTCCAGGCCACCTGCGACGGGACTTTGGCGTATTCGGCAAAACCTCCGTCAACAGAAATACCCAAAATCTTTTCGTTGGTACAGACATTTTTTTGGCCATTTAAACACTGGAAACACTTATTGCATACCACGTGGGACTCGCAAGCAACCATATCACCTTTTTTAATGCCTTTCACCGCGCTGCCCGTTTCCACAACTTCACCGAAAAATTCATGGCCGATAACGCGGTAGGAATTACCCCCATTCTTTGTTTGTTCATCAATAGTGTTTAGTATTGCGTCCTTAAATGCCATGCGGTTCCAAATCCCCTTGTCGGTCCCGCACACGCCCGCATAATTAACTTTGATGATTATTTTTTCTTCGTCGCCCTCTTCTAAAACGGGTTTTGGAATTTCTACTTTATCAAAACCTTTGGACCCCTCCCATTGGGTATTACTTTTGTCAAAAACAAGTGCTTGCATAAATTTTTATTCCACAGTGACCGATTTGGCTAAATTGCGGGGCCGGTCGACGTCGCGGCCCAATTCCACCGCTGCATAGTAGGCCAATAATTGCAGCGGGATAGTGTTTAAAAGCGGCTCTAATAGTTCCATGGTTTTTGGCACAAAAATAATATCATCCGCGATCTCCCCCACCCCTTCGTCGCCCTCGTTGGCAATAGCTAATACTTTGGCTCCGCGGGCTTTGACTTCCGCAACATTGCTCTTCATTTTTTCATACAGCTGGTTTTTGGTAACTACAGCTATAATCGGCACTTCTTTACTAACTAAGGCTAAAGGCCCGTGCTTAAGCTCCCCGCCGGCAAAACCCTCGCAGTGGATATAAGAAATTTCTTTCAGTTTCAACGCGCCTTCCAGGCTCACGGGGTAGTTAACGCCGCGGCCAAGAAATAATATATTACTATACCGGCTATACTTTTTGGCAATACGCTTAATATCCTCAGCCTGCTTTAAAACCGCCTGCATTTTTGCCGGAATTTCCAAAAGCGCCTGCAACAGGCGCTGGCCTGTTGCAACGGAAGCATGCTTTAAACGGCCGAATTGCAAGGCATATAAAATCAATACCGCCACCATGTTGGTATAAGCTTTTGTGGAAGCCACTGCCAATTCCGGCCCTGCGTGTATATAGGTGCCGGCGCCGGTTTCCCGCGCAATGGTCGAACCGATTACATTAACTATTCCCCGTGCCGCAGCACCTTTTCTTTTTGCTTCCCTAATGGCCATTAGGGTGTCCGCGGTTTCGCCTGACTGGGAAATTGCAAAAACTAAAGTCGATTTATTTACAATCGGGTCTCGATAGCGAAACTCGCTGGAAAAATCCACTTCCGTGGGGATACTAGCAAGCCTTTCAAAGGCATACTTGCCTATTAACCCCGCGTGCCTCGCGGTCCCCTCGGCGACTATTACCACTCTTTTTATTTCCCGCATTTGTTCGGGCGTCATATTCAAGCCGCCTAAGTATGCTGTACCCTCTTCCATATCCAAACGGCCGCGGATCGCATCTTCAAAAACCGTGGGCTGGTCAAAAATTTCTTTCAGCATAAAATGCTCGTATCCGCCCTTTTGCGCGGTTTCCGTATCCCATTCAATTTGCGTGATGTCTTTTTTAACTTCCTGATCCTTTAAGTTCGTAATTTTTATTCCGTCGCCGTTTATGAAAGCCACCTCCCCGTCATCCAAAAAAGTCACCTGTTTGGTATAAGGCAGCATGGGAGTAACGTCGGATGCAATGTAATATTCATTTTCCGAGATGCCAATAGCAAGAGGACTGCCCAGGCGCGCTGCAACCAACTGGCCCGGATGGTCAGCGTGCATAACTAAAATGCCGTAGGTGCCCCGAACCTGAAGCAAAGATTTTTTTACCGCTTTGGCCAAATCGCCTTGGTAATTTTTTGCGATAAGATGCGCAAGAACTTCGGTGTCCGTTTCCGATTCAAATTCCACGCCATTTTTTTCCAGCTGTTTTTTTATTTCACGGTAATTTTCAATTATGCCATTGTGGACCAAAGCCAGCTTGCCCCCTGAGCTAAAATGCGGGTGCGCGTTTTTTTCCGTCACGCCGCCGTGCGTGGCCCAACGGGTATGGGAAATGCCAATGGTCGATATATGCACACTGCCCCGAAGTTTGCGCGCCAATTCGTCCACCTTGCCCACAGCGCGGACCCTGACAATTTTACCCTCTTCCAAAAACGCCATGCCCGCGCTGTCATAGCCTC
>CAZDEP010000027.1:0-2660 GCA_964504715.1 uncultured Candidatus Saccharibacteria bacterium | reverse complement strand
TTAAAACTATATTTTATCCTTCTTAGCTTAAGTTTGCATTAAAATTGGGTGGTTTTAGAATGTTTAAAATTAATGTTATATTGGACTTACGCACCGCATAAAATCTATAAAGCTTTGGGCCAATAACTTCGTTATTTTTCTCCGGTTTTTCTCAGCGTAGGCAGCCTACGCCTCCAAAAATCCTCGAAAAATGCCTCGTCCTTGGCCAAATGCGTAAGTCCTATTATAATTAAATTAATGCCAATAAAAAACAAAAATTTTGACGCCATTGTCGTAAAAAAAAGACACAGCCCCCGAATCTCCCAAATAGCTGGAGGGGTGAAGCTGAAGCCGGACCGCAATAAATTTTTTTTCGCGGGTTTTGCCACAGCACGAAGGCTGCTCCTTAAGAAAAATGTCTATTTGTTTGCAGCCGTTATGGCCGTTTCGTTTGCGGGCGGTTCATACTTTACCTGGTCTGCCGAAAACAGCCTGGCGGAAAATACCCCGGTCGAAAAAGGTCCGGTACCGGCCAGTGTCCCGGCTCTAAGCGTGGTGGAATATGCGCCCCCAGCTAAAACTTCCCAGGCAGTGGCGCCCGAAGTTTTGTTAAGTATGAGCTTGGACCAGTTGGAAGCGTACTTAGAAAACAGCCTTACAACCCCGGAAGTAAAGTTTGAGGAACTTTTGGCCGACAGGAAATACAAGCTTAAAGTATATTTGGAAGGGAAAAATTCTCCGCTTATAGAAATTGCCGATACGCTCGCGGAGCTCAAACATTGGAAGCTGGTGCTTGCCATTTCCAACTCCGAAAGCAGCCTCGGGAAAAGGTGCTATAAAAACAATTGCAGCGGCATAGGTGTTATGCCCGGCCACCCTTATTGGCGCGATTATGAAAACAAGGCGGCCTGGGCTAAAGATTTGGACAAACTTATAGAAAAAAGGTATAAAGATTGGACACTGGCCGACATGAACGGGGTATATAACAAGCCGGGCAGTAAAAATTGGCTTGCGGCCTCAACGCAAATTTTGGAGGAATTGGAGGAGAAAAACATTCAGTAGTTTAATTTTTAGTTTATTCAGATCTACAGATTGACAGATACAACAGATGCCTACAGATACTCAAAAAAGGAAAGAAAATTTTGGAAATTAATTATCTGCAGGTATCTGTAAAATCTAAAGAATCTGCAGATCGGAATAAAAGCAAATGAAGAAGAAGCTAATCGCATCAATTTTAGTCATAATGGGCTCCTTTATTGCAACCAGTGCAATCAGCCAAAATATAAAGTTAAACCCCATTAAGCCCGGGGTGAAATCATCCGTAAATATTTCCGACGAACAGCAGGCGATTTTGGCCGTGCGCAAAGCTAAAGCGAGCGTGGTCAGCATTGTGGGTTACGACACACAGCCCAGCCGCGCGAATCCTAATTCCATAAACGGCACCGGGTTTATTTTCCGTTCCGACGGGCTTATAGTCAGCAATAACCACGTGGTGCAGCAAAAAGACACCGACTATTATGTGGCGTTTGCCGACGGCACGCGCTACTTGGCAAAGGTGTTAGGCGTGGATAAATTCAGCGATGTGGCGCTTTTGAAAATTGAAGCCAACAATTTACCCGCCGCAGCTTTGGGCAATTCCGACGAACTGGAAACGGGCCAAAGCGTTTTTGCGATCGGCAACTCCCTGGGCCGCTATCAAAACACCGTTACCCGGGGGGTAATTTCGGGCCTCGGGCGCGCAGTCGGGCTGGATGATACGACAAGTCCCACGCCACGCTTCCAAAACTTGATCCAAACCGACGCCTCTATTAATCCGGGCAATAGCGGGGGGCCTCTGGTAAATTTGGCCGGTGAAGTCATAGGCATGAATACCATGGTGGACAGGACAGGCGAGGCAGTAGGTTTTTCCATCCCGGTAAACACCATAAAAAATTCAGTCAACCAGCTTTTAACTTTAGGCAAGGCTTCCCATGCCTACGTGGGTTTGAGCTTTTTGACCATTAACAAAGGCGTAAAAATTTCAAAAGGCCTTTCGGTGGAGCAGGGCGCGTGGTTGGACGGCGTGGTTAAAGACTCGCCGGCAAATTTTGCCGGACTTTTGCCGGGCGATATAATTACGGAAATAAACGGCCAAAAATTGGATGAAAAAAACGAGCTGGACATTGTGGTGCAAAAATATCCCGCGGGCACTACCGTGCTGTTTACTTTTTTACGCGACGGAAAAATAATACAGACGCCGGTTTTGTTGGGGGAATATAAGTAAGCGGAATTTACAAAAAAACAAACAGGCCGGTTTCCTAAAAATAGGAAACCGGCCTTGTTTTGCGCTGCATCGGGAACTTATGGATTTAACCAAACATCACGGCATTAATATTAGCCGTGGAAATTGGCGTTTCCTTCTGTTCCTGACTTGGACGCGCTGATTGCGGCCAGCAAGAATACGGCCGCCACCAGTGTGACCAGCGAAGCATGCTCCACTACCAGCACCAGCTCGTACAACTGGGTGGCAACAATGGCGACATGCACCGCTTTGGGCAGGTAGATTTTGCCGGGAATGTGTTTGGCTACGCTTTGCATCGTTTTGGTTTGATGCCGAAAGCCAAATACCAACATCAGCAAACCACTGCCCGCTAACAGGTACAGAGGATCCATAAGTTCGGACCTCCTATGGCCTCACCTAT
>CAZDEP010000026.1:0-3600 GCA_964504715.1 uncultured Candidatus Saccharibacteria bacterium | reverse complement strand
GTGGGTGCAGGAGTTGTAACCAAAATTCTCAAGTAAGATAACTTTTGTATCCGCGACCCGCTCGCCATCGCTACGCTCAGGCGTTAGCGGCCGAGAGGCGGTAAAACCGTAGGCGCAGGCGTAGTCGCCAAAATTATGAAATAGGAACGAAGCCCGACGTAACTTTTTTAAGCGAAGTTGGATGTAGTTACCAAGATTGTTAAATAATTTTTTTTAAAGAAGTTATTTAGCGATCAATAAATAGCTATATAAAAACTCCCCCCCGCCTCAGGCGGGGGGGAGTTTTGTTATAAACATGGCAAAAATACGCTGTGTACTTATTTATAATTATAGCATATTTATATTATTTTGTCAATATATATAGTTTTACTTGACATTAATTGAAATTTCATATAGACTGTTGCAAGTAGTAAAACGCCTTGAAATATAGGCATTTTAATAAGTCCTTTTATCGCTTAAATCCGCGGAAATTTGCGAAAAATTAAATCCGCAAACTTTGAGTAAAATATAAGATTTATTATAGATATTTATTTTTTTTGATCCTTCACATGCAGAAAGAAGAAGTAAACGCCCCTAAAATCCGCATAAAAATCAAGGCTTATGACCATAAGCTTATTGATCAAAGCTGCAAGCAAATCGTAGATACCGCCAAAAGGAGCGGCGCTGCTATTTCCGGTCCTGTGCCTTTGCCTACAGAAAAGACCAAGTATACGGTTTTGCGTTCCACTTTTGTGCACAAGGACAGCCGCGAGCAGTTTGAAATGAGGGTGCATAAAAGGCTTATAGATATTACCAACGCCACTCCCAAAACCATAGATTCCCTGACTAACTTGAATTTACCGGCCGGGGTGGATGTGGAGATTAAAATGTCATAGGCATGAATCCTGAAGTTTGAATCATGAATCATGCAAAACAGTAAAATATTTATTTTAAGTGAGTTCTGACATTCATTTGGTCTAACACACCAAAGACAGTCAGATAACCATTTATCCAAAGAATTGATCAAAATTGATCAAGTTATCCCATGGGTAGATGGCGCATCTAGCCATTTTTTATTTTTTAAGCCACATATGAACTTTGCAGTCGGACACAAACTGAATATGACCCAAGTATTCGACCAGGCCACTGGTGCGTCTTTTCCGGTTACCGTGGTTAAGGCTTCCCCGATGACTGTGACCCAGGTTAAAACTTTGGAAAGTAAAGACAAGTACAATGCCGTCCAGATTGGCAGCGGGAAACGGAAAAAACTCAGCAAGAGCGTTAAAGGACATCTTAAGGAATTAGGTGACTTTGCCATTCTTGCGGAAGTTAGGACAGCAGAAGCCGGCAATTTTAAACGCGGACAGAAAGTAGATTTGTCCGGTTTTCAGGTTGGCGAAATGGTAAATGTTGTGGGCGTTTCCAAGGGCCGCGGCTTTCAGGGCGCCATAAAGCGCCATGGTTTTGCCGGCTTTCCGGCCAGCCACGGACATGACAAACCCCGCTCCGTTGGTAGCATTGGCCAACGCTGGCCCCAGCACGTCAGAAAAGGTTTGAGGATGGCCGGCCATATGGGCAACCAGCAAGTAACCGTAAAAAATCTGCAAGTCGTGGAAGTGGATGCAAAAAGGAATCTGATTGCGCTGAAAGGTGCAATCCCGGGTCACAGAAATACGGTGGTAAAAATTATTAGCACCGGAAAAGTTAAACCGCTCGTTAAGCTTTCGGAAGAGATTGTGGAGAAGAAGAAAAAATAATCCTCTCCGAACTACTAACTGGGTACGAACCTTACGAACCCAATTCGTAAATTTCGTAAAAAGTTCGTAGTTCGTAGAAAATATTTATGAAAGTACCAGTTTACAATCAAAAAGCGGAAGTTGTGGGCGATATCGATTTAAACTCGAAGATTTTTGAAGTTAAGCCTAAAACCCATCTGTTAGCCGAAGCGGTGAGAGTTCAGCAGTCCAACGCCCGCAAGGGTTTGGCCAATACCAAAACCCGCGGCGAAGTAAGAGGCGGCGGCAAGAAACCTTGGAAGCAGAAAGGTACCGGCCGCGCCCGCGCGGGAAGCATAAGAAGCCCTCTCTGGCGCCACGGCGGCGTGACCTTCGGGCCAAAATCCAACCGCAACTGGGAACTGAAAATGAACAAGAAGGCGAAAAAGCAGGCCTTGTTTATGACCCTTTCCGACAAAGTTAAAGACAAGAAATTCATTGTTGTAGAGAAGCTGGAATTGCCCGCTATGAAAACCCGGGAAATGGCAAGCATCCTAAAAGATTTCAAATCCAAAATTTCCGAACTCGGCAAAAAACAGCTTTTGGTGGTCGCAAGAAAAGACGAAAAAGTCCTCAAGTCCGTAAGGAACCTGCCTAACATCCAGACCATTTTTGCCAGCAGCCTGAATGTGGTAGATGTAATAAAAGCGGATTCTTTAATAGTATTGAAAGATAGTTTGGGAGTTATTGAGAAAATATATTTGAAGGAAAAGGGTGAATAATTTCTAACCCCCCTAACACCTAATACCCAACACCTAATACCTAATTTTTGGCGGCAGAGTGGAAATTAAAACATTGGACATTCATTAGAAATTTAGAATTTAACCGTATGGCAATATTTAACAAAAAAACTGAAGAGACTAAAGAAGAGAAAGTGGCTGAAACCAAAGTTTCAACTGCGGATGTTTCTTTGGGCTTGCCATATGTTTTAGTCCAGCCGCGGGTTTCGGAAAAATCCGGCCATTTGGTTAAACTTAACAAGTACGTATTTTTAGTAAAACCCGGAGCCAACAAAGTTGAAGTCAAGAAAGCCGTGGAAAACCAGTACAAAGTCAAAGTCACGAGCGTGAACATGATTAACACCCTGGGCAAATTTAAGAATTTTGGACGCACAGTCGGCAAAAGATCGAATTTTAAAAAAGCGATTGTAACTTTGAAAGCAGGCGATAGCATTAAAGGGTTGACGGATGTAGTATAGAGAATTAGAGAAATAGTAAGCTAGTTCTCTAAAAACTCCAGTTAACAAATTCCCAAAATTATGGCAGTAAAGATTTACAAACCAACTTCAGCCGGGCGGCGCATACACAGTGTGACCGATTATTCGGTATTGGATAAAAAGGTTAAAACTCCAAAGCAGCTGATAAGCTCGAAAGCCAGGCCGGCCGGCCGCAACAACAGCGGCACAATTACCGTGAGGCACCAGGGCGGGGCCGCAAGGCGCAAAAGCCGTTTGGTGGATTTTTTGAGGATCAACAAGCAGAATGTGCCGGCAATTGTGCAGACTATAGAATACGATCCGACCCGCAGCGCCTTTATTTCGCTTTTGGCCTATAAAGACGGCGAAAAGAGGTATATACTTACGCCTCAGGGTATGAAAGTCGGACAAAAGGTTATGTTTAGCGAAACTGCCGACATTTCACCGGGCAACCGCTTGCCTTTAAAAAACATTCCGGTTGGTTCTTTTGTCCACGATATAGAGCTTATCCCGGGCCAGGGCGGAAAAATTGCCAGGAGCGCAGGCGCTTATGCAATTTTGCAAACTTTGGAAGCCGGTTACGCTTTGCTGAAAATGCCTTCGGGTGAAATTAGAAAAGTTCGCGACACGGGCGCGGCCAGCATTGGCCAG
>CAZDEP010000025.1:0-3658 GCA_964504715.1 uncultured Candidatus Saccharibacteria bacterium | reverse complement strand
GTGGCAAATTCCAAAGTGCCGACTAAAACCCTGGCGTTTTCCAAAGGCTTTGCTTGCCCGTCAAAATATTGAACAATTGCTTCCGCATTATTTCCGCTGGTTATTTCCGTCTTCTCCAGCGTTAGGACAGTGGGCTTAATGTCAAAATTCCCAAAAGCCCAGAGTACGGCATCTTCATTTTTTAACGTATAGTCGGCCGCGCCCACGGAGGGGGAAGCGAAGTTGACCCCGTTAGAAGTGAGACCCGATGCGTCGCTTCTAACGGGGTAAATCCAATATTGCCAGCCTTTGGATCCTGCCGCTTCGTCATCGTTTATTTTATCCAAATACGCCCCAAAGGAAGTGTCTTTAATATGGTAGGTAAAGCCGCAAAGTGTGGAGGCGTTTTTAACCACGTCTAAGGCAGAGGGGCCGGCGGCCTTGCCTTCGCAAACGGTTTGGCTGGAGCCTTCAATGCGGAAAGAATATTGTTCGTTGGCAGGCAGGTTTGGCAAAGAGGGGGCGAAGGGCAGGGTTTTGCCTGAAAGTGCAATGGCGGCATAGGCGGTGTTGACCGCGGAGAAAGAGTTTTCGCCGCTGCCGGCCTGCCATTCAAAGAATCCGGCATCCGTTTGGGTAGAGGAAAGGTATTCGGCTGGATTATGGCCGTCTTTGGCCCATACTTCGGGTTGTATGTTTAACGCATTCAGCGCCCATAATGCCCAGGCGGTGGAAGAGGAGTCGGAAGTAGTGCCGTACGAGCTTTTGGGATCGTAAGTAAAACCGCCGTCCTGGTTTTGGGCGGTTTTTAAATAGGCGATGGCCGAAACTATTTTGGCATTATCAGCCGGAACGCCCAACGCCTTAAGCGCAACTATGCCAGCTGCCGTGGTGTTGGAGTCGCTGCCTGAAGAAAGCGCAAAGCCCCACCCGCCGTCCGGGTTTTGGTTTTGTAAAATAAAATTTTTGAGAGTTGATAAAATTTGTCCGTCTTTGTCTTCGCCGCCCGAAAGCAAAGCGAGGCTGCCAAAAATATCGTCGTTTACGGTGGCTGGGTCGCCAAGCTGGTTTTGGGTATAAAAACTTTTAAGCTTTAAAACCGAATCTTCTCCGGAAAAAGTTTTGGGATCTTTGCCGGCACCCGTCAAAGCCAAAATGGGAGCGGCATAGTCTATGGCGCTGTTGCCGGAAAAGTTTTTTAAAAAATCCACGTTTGGGGTTTGGCCCAAAGCCAAAAGTCCCAAGGCTGACCAAGGGTTGCCGGAATGGCTGAGCAAATAAGTTTTTGCTGCCGATTGGTTGTAGGCGGCACGGGCTGAAAGGGGGGAGAGGTAGGGCAGAAGCAAAGCGGCTAATAAAAAATATTTTAAGAATGAATTTTTTTTCATAGCTGTGTTGTTAATTAGTTTTTTATAAATTGTCAAAAGCGTTGAATGGGGTTAAGGGGTGTAATGGGGTTTAGGGATTATGGATCTAAAAGGTTTTAGGCGGTGATGGGACTAAAGAGGGTTAGGGCTAGTAAGGGTGTAAAGGGAAGGAGGAGTACCTTGCAAAAAAATAAAAATAAAAAAACCGCACACGAACAGGCGGCTTGAATAAAAAAAATTCAAAATGTATTCCTGCTCGGGACAGAATGTCATTTGGCAGTCGGACTTATATTCACAGATACACAGATAGCACAGATTTCACAGATGCTATAAATTTCAACTTCAATAGCATTTGTGTTATTTGTGGTATTTGTGCATTAGTGAACAATTACCGTTGCGGCACAGTGGGGGATTTTCACCCCGCTTCCCCAAATGACAATAGAGTTTAAAATGAACGATTTAAGCAATTAAACTTTCTTAATCACCCTTCCCTTGCCCCTCCCCTCAAGGGAGGGGAAAAGCGGCAAATGAAATTGCAATTAAGACGTGTTTTGGATTCTACTCCCAAAACTTTTTGATGTCAAACAGCTTTCTCTTGTGTAGGGCTTGGACTGGAATTTATTATTATTTGAGGTCGAAAACAGGGCTTTGACAGGCAAGGGTTATAGGATCAAAAGAATAAAAAAATAAAAAAAGCTGTGGACAACTAAATTATAATTTGAAAAGAAAACCGATTTATGACCTAATAAAAATCGCTTTAAAAAGGCTGTTTGATATAAACATGAGAGATTTGACGTTTGTGCAACTATAAATAAAAAATTACCCGAGCAAATAAGCAAATATAGAATGTTTCAAAGGATATCCAATATATGTTTACCTTTTAAAAACATCGTTTGTCAGCATTTAAAAGTTTTTAAAGTACGTATTTAAGTATAACTTAAATACGTACTTTAATTTTTCTTAATGAAATTAAAAATTTTATAACTTTTCTTGTATTCAACATTCTATTGCAGCAAAAAATTTTTTGAATTTGTTTCATTTACATTATTTTAACAAACAGATTTTTAAAAGAAATTAATACCCTAAGGCCCATAGTTTTGAGACTAAGAAAAAATAAGGAGAATTTGATGTTTTAGTGGTCAATTTTTTTCGTAAAATTCAGGCAGGGAATGGCAAAAGAATGAAACGCTAAAAGCTTTCATAAAATATTTAAAAATATTTGCTAAATGTCTGGAATCATTTTTTTTAAATAGCTATAATATATATACATATCGCGTATCCGAGATTTGGGTTAAAAAAACCTTGAATAAAAGATAATCAAATTATTGAGCAATATGACCTCGGATAGGCGAGATCGGTCCCAACTGACAAAAAAACGTGGACGAAAACCAAGACAATAACCAAACACATTTCCTGGACAATAAAGCTCAGGAAACAAGGCACTCTGGAGAGCCAAAAGCAAGCGGCTCCCAGAGCGCTTTTTCATTTTCGGGCGCTGAAGCCCAAAACGGAACTCTTTTGTCCCTTGCCGAGGCTAGTAAAAAAACCGGCTATCACCAAGATTACCTTGGCTTTTTATGCAGAACCGGAAAGCTGGAAGGATTTAAAATTGGACGCAATTGGGTAATACCCGCGAGCGGTTTGGAAAATTTCCAGCAAAACCATAAAAACGGTGCGGAAGCAGCAGCCAATGAAACAGAAACAAGAATTCCCGTCAAAGTTGAAAGCCCTGCGCGCGGGGAGAATGTTTTGGGCGGCAATGAGGCTCCGGCTATTGCCCCTGTGTATCCTACCCGGGACTTTTCCAGTCTTACCTCGCACAAGGAAATTTTGGCTGCCATGCAAGATACCACTGCTGCGGTACCGCACCGCTTGCCAAATGGGGACGAAGCGTTGCCTAATAATGAAAACCCGAAAGTTGAACTCTCACACTTAAGGAACGAAGTTTTCGCTTCGTTAAATGACAAGGTAAAAGGGATTGCGGAAAATTTGGAAAGCATAGAGGCCAAAGTAAAAGCCGCGGAATCGTTGAAATTTTTGGAAAGGGACAAAGGGGTTGAAAGGGTGAAAATCGATCAAGGCGAGAAAGGTGCAAAGGTACAAGAAAGGGTTTTGCCGCAGGTTGAGCTTTTGGCCATAGGGCCGGACTACAGCTTGGACAGGCGGCCGAATCTTCAAAACAAATTCCAGTCCAACTTTAATATTTCCGATGCGCTGCAAACTGACAAGATTGTACGGCAGGAAACAGCCGCCCCACATCCGCGCAAAGGCTTAGCCGCCAAAGCAGCTTTCCTTTCCGCATTCGGCCAGCT
>CAZDEP010000024.1:0-3713 GCA_964504715.1 uncultured Candidatus Saccharibacteria bacterium | reverse complement strand
CTTTGCAGAGCAAATCAGCCGGTTTGGGCAATGTTTTCGGCGGCGCCGGCAGCGTGGTTTCCACCCGCCGCGGCTTTGAAAAATGGCTGTTCTACGCCACTGCCATATTGGGCGCCCTGTTCATTGGTATCAACATAAGTTTCTTGTTCATATAACAAATCACTAATGCACCAATAACACAAATAATTCTAATACTGGATTTGTGAGATTGGTGAAATTCGTGTATTTGTGATCTATGAAAGCTTTTTTCAATAGCCTGCCCCTGTATTTTAGGCAAGCCTGGGCGGGCGCCAAATCAATAAAACAAACCACTCTTTCCTCCTTCTGGAAAGTTTTTTCTTTAATGGGGAAAAAAGAAAAAATTGTTTTCTTTTCGCTTCTGGCCGCCGCAGCCGTTGCGTTTTTGTGGGCGGGCCGCAATTTTTATTACGCGGCCACCGTGCCGGCGCCGGCTTTGGGCGGCAGCTATACGGAAGGTTTCTTAGGCCAGCCGAATTATTTAAACCCCGTGCTTGCCCATGACGAAAACGATTTGAGCCTCAACCATTTAATTTTTTCCGGCCTCTATAAATACGACGGCCAGGGCAATCTGGTGCCCGATTTGGCCGACGGCTTTCCCAAAATTTCCGAAGACCAGAAGCAGTATACCGTCAGCCTTAAAAAAAATGTCCAGTGGCACAGCGGCAAGGACTTTAAGGCCGACGACGTAGTCTTTACCGTCGCGACAATTAAAGACCCCAATTTTAAAAGCCCGTTAAGGAGTTCCTGGGCCAGCACGGGCGTGGAGAAAATTGACGATCTTACCGTAAAATTCACAACCAAAGAAGTGGCGGGCCCGTTTATTAACTACCTCACCCTGCCCATATTGCCGACTTCGGCCTGGAGCAAAGTAGCGGCCCCAAACTTTCCGCTTTCCGAGCTTAACTTAAAAGCGGTAGGCACGGGCCCCTATGCCGTCTCGGAAATAAAAAAATTGTCCAGCGGCAAAATCCAATCCATTACTCTTGAGTCCTTTTCCAACTACTACGCCGGCAAACCCAAAATCGATACCATCACGGCAAAATTCTACGACCAGCCGCAGGATTTGGTAAACGCGCTGCACAGCGGGGAAATTGACGGCTTTGGCTATTCGCCTTTTGACGAAAACATTTCCTTAAAGGAAGAAAACGATTTAAAAATATGGAACCTGCCTTTGCCTCAATATCAGGTCATATTCTTTAACCTGAAAAACCCGGCTCTGGCGGACCAAAAAGTCCGCGCGGCCCTTTCGGCCCTTATCCCCCGGCAAGATATAGTGGACCGGGCGTTTGGCGGGCACGCCAAGCCGGCCTCGTCGCTTTTTAGTTTTTATTTGCCGGGCAGCAACGGCAAAACCCCGGCCGCTGCCAATGGGGAAGAGTATTTGCTGGCCGCGGGCTGGAAGCGGGACCCGGCCACGGACAAATGGACCAAAAACGGACAGCCCTTGGAACTGAGACTTTATACCAACGATTTTCTGCCCAACGCGCGCGCCGCGGAAATTTTAAGCCAAGCCTTCCGGGAATTCGGGATCAACGTCAGCCTGAATATTTTACCCAGCTCCCAGTTGGCAGAAAATAATATAAAGACCCGCGACTTTGATATATTGCTCTTTGGCCAAAAATTCGGCGCCGACCCCGACCCGTTTGCCTTCTGGCATTCCAGCCAAATAAATTACCCGGGTTTGAATTTGAGCGGCTTTGCCGACACTGAAGCCGACAAACTCATTACCTCGGCCCGCACCACCACCGACCAGAACTTAAGACAGCAAAAATACACCGAGCTCGACGCCCTGCTTTCGGAAAAGCTGCCCATGGTCTTTTTAAACCAGACAACCTACTCCTATGCGGTGAGCGACAAAATAAAAGGCGTTTCCCTCACCAAACTTTACGACCCTTCAAGCCGCTTCTTTGACACCGCCAATTGGTATATAATGGAAGACAGAGTTCTAAAGTACTAATGCTAATGCGGTAAGGGCACGTGGCGGAACCCTATACCAGTCGTCCGCCAAAGGCGGACTTCCAGTACAGGGCAAGCTGGCATACGCATCCCGCATATTTTGGGCACGTGGCGGAACTGGCATATTTACCCCGTTAAATAACAATATTTTATTTTCTTATTTTTGCCCAGGTGGCGGAACTGGCATACGCACACGTCTCAGAAGCGTGTGGGAGAAATCCCGTGGAGGTTCAAATCCTCTCCTGGGCACCAAGACATTTTTTTATTTAACGGGGCTTCAGGAGCTAGTGGGAGAAATCCCGTGGAGGTTCAAATCCTCTCGTGCCCACCATTATTTTATTCAAATTCCTCCCACTTTCCCCTTTTGACAGAACACCTAAGTCTTTCGAAAACAAGCCATATTATTACATAATATTTGGCTTAAATAAGGTTAAATCTCTTTTAAACTATTGCAAAAATTGGTAGATTGTGATATAATTATATTAGCTATAAATTTGCTTGTTTAAGGTCGGCTCAAGATGCCACTTTAATAAAGCCGGATCGACTAGCGAATTAAATAATTCAACTTAAGCCCCAGACTTTGGGCTTAAGAAAATTTTTTTGCGGTATTTATAAGCACAGTTTTGTTTTACCAAAATCTGGTTTAAAACCTCAAAAAAGCAAAAAACATGATGAAAAGAAATATGTACCGCTCGCAAAAGCCGGCGGTGCAAAAACCGGGTTTGGGCGTAAAAGCCAACTCAGACAGGGTGGACCTGGCCATAGACCAAGCCGTGGGCGGCCAGGCCAAATTTATGCCCGCGACCAGCAACTTTACCGCTTCCCGCCAAAACCTAAGGATCATTCCGATGGGCGGTGTGGAAGAAGTCGGTGAAAACATGACCGTGCTGGAATACGGCGACGACTTAATTGTCATAGACATGGGCCTCGCCTTTCCGGACGAAACCATGCCCGGCATTGACTATATAATTCCGGACACCAAATGGCTGGAACAGAACAAAAAGCGCGTCCGCGGCGTAATAATTACCCACGGCCACTTGGACCACATTGGCGCCATTCCCTACATCTTGCCGAAAATCGGCGATCCCCCAGTTTACACCATGCCGCTTACCGCGGGCTTTATAAAAAAGCGCGTGGAAGAATTCGGGCTCTTGGAAAGAAGCAAGATTAATACTTTCAAAATTGACGATGTGCTTTCGCTCGGCAATTTTAAAGTGCGATTTTTCCGCCTTAACCACAACATTCCCGACTCCATTGGCCTTTCCATTGTTACGCCGGTCGGCCAAATAATTTACGCCACGGACTGGAAATTCGACCATACCCCGGCCGACGGCAAGCCTTCGGAATTCCAAAAAATTGCCAAGTATGCCTCGGAAGGCGTTATGCTTTTAATGTCCGACTCGACCAACGCCGTTAAGCCCGGCTACTGTATGAGTGAACGGGAATTAGGCCTAACCATTGACCGTCTATTCGGCGAAATTAAAGGTAGAATAATTTTCGCCTCTTTTTCCACCAACATTTCTCGTATTCAACAAGTCTTTGACAGCGCGGCTAAATTCAATCGCAAAATTATTGTTACCGGCCGTTCGCTTGTCAATAACATAGAAATCGCACTGTCTTTGGGCTATTTGAAAATCCAGCCCAAAATTGTCATAAAAAGCGAACAGGCCAAAAAATACCCGGACAACCAAATTGTAATTTTAACCACCGGCAGCCAGGGCGAAGACGCGGCCGGC
>CAZDEP010000023.1:0-6165 GCA_964504715.1 uncultured Candidatus Saccharibacteria bacterium | reverse complement strand
GTATGCCAGCGGGCTGGCAGCCGTTTCGCCTTTTTTAAATTGGTACGGCAATGAAGTCCGGATGTACAGCCTGTTTGTTTTTTTGTCGGTGCTGAATCATTATGCTTTTTTAAGTTTGCTTGCGGCCGGAGGCAAAACGGAAGGCGGGGAACCTTCTTCCCAAAAGGCGGCGTGGGCCGGTTATATTATTACGCTGTTTTTGGGCATTTACACGCATTATTTTTTTTGGCTTATTTTTTTCAGCCAAATGGCGTTTTTTTTGCTCTACCGGAAAAGCTTTCCTTCAAAAGCTTTTCAAAAATTCGCGGCCGCGGCTGTGGGCGCGTTACTTTTTATTGGGCCGTGGGTGTATTGGGTCTGGCATACAGGTGAGGCAGGCAACAGCCAGCCTTTGCTGTTTAAGCCCGGTACGCTCGATTTATTCAATGCCCTGTTTACATACTTTTTTGGCTTCCATAGCACATTTATAAATGCCATGATGCTGGCATCGTGGCCGATTGTGGTTTTGCTTTTGTTTTTTGGGCTGCAAAAAAATAAAACCGTGCCCAAGGCGGCAGTTTATTTTTTATTGTCGGCCGTCTTGCCTTTGCTTGCTGCCTTTAGCCTAAGCTTTGTCAGGCCCGTATTTGCCGCCCGGTATTTGATTTTTGTGGTGCCCAGCCTTTACTTATTTATATCCTGGCTGTTTTCAACTTATTCGCGGAAAATGGAATTTGGCTTTAAGGCAATACTGGTAGGCGCAATGGCGGTTATGCTAGTCAGCCAAAGCAGGGGAAACAACGTGCCGGTAAAAGAAAATTACCGGACGGCCAGCGATTTGGTAATGAAGTATGCATCGGCCAACGATGTGGTGGCAGTTTCCGCCCCTTTCACTGTGTATCCTTTCGAATACTATTACCGCGGGGAGGCCCGGGTAATTACTGTGCCTATGTGGGACCGTTTGGCCAGCGGCCCTATCCCTCCATACTCCCCGGCTCAAATGGAAGAGGAGGCCAATAAGTTAAAAGCGGTTTACGCCCGGGTCTGGTTGGTTATGTCTTACGACCAGGGTTACGGCAGCGAAGTTCACAATTATTTTGAAACCCATTTCCATCGGGAGTTTGAAAAAGAAGTTTCGCCGGGTTTGACTGTGTATTCTTACCGTTTAAGGTACAATGGCTTAAGCGCTGAATATCAATAGGCAGAGCGTTGTGCCAAGTCCAGCGCGTAATCGGTCCAAAATGTTCCCGCACTGGGACCGCCGTTACAATTGCCATCACTTTCGCCCGGCGGTTTTATCCATAAGAACGCATCGACATTTTTTTCGCCCGTATTTAAAGTCGGAGCTTCTCCCAAAGACCGGCCTTTGGGGTTGCACCATTGCCCGTTGGTGCCCGAGCCGCTGCGTCCCGTGTCAATTACGAAATGGGTACCGCCTAGTTTTTGCGACAACTCCCCGCCATATTTAAGATTTTCTTTGGTAGCCACAAAGTTGGACACGTTCAAGCTGAAACCATCTGCCATTGTTATGGCGGCTTCCTTTAAGCGTTTGGACATTTCTTCCGCCCCAATCCATCGGGGATGTCCGGCATCGAGGTACACCGATACGGAAGGATTTTGTTTCAGTTTTTTTACGGCGTATTTTATAAGTTCCAGCCTTTCCATTTTTTGGCGATCGGAAAGGCAGTCAGTTAGGGCCAGGGCGTCGGGTTCCAAAATTACCCACGCCCGCTGGTCCTTGAGGCCTTGGGCAAACTCATCAATCCATTTTTGATATTCAGAAGCGCCTGCGGTGCCGCCGGCGGAGTAGCCTCCGCAGTCACGTCCGGGCAGGTTGTAGGCTACCATAACAGGCAGCGTGCCAAGTTTGCGGGCCTCTGTGGCCGCGGCTTTTATTTCTTTCTGTATGTTAGCGTTCCAGCCACCAAACCATAAAGCCACGGGTTGGGCAGCAATTTTTTCGAGTCGCTTGGCATCTTGAGGCCGGTTCTTCCGCAATTCGGTTATGGCTTTTTCCACTTCCGGACGAAGCGGCGCGTACAGCGCCGAAGACAAAACAGATTTCTCTTTTGTTATTTCGCCCACAGGCAGTGCGGACGGGGGAAGCGCAACGGATGCCGGAGCGGGTTGAGAAGGGAGAGGGGAGGGGGAAGGGGGCCTGTTGATGTAAATGGTTGTGTCAGCTTCGCCCACCAGACTGCCTGCATAATCTATTGCTTTGAAAGTTATTTTATAAGGCCCGTTGCCCCGCCAGTTCCAGCCGCTTAAGTCCACCTCGGCTTCTTTATGCGGGTAATCTTGGTAATTACTCGGCATATAATTCCACTGGCCACCGTCCACCAGCCAGAACATATGGTAATTTTCGACGGACAAATTTTCCAGCATAACTTTAAAAGGCTGCCGCCCGCTGACAACCGAGCCCGGTGTCGGCCACCAAATTTGAAGATGTTTTTGGTTGACTCCTTCCGCAAAAATAATCCCCGCCCGGCTCGGAAGAACCATTCCGGCACTTAGGACCAAAAGCAAAAACAGCAGTTTTAATTTCCCGACTGTATGCCTGATGGGTTGGTCTTTGGGAGGGGCGGACAAAGAGGTTGATTTCATAGGTGTTGAATAGTTAATTTTTTTTTAAAATGATATCCCATTAAATGGAGTATTTTATAACCCGCTGAAAAATACTTAGCGCCAACAATGCGTATAGGGGCGCGTTTTCCCAAAAAGCCAGCACTTTAAAAAAATAAAACCATGACCGGTGAGTCACAGCTTTTAAGTAGCAGCTATTCTTTATTCTTAAAGCGGTAAAAAATGCAAGAAAAGACTCAAAGGAATTCCATTTTAACAAAATATTAAGAATTCAGTCTATTCATAATCTGTGGAAAGGTTGCAAAGGGTGCATATTTATACCCAATGAAAAAAAACTGCCCGTAATTTACACAAAAGGGGCAGAGTTTTTAATGGACGTATTTTTTTACAGTTGAGAGAAGCTCCGCTATGTCAAAGGGTTTTGCCAAATAACCGTCCGCCTGGGAGCGGCTGACAATTTTGCTTAATGAGTTTTGGGCAGAAACTATTATTATGGGAATATTGCGGGTATTTTTTCGTTTTTTAATTGCCCACGTTAGCTTTTCTCCGCTAACACCGCCCTGGAGCCATAAATCCATTAGAATCAGTGCCGGCTTCCTTTTCACCAGCTGCTTTTTTATTTCTGTGTCAGTAGTGCAAATTACCACTTCATAATTATTCTGTTCCAGCACCACACGCATAAGTTCGTTTATGCCCGGGTCATCTTCAACCACGCAAATTAATTTTTTGTCATTTATTTTTGCCATCGCTTAAATGGTAAATTAAAATAAAAAATTGTGCCTTTGTTAATTTTCCGCCGCGCGCCGATTTTTCCCTGATGCGCTTTAATTATACTGGAAGAAATATACAAGCCCAAGCCCAAGCCCGGATAAGCTTCGCTCTTGGCCTTTTTTTGCTGATAGAACCTTTCAAAAATCCTCTGCTCGCTTTTTTTGTCTATGCCAATACCAAAGTCTTCCACGCTGACTTTGGCATATTTACCCTCTTTGGCCAGGCTAATAATTATTTTTTTGGCTTGGGGCGAATATTTTACGGCGTTATTGACCAGGTTGGTTAATACTTGGGCTATGCGGTCCACATCGCCAAAAACCCAGAATTTTTCTTTTAGTTTTACAACCAGGCGGTGGCGGGGAATGCCGACTTTTAAGTCCTGGACTGTTTCTTCCACCAGCTGCCTGAGTTCAAACACACGCCGGCGGAATTTCAGTTTGCCGGTTTCAATCCGGGAAATGTCCAAAAGGTCATTTATTAGCCGGGTAAGTTTGTCTACCTGGTTGTTAATTTTTTCCACAAAGTAAAAGCTTTTTGGCGGCAATTTTTCAGCCTCAACTGCCAAAAGTTGCGCAAAGCCTTTAATGGTCGTGACCGGGGTTTTTAATTCGTGGCTCGCGACGCTAAAAAATTCGTCTTTTTGCTTTAGGAGCCGGAGGGCTTCCTTTTCCACTTTTTTGCGTTCGGTTAAGTCATGCACGATGGTCAAAAATTTCTTGGGTCCGGCCAAAGATTCAGTCAGCTGCTTAAAAAGTTCCACGGGTATATTTTTACCGGCTTTGGTCCTAAGTACGGTTTCGAAATTTATTGCATTAAGGTGTTTTTTTTCCAGGGGTTGGGTAATTTCCAGGAATTTGTTTTTGCCAACTTCGGGCTGGATGTTGAAAATGGTTTTTTTAAACAGCTCTTTTTGGCTATAGCCTAAAAGCTTGGTTGCGCCCAGGTTGGCGTATTCAATTTTGTGGGTTTGGGCATCAAATATCAACACCGCATCCAGCGTCTTGTCCAAACGGTTTTTAAAATCCTGGGCACTGTAGTAAAGCTGCTGGATAGTTATGGTTTGGGCGGCCGCGTTGCCCAAAGCTATGCCCAAGCTGTTGTCTTCTTTGGAAAACATCCTATGTTGTTTGTAGCACAAGACGATATCGCCGTATTGGTAGCGCTGGTAAAAAATCGGGATAATTACAATGCTTTGCATATACGGGCTTAAGTCATATTTGGGATTTTTTTCTTCAGGAATTAAGCCCATAAAAGGCTTTTTTGTCCGTTCCACCTGGGAGGTAAAACCGCGCCTTCTGGGCAATCTTGGAACGTAGTCCATATTAGGGCTTCTGTAAACCATGAAATAGTTTTTGTCGCCGCTCTGCTTCCAAAAAGCATAGCCAAAATCGGCATCAAAAATTTTGATGCCTGCTTCAGTAAATTTTGCAATAATTTTCAGCTTATCGGGCTCCTCAAAAGATTCTAAGCTGGTTTGGTTAACTAAAGTGATTTTCTCTGCAATATCCATAAAGAAAAAAAGAAAGTTTGAGGGAACGAAAAGGCCTAGACCCTTTCGTTCCCTCCCGGCTAGTCCAATTCCAGCAGGCCGCCGCTGTAGCGGTAGCCCAAGAAGTTGGCATAGCCGAACCTGGTCAATTTTACTTTACCGCGCTCTTTGCGCGGAAGTCCGCAGCCGGCCAGTTCGGCTACGGTTTCAAGAGGGGAGGGAATAGGGTCGTGCCAGACCTTACCCTCGTTTCCACCGCCGGGTTCGGGGTGGATAATTATGACCTTCACAAACCTCATTAGTTTCCCGATGCGGTGTAAAGTACGCCGCATCTTACCCGGATCTTGAGCTACATTATCCAGCACATCCAGGGTCCTGGATGCCATAAGGACACGTGCTCGTTTAGGGGAAATGAACTTCCGGCGGCAGGCGAATTCTATGTCCGCCTGCAAAACTCGGTTGCCCTCCCAACCGAGTTGGAAGAACACTTCCTTGCCGTTCGAGCAGCCTACGAGAGACGAGTCGTAGGCTATCACGTCCATGCCCGCTTGGTTTGCAAGCACAGTGACCTTTTTAAGGGCCAACCCGAGGCCGATGCCGAAGTAGTGGACTTCGGAGCCTCGGGCGTTGTCGCCCAAACGGCTTAATAGAAGTGTGAACCCGGCTACTTCCAGGTCCACAAGTTCCTGAAAGTCGCTGGGACGTGCTGTCCCGCCTTCCAGGTTGACCTGTGCCGGGGTCAATCCGTCCGTGATTTTGTAGTCCCAGTGCAGCTGCACTTTGGGATCTACGCTCGCACGGAGCTCTTGCTCCAGCCGTTGCTCAACCCGTTGGTTGAGTTCCAGCTGGAACTTTCTTCCCCCTCCGTAACCCATATACCTCCTTTTAGGGGAATTAAAAACCACGGACTTTAAGGTCCATGTTTTCCCCTCACCCGTTTTGTAACGGGTTTGTAAGGATAGTATGACACATTAAAATGGAAAAGGAGAAAGTTTAAAGAAGTTAATTGGTTTTTGAGCGTTTATTTAGAGGGAAAAAATTAAAATCGCTCTAAATAAGAGCGATTTTAATTCGCAAACAAATTTAACGCGTTGGGCTAACATTGCTGCCGCCTCCCCGGATGATTCGGCCAAGGCCCACTAATATAATGGCGCCCAAAACTGCCACTAGCACGCTATAGATGTTTATGCCTGTCACTCCCGGTTGGCCAAAGTAATTCATAATTACTCCGCCCAAAATTGCGCCCAAAATGCCCAAAATTATGTCCATAAGCACGCCCTGTTCAGCATTCGTGCCCATAATTAGGGACGCCAACCACCCGGCCACCCCTCCTAAAATAATCA
>CAZDEP010000022.1:0-6472 GCA_964504715.1 uncultured Candidatus Saccharibacteria bacterium | reverse complement strand
ACCATATATTCTACACCAAAACCGCCTCTTTGTCAAGAGGCGGTTCAAATATTCCTAATATTTAGGCTTATTTAAGCTTATTTTATTCCTTTTCTAATCCCGTAGGCGGAAAAAGATGCTCCAAATAGGTCTCAACTCCTTTTTGAGCTTTCGGCTCCAATCCTTTTTTCCATTCATCTAAACTAGCCTTTAATTCATCCCTGGTTTTGCCGGAAAATTTAATAATTTCGTCGAGTCGCCCCTTCAAATTGTTTAATACCTCATTAGGAAGAATAGCTTCTCCCCCTCGCCGCTGCTCATCCAAATAAAACTTTGCCCCGGCTTCATACAGCGCTGTTCTATAATCTCGAAACAAACGAAACTCGGCCTCTTTTTCCAAATGATTATCAGATTGTTCCCAATTCATACACAAATGAATAATTTTCAAAAAATACCTAACATATTATAGCAAAAACTCCCAAGATGCAAAGTCTAGGGAGTTTTATAATTTGCTATTTGCGCTCCAGGTTTAAAGGCTTAGTAATCCATTCCTCCCGGCATGCCGCCCATTTGCGGAGCCGGATTTTTCGGTTCCGGCTTGTCGGTTATAATCGCTTCCGTTGTAACTAAAGTGGAAGCAATGGAAACCGCGTGCTCCAAAGCCAAACGCGTAACTTTCAAAGGATCCACAATCCCCGCTTTCATCATATCTTCCACCTGGCCTTTGGCCCAGTCTGATTCTTCGTATTTGGTAAAATCGTAACCGGCGTACTGTCCTGCCTTTTGAATGAAGTTTATAACCCCAGTCGGCTCCACGCCGGAATTGGCAGCTATTTGCCTTAAGGGCGCTTCCAAAGATTTGCGCACAATTTTGTAACCGGTCCTTTGCGAGCCCGTGGCTTTGGAAACCTGCGCTTCCAAAAGTGGGGCTATTTTCGCCAAAGCCGCGCCGCCGCCCACGACAATGCCTTCTTCCACGGCCGCTTTGGTCGCATTCAGCGCGTCTTCTATTTTGAACTTTTTGGCTTTCATTTCCGTTTCGGTAAAAGCGCCAACCTTAATGACGCCCACGCCGCCGGCTAAACGCGCCAACCGTTCCTGCAATTTTTCACGGTCGTAGTCGGAAGAAGCTTCCTTCATTTCATTTTTAATTTGCTGGACCCGCGCATCAATAGCGTTCTTTTCGCCCAAACCTCCCACAATGGTCGTATTCTCCTTGGTGGAAATAACTTTGCCCGCCCTGCCCAACTGTTCCAAAGAGGCATTTTCGAGCTTCAGCCCCAAATCTTCGGTAATTACCTGCCCGCCGGTTAAAATGGCAATATCCTGAAGCATCTCCTTGCGCCTGTCGCCAAAGCCCGGGGCTTTAACCGCCAAAACGTTAAAGGTGCCTTTGAGTTTGTTTAAAACGAACGTCGCCAGGGCTTCCCCTTCCACTTCGTCGGCTATAATTACCAAATCTTTTTTGCCGCTGTGGGCGACTTTTTCCAAAACCGGCAAAACTTCCTGGATGCTGGAAATTTTTTTGTCGGTAATAAGTATGTAAGGATCCTGCCAAACCGCTTCCATCCTTTCAGGATTGGTAACCATGTACGGGTTTACAAAACCTTTGTCAAAACGCATGCCCTTCACCACTTCTTTTTCCAACCCCGTGGTCTGGCCCTCTTCCACGGTAATTACGCCGTCGTGGCCGACTTCCTCCATGGCTTCGGCAATAAGCTTGCCCACTTCGGCGTCCAAAGAAGCTATGGTGGCAACCTGCTGGATTTCTTCTTTGGTCTTTACGTCCTTTTTTACTTTTTTCAGTTCCTCAACCACAAAAGCCACGGCCTTGTCCATGCCTTTTTTTATTTCCCCGGCCTGGGCGGAAGCCAAAGCCGCAGCCTCAAACGCCTCTTCAATCATTTTCTGCGCGAGCACGGTAGCCGTCGTGGTCCCGTCGCCCGCTTCTTCGTTGGTCTTATTGGCCACTTCGCGGATTAGGGCTGCACCAATATTTTCAAATTTGTCCTCGAGCTCAATGTCTTTGGCCACGGTTACGCCGTCATCCGTTATGGTCGGGCTGCCGAAAGATTTGTCTAAAATTACCGCCTTGCCGGTCGGCCCCAAAGTTACCTTAACTGCGTTAGCGGATTTGTCTACTCCGGCTTTTATAGCCTGCTTGGCATCAAAGCCGTACTTTATTACTTTGCTCATATTAACTGTGTAAAATCTCTACGAACTACCAACAGGGGTACGAAAGTACGAAATTTAAATTCGTATGTTCGTAAAAAATTCGTAGTTCGTAGAAATGGATTAATTATTATTCAACCAAAGCCAACACGTCGCTCTCGTCTTTTTCCCTGCCTACGTGGAGGATTTTGTATTCGACTTTTTTGCCGTCCTCGTCCATTTCCACTTCATCCCCGGCGTATTTGCCAAACACGACCTTGTCCCCCACCTTGAGGCCCAAAGCGGAAATTTCGCTGCCGTTGCCCAAGGCGACTATGGTGCCCACGGCCTTCTTTTCTTTGTCTGCGGTGTCCGGCAACACAATGCCGGATTTGGTTACCTCTTCCTGGCTTTCCTGTTTAACCAGTACGCGGTTTCCTAAAGGTCTAACCTTCATAAAATATAATCCTAATGCTCCGAATTCTCCGCCCTATGGCGGATCCGAATGATCCGAAACTTTGCCTTTAGGGGCATTCGGATTGCTTCATTCGGATAATTCGGATTATATTAATAATCTTCTTTGCTTTAAGATACTATCATATTCTATCACTCTGTCAAGAGGAGTGATAGAATATCCTTTTCCCCTTTTCACGCCTTTCTTCCCTTTATGATATGATGATTTTATGCCATCTTCCTACGAAAATCAAACCGGAGCTCAAGGATACTTGGAGTTTTTGGCATCCCCCGACGGCACTACTTTTAAGCAATTACTTTCGGAAAATATTTTGGCGCGCCTTCAGGGCAAAAATAACTTATCGATTCTGGATGCCGGCTGCGGACCCGGCTGGCTGTCCGGACTGCTTGCCAATTCCGGCCACCGGGTAAAAGGCTGCGACATTTCACCCCAACTGATCGAAAAGGCAAACGCAGACTACAAAAATATTGATTTCCAAGTCGCGGACCTGACAAAAAAACTTCCCTATCCGGGCCAGGAGTTCGACTGCGTACTCTTGTCTTTATCCGCCTTGGATTTAAACGACCAACGCGCGGCCTACGGGGAAATTAAGCGGGTGATAAAAAATGGCGGAAGGCTAATAATCCTGACGGTCAACCCCTACTACGGCTACCCGGTAGGCGTATGGAAACGAGGACTGCTAGGCAGGCTGCTAATGAAAAACCCGGTCTTAAAGTTACGGCCTTACTTTCCTTTGCAAAGGAAAGCCGACCGCGCGTTTACGTGGAATAAAAATTTAACTTCTTACTTTTACACGCTGCCCGAGCAAATTAACCTGCTTTTGGATTTGGGCTTTGCAATGAAAAATATAGCGGATATTGGCTCTTTGGCCGATGATAAAAAATACAGCCTTCGCTACAGGCTGCACAGGTTTCCGATTTTCGTAATGATGGAATTTGTTAAGTCCTGATGTCCATTCCTGTCATTGCGAGTGCATACGAAGCAATCTATTTATATAGATCGCCACGGTCAGATGTCATCCCTACGGGAGATCTCCCGTAGGGATGACATTCCCTCGCGATGACAAAATCACCATCACTCAAAAAACCTGGCCAACAACAGCCGGTGTTGGCTATGCGGATGGAAAGACAATTCGTCTGAAAGCACGAAAGTAAATTCATCCTGCCGAATTTTCAGCCTTTGGAAAAACCCTAAGAGTTTGTCCAGAGACTTGCCTAAAGCATTATTTAGCAGGGACTCTAAAATCCCCTGCATTTTTGAAGGCGGCTGGATAAACCGCGCGGTAAAATCCGCATTGGGCAAAAACGCCTTTACCCAAGACTGGTTAGCTCTTAAAAATTCCCTTATGCCTTGCGGGTAAATTACGGGCCGTAGGCGGGCGTATTCCATAGCCTTGTAGAGATTTTTTTCCCTGTCCACTTTTTTGTAGCCGGCCACATAGTGGTTCAAACAAAACCGGTTGCTAATTTTGCTGCCGTGCCTCCGCATCCGCAAAATTTGAAAATAAAGGCTCACTATGGTGCGCGTCAGCCACATAAACTCCGGCTGGGTAACTATAAATAAGTCTATATCCGAGCTTTCTTTTTGCTGCCCCAATGCCTGGCTGCCGCCAATCGCCACGCCCCGCACAAAGGGCAGGTGCTTTAAAAAGGGCAAAAAAGTTTTGGCCCGTTTTTCCCGCATAGAGCCGTAAAAATAATTTTGCCAGCGGCGGCGCGCCGCATCGCTGCGGCCGCGCAAGTGGTAATAACCCAAAGTATTTTCCACTTCGCCTGCGCATTCGGCATTTAAACACTCAAACAAATCGCCTAAAAGGACCTGAGGAGCACCAGGAACTGCTTGATTCGAAAAAGATAGTTCGAATTTTTCGTCCAATTTGGGCCGTAGGGCTCGAGGGTCGTCAAGCAAAAACCGCCCTAACTCCCACAACGTTAAGGGTATTTCCTGCAAATCAAAAAAACGCAATGTAGCCAAAATTCGATCTTTAAGCATAACTCACAATCCTAACTTGTCCAAAGTCACTTCATCCCATTCGTCAAAACCCGCCTCCTTGTATACCTTCAGCTTATGGGAAAATTCGGTTTCCGAATGCTTGTATTCAGTCCGGGCGGTATCACCCATCCGGTGCGAAAAATGCTCTTTCTTTTCCAAAACCACGGGACGGTTCTCCCTAACTACCCTGTAGCGGCGGCCGTCTGTATGCTCAAATTCCAGCACGTCCTTATTGCCCTGCACAATGGGGCCGTCCTGGGTTTCCATAATTAAATCTTCCTTGTACAAATTCACATCGGCAAAGTTCTGCTTGACCATTTCCACAAGTTGTTCCCATTTTTCGTCAATCATAAATCATATTATCATTTTAACATGCTAACATCTTAACAATTGGGGCCAATGTTAAACTGTCAAAGTGGCTATTGCAGCATTCCGCCGTACACGGCAGTCAGGTTGTTTAATACCATGGGCACTATAAACACCATGGCCAAAAGCGGCAGTACCACCAAAACGACGGTAATATAAAACTGCCACTGCATATATTTTTTTGTCTTTCTCGTATTTTCTAAAATTTCCAGCAACACCTGTTCTTCAGTTAAGTTTTGTTGATTTTCCATGTTTAATTTTTAATTGTAATTAGACTTTCAATTTTTTCCTTCTTTTCATCCTCCTCCTACTTACTGCTTTTTTGTCCATAAATATTTTTTATGCTACTCCCTTTGAGATATTCCATTTACCCTCTGTCTGCCCTCCCCTTGCAATAAAATAAAATTCGATATTATTCTCTGCAAATTTTGGACAAAACACTCCTGGGTGTTTGACACAAGTAGTCAGTGTATCAATATAACCGGCGTGTGTCCTATTTTGCCCTGGAGATGCATGGAAAGAGAGTTGGGAAAAAAGCAAATCTTGTTTGCCCCGCAATAATTGCAAAGAGCCTTGGGGCGAATTATTAACTAAATTTAATAGATTTTTTTTCATTGCAGATCCGACTTCTGCATCACCTCCCAAAACACTCAACAATAATCTATTTTTTGCATAACCCGCAATGGCCGGCAGGGCAAACACCTCTCTGCTTTTTCCGTTATCTGAAGCTCCAGAATCACTTTCCGCTTCGTATGGATTGCCTGGATGTTTATAAATCCTGTCATTTTCTGTTCCACCCGATCTTTCAATTCCGACAAAATTACTAGCTATTGCATCTATCCAACCTTGTATAGATTCCAAATTCTCGTATATTTCTATGGGTACACTGCCCTGTTGAATTCCTAAATACTTTTCAGTATTTTTATGTTTTAATATCTCTATTAATTTATCCCTAAGCTTTTCTGCACTATATATTTTTAAATTTGCAATTCTTCGAACAACTTCTAACAAACCTTCACACTTTTGCCAGAATAAGTCAATATTACCATCTCCTACAGCTAATAAAATTTCTGAATACTTACTATGTAAAAAATATAAACCACTATTTCCTATTCGGACAGGCAAAGTTTCTTCTTGGTACACGGCTTTTATCCATTCTTCAGAATCGCTAGTTACTGCATTGGCAATTTTTGCCGCTTCTGAAAAATTTTCCAAAGAAAAACCTCTAAATTCAGGGCGACTCCCTTCTCTTTGTCCCGCTTCTGTAACTGCAGGTATTTCAACTGGCTTATTAAAAAATCTGTCAAAAAACTTCATAAACACTTATTATTTCTGGCATTTCGGGCAAAAACTGCCCGTCCTGCCCCCCAACTTTACCGCTGTTATAATCGTACCACATTTCTTGCATTTCTGCCCCTGCCGCCCATAAACATAGTGGTATTTGCCCATTTGCCCCCAAGAACCGTCAGTCCTCATAAAATCCCCGACACTGGAGCCTTTGGCTTTAAT
>CAZDEP010000021.1:0-7773 GCA_964504715.1 uncultured Candidatus Saccharibacteria bacterium | reverse complement strand
CAAGATGCCGACACGCTCGATACCTGGTTCTCGAGCGGTCTTTGGACTTTTTCCACTTTAGGCTGGCCCTCCTCCGCCAAGGCTTCGGAGGGCAAGCCCAACGATTTGGCAATTTATCATCCCACCTCGGTAATGATGCCGGGCTATGAAATTTTGTTCTTTTGGGTAGCGCGCATGATTTTAATGAGCGGCTTTTTACTCGAGGACGTCCCTTTCCGCCAGGTTTACCTGCACGGCATAGTCCGGGACAAACAGGGCCGCAAATTTAGCAAATCGCTTAACAACGGCATTGATCCTCTTGAAATAATGGAAAAATACGGCACCGACGCGCTGCGCATGGCGCTGGTCTTTGGCGCGGCGCCTGGCAACGACGTGATTTTTGATGAGCAAAAAGTCAAAGGTATGAAGCATTTTGGCAATAAATTATGGAATATTGCCCGGTTTGTTCTTAGTAATACTGTCATTGCGAGCACCGATGCAGCGAGGAGCGAAGCAAACTCTTTTTCCGAAAAGATTGCTTCCACCTTCGCTGAAGCTTCGGCGGACAGGTCGGATGCACTCGCAATGACAGACGCAGATAAGGAAATTTTGGAAAAACTTAATACCGTAATTAAGTCCTCCACCGAACACATGCAGAACTTCCGCCTGCACGAAGCTGCGCAAAATATTTATCAGTTCATCTGGCACGAATTTGCGGACATTTATATTGAAGCCAGCAAAGCCCAGCTGGCGGATGAAAAATTAAAAGAGTCTACTTACTACTTACTACTTACTACTCTTACTACTTGCCTGAAGTTACTCCACCCATTCATGCCCTTTATTACCGAACACATTTGGCAAACAATTAAAGACCGAGGCCTGCACCAAAGCGATTTGCTTATGGTAGAACCTTGGCCAAAATAAAATTATGCATAGACAAATTGTTAGCTCCGCTCCTGAAGGATCCATTTACTATCACGAAACCGATCCTGCCGCTTTTAATGTCGGTGACCTCATAACCTGCCCCAGCGAACACCCTCATGCCCCCACCGCAAAATATCAAATAATAAAAAAAACTAACCACAGTCTTATTGCCAAAGCTGTTGAAACCAATGGCGACCACTTTCCTCCTCCTGCACAAATCACTATAGATTTTACAGCCCTCCACGCTTGGACAAAAGTAAAAAATTAACCTTTAAAACCGTAAAAAATGCCCCAAATAAGGGCATTTTTTTGTTTATTTTAATGAAATCTTAAGCTTCTTAAATAAAACTTACTTTGCAACCTTAAAGGAGGATTGCAACAAAAATGGAAAATCTTGATGCAGTAAAACTCACTCAGGATCTAAAACAACATCTGGCGGCGGTATTGGGTCTAACCCCCCACGACAGATCCCACGATAGCTTCTACCTGGAGGCTCCGGAGCGGGTGGAAAGTGACAGGATCAAATCGGCAATCGTCACTTTCCTCGCCAACGAAGGGTATCCTGTGGATGCCCATCTTGCGGACAATGTATTAATCTTTACCCAGCAGAAATGCTGGGGGTGGGTTACCTTCTCCAATTTCAGCGGCCAGGAGCCATTCCTGGTCATGGTGAACGTTTCGGACGTTCCCGTCATAAGCTGAAATTCCAAAAGCGCGCGGGAGAACACCTCCCGCGCGCCTGATTATTTTATTATTTTTTCAAATATTCTTCCAAACCCTTTTTCAAAATTTCCAGGGCGGTTTTTAAATCTTCGGAGTTTAAAACATAGGCTATGCGGATTTCGTCTTTGCCCATATTGGGGGTAATATAAAAATCCTGCATAGGGGTAACCATAACAGTTTGCCCTTCGTAGCGGAATTCACCGATCATATATTTTACAAAATCTTCGGCCTCTTTTACCGGCAGTTTAACTGTCTGGTAAAAAGCCCCCATGGACGGCCTAAACACTGCACCCGAAATTGTACTTAAAACTTGGGCTACCGCCTGCTGTCTTTTTTGGTATTCGGTGACTACGCCGTCTACATAAACGTCACTGTCTTCCAGCAAAGGCACAAGGCCCACCTGCTCCAGCGTACCTGCGGAAAGCCGCGCCTGGGCAAATTTTAAAATACCCGACATTACTTCTTCGTTGTAAGATGCTATGCAGCCAATACGGGCCCCCGGCATACTAAAGCGCTTGCTTACGCTATCGCACAAAATTACCCGCTCTTTTGCTTTGGGGTTTGCCAAAAGACAAACGGGTTTTCTGCCGTCAAATCGGATTTCACGGTAAGTTTCGTCGCTAATTACAAACAGCCCGTGTTTTTCGGCCAGCTGAAGAATGGTTTCCAGCTCTTCGTCGGTCCACAGCTTGCCGGTCGGGTTGTCAGGATTAATAATTACAATTGCCCGGGTTTTGGAGGTAATCTGTTTTTCTATTTCCGCTGCCCCGGGCAATGCAAAATTATCCTCCAACCGCAAAGTTACAGGCTTTAAGTTTATGCCTGTCATAACGGCGAATGACTTATAACTGGTATAAAGCGGCTCAAAAACTATTACTTCCTCCCCTGCGTCCGCCACGGCCTGCAAAGCCAGCATAATGGCCTCGGCGCAGCCTACGGTGGGCAGCATATTTTTCAAATCCAATTTTACGCCGAACTTTTCATAATACTTTTGCCACGCCCGCATATGCTCCGATATGCCCGGGGAAGGCGCGTAACCAATGGTTTTGCTGTTGTAATTCCGGATGGCTGCTAAAAAACGCCCGTCCGGCTCCAAGTCCGGATCGCCAACGTTAATTTTAAAAACTTTTACCCCGTTGGACTCGGCCGCCTGCATAAGAGGCAAAAATTTCCGAATCGGCGAGGCAATTACGCTTTGGGCCCGCTTTGAGATGTTAAGTTTTTCCATAATATATTTATTACTTCTTTATTTTACTATATTTCTTAACCTTCGGCGATACTCCCTATAATTTGGAACAGTCTTCCCCACCAAAGCCCAAAAAGCCTGGGAATGGTTAAACTCCTTTAAGTGGCAAAGTTCGTGCACCACCAAATAGTCCAAAAGCTCATTGGGCAACTCCACAATTTTATAATTAAAATTCAAATTGCCTTTTTTGCTCGCGCTGCCCCAACGGGTTTTTTGGTTTTTAATGCTTATTAGATGATAGGTAAAATTATAATATTGATTCCAATAGCTTACTTTTTCTTTGGCCAAACTTAATGCCATGCCTTTTAATTTTACATACTCCCGGCGGCTGGATTTCAATACCACCCGATTTTGGAATTTTTTAAAATAATTAAGTTTTTTAATTAACCAGCCGCTTTTTGCCCTTAAAAAAGCCCGCGCACCCGCCATAGGAATGTTCTGCGGCACGGTTAAAACTACGCATTCATCGTGCGCAACTGACAAACTAAGGCGCTTGGCCCTAGGGCTTTTACGTATTTGATAAATTATATTATGATTTTTTGTCTCCAAAACTTTTTGCATTTGTTATTTTGTTGCAACAACAATCATATCCTCGGAATCTTGGGAATATGCTGCGCCATCCCAATACGAATAAACATCAATATTTTTAAAACCTGCCTGTTCACATAGATTAATAAATTCGTCTTTTGTATAAACTCTGACCGAATAATCTTTTTTTTCGCGTTCTCCATTTTCTTTTACAATAGTCCAGGAACCATTAATTCTTTTATTAATAGAGTCATAACTCTCTACTATTCGCAAATAATTTCCACTTTGCAATTCTCTTGTTTCATCAGTTTTATATTTTCCACTTATAATACGAGGAATATTCACATCGGTATGGAATAAAAACTTTCCGCCTTTACGAAGCGCATTATAGAATGCGCTAAGTGCTTCAAAATTCTCTTCTTCAGTTTTAAAAAATCCGAAGGAATAAAACATGTTAACAGCCGCATCAAACTCTTCTGTAAAAAACACATTTTTCATGTCTGCTTTTTTTAAATTCACCTCGACCCCGGCTTGGCGAGCATCTTTAGCAGCCTTATTAAGGTGGGTTGAATTTAGGTCCACTCCAGTTACTCTCATCCCACTTTTAGCCAAACCTATGGCATGCCTTCCGTAACCACAAGGCATATCTAAAACAATTTGACCAGATTTTAAATTTAAGAGCTTAATAACACCTTGAACTTCAGTGGTTGTTCTTTGTTCCAAGGTTTGCTTTTTGGATTCCAAATAACCTTCTTTAGAATCATCCCCTTCTAAATAATGGTTCCCAAAAAAACCATATTGCTCCATCCACCATTCTGGTATATTTTTGTTATCCATACATCTATTTTAACAAAATCCCTTACAGTTTGCACCGTAAAGGATTTTGAAAACATTAAAAGTTTTCGACTTAGCCCAGGGCATCACTTATTATTCGCCTTCCACCGCAATACTTGCGGCTTCCTGGGCATCTACGGCTTCGGACGCCACTTTGGAGCTAAAGCCAGTGCCTGCCGGAATGAGCTTGCCAATAATGACATTTTCTTTCAAGCCCCTTAAGTAGTCAATTTTACCGGTTACGGCCGCTTCTATAAGCACGCGCGTGGTTTCCTGGAAACTTGCCGCAGCCAGAAAACTTTCGGTATTTAAGGAGACCTTGGTAATGCCCATAAGCAGCTGTTCGGCCTGCGCCGCGGCTTTGCCTTGGTTAACCAAATCTTCGTTTAAGGTATTCAATTTGGATTTGTCGACAACTTCCCCCACCACCAAACCGCTGTCGCCGGCTACGGTTACGCGCATTTTGGAGAACATTTGGCGGACAATAACTTCAATATGCTTGTCGTGGATATTTTGACCTTGCGAAGCGTAAATATCCTGGACTTCCTTAACTATGTACCGCTGAGCTTCCTTAACGCCTTTCAACTTTAAAATCTGGTTAGGCGAAAGGTTGCCTTCGGTCAACTGGGTGCCTTTGGGAATCAGCTCTCCTTCTTTTACAAACAAAGTAAAACTGGCGGGAATTACATATTCCTTAACTTCATCGCTTTCGTGGATCACAACTATTTTGTCTTTTTCCACGGTAACAATGCCCGCGGCCTGGGCTTTGACCGATTTGCCTTCGGGATCAATATACAAGACTCCCCCGTCATCCACCTTGCTGCCTTCCTTAACCATAGAAGCAATACCCTCGGGCAGATTATAAGTGTCGCTGGTCGCTCCTGCGCCCTGAATGCGGACAACCACCTCTTTATTGTTAGGCTTGGTTATATACACTTGGCCGTCGATTTCGGAAACATATGCCTGGCCTTTGGGCTCTCTGGCTTCAAATAATTCTTCCACGCGAGGCAAACCTTGGGTAATATCCTTAACCGCGGCGCTACCGCCGGTATGGAAAGTTCTCATGGTCAGCTGGGTACCGGGCTCGCCAATGGCCTGTGCGGCCACAATCCCGACTGCCGCGCCCAAAGAAACCATTTGGTTAAAGCCCAAATCATAACCGTAGCACAGCCGGCAAATGCCGCGCGGCAATTTACACTTTAAGACGCTGCGGCACTTAACTTCCGCCAGTCCCGCTTTAACTATTTTGTCCGCCATCATGTCGTCTATGCCGCCGTTCCTTTCAACAATAATTTCCCCGCTCGCATCTTTTATATCTTCCGCGGCAATGCGGCCGAACAGCCTCTTTTCAAAAGGCTTGTTCATACGCTGGCTGTCTTCCAAACTCACAATATCAAATTCTTCCGTCCCGCAGTCTTCCGCATTCACAACAATATCCTGCGCAACGTCAACCAAACGGCGGGTCAAATAACCGGCATCGGCTGTTCTTAAAGCGGTATCGGACATACCTTTACGGCTGCCGTGAGTGGAAATAAAGTATTCCAATACCTGCAGGCCTTCTTTAAAGCTGCCCTTTACCGGTAATTCAATAACATCCCCGGCCGGGTTTACCACTAAGCCCTTCATGCCGGACATTTGGGTTACCTGGGAAAGGGAGCCTCTTGCACCGGAAGTCACCATATAATGAACCGGACTTTGGTCGCTTACCCCCTGAGATACGCTTTTGGAAATCTTTTCTGAAACATCGGCCCAAATTTCCACGACGCGATTTTTGCGCTCTTCTTCGGTCAGCAAACCTTCGCGGTACTGTTCATAGGTTGCCTGAACTTCGATGTCAGCGGATTTGAGCATATCGTACTTACCCTGAGGAACCAAAAGGTCGTCCATACCCCAAGACAGGCCCGACTGCTTCATATATGTAAAGCCCAAACGCTTAATTTCGTCTATAAGATCGGCCGTCTTTTGGGAACCGGACATACGGTAAACTTCCCGAACCAGGCTCTGCAATTTCTTTTTGTCAAAAGCCTCATTCCTAAAACCCAATTCGTGCGGCAATATTCGGTTAAAAATAATGCGCCCGACGGAAGTTTCCACCAGCTCGCCCGAAGCGAGCCTGACTTTCACTTTGCTCTGAATTTGGACAAAGCGGTTATTGTAGGCCAAAACGGCTTCTTCCGGCGAAGAAAATATTTTACCTTCGCCTTTTAAGCCTTCGCGCAACTTGGTTATATAATAACAGCCGACGACTACGTCCTTGTCCGGCGTCATAACCGGATCGCCGGAGGCCGGCTTAAGCAAGTTATGGGCGGAAACCATTATTTCCCGGGCTTCTTTTTGCGCGCTCTCGGTTAACGGCACGTGGACAGCCATCTGGTCACCGTCAAAGTCGGCGTTAAACGCCGCACACACCATAGGATGCAGCTGAATGGCCTTGCCTTCAATAAGCAGGGGCTGGAAAGCCTGGAAGCCCAAACGGTGTAGGGTGGGCGCGCGGTTTAAGAGCACATAGTGGCCCTGGATGACTTCTTCTAAAATATCATAAACTTCGGTTCTGCCCTGTTCTATTAAACGGTTGGCGCTGCGGACGTTGTGCGCGTATTCGCGGGCTATGAGCTTGGAAATTACGAAAGGTTTAAAAAGTTCCAAAGCCATATTTTTTGGCAGACCGCACTGGTGCAATTTCAAATTCGGTCCGACAACAATAACACTGCGTCCGGAATAGTCCACGCGTTTTCCAAGCAAGTTTTGGCGGAAACGACCCTGTTTACCCTTAAGCATATCGGCCAAAGAGCGCAATTTCCTCTTTTGCCCTGTAGAAGCCGTAACTTCTTTTCCATGCCTGACCGAGTTGTCAATAAGCGCATCCACTGCTTCCTGCAGCATACGCTTTTCATTTCGCGTAATAACCTCAGGACCCTTAATCTCCATAAGCTTCTTTAACCGGTTATTGCGGTTAATTACGCGCCTATAAAGATCGTTTAAATCAGACGCGGCAAAACGGCCGCCGTCGAGCTGGACCATAGGCCTTAAATCCGGCGGGATAACCGGCAAAACCGTAATTAACATCCATTCGGGCCTCAAGCCTGCGTTTATAAGGCTCTTTACCAACTTAATCCGCTTTAACGCCTTTCTCTGCGCCTGGCCTTCCAAATGGGTAATTTGGGACTGCAAATCCTGATAAAGTTGTTCCAAATTTACTTCCTCTAAAAGTGATTTTAAGCTTTCCGCGCCAATGCCGGCGGTAAAAACCGGACCATACTTTAAAGACAAATCGCGATACTGCAATTCCGAAATGACCTGCATTTTCTTTATGGATTTAAGCTCGGATTTGGCCTGGTCGCGAATGTTTTCCAAAGAACTTAATTCCTGGCTCCATGCATCTTTTAAGCGCGTAACTTCGGCGTCTATTTCCGCTTCCAATACGTCCGAGTCTTTGCCCGCCTTGGCCAATTGGCCTTTTTCCGCCCTGACTTTGCCTATTAATGCCTCGTAATTTTCTTCAATGGATTTCTTTTTGGCTTTAAATTCTTTTTCAATCT
>CAZDEP010000020.1:0-7791 GCA_964504715.1 uncultured Candidatus Saccharibacteria bacterium | reverse complement strand
GGGCATTATGTATTCTGCCTGGACAATTTTTTTACCGGAAGGAAAGAGAACTTAAACCCACTAAATGGACAGGAACGCTTTGAATTAATGGAAGCGGATGTAGAGGACGAGCTGAATTTGCAGGTGGATGAAATATATAATTTGGCCTCCCCGGCTTCCCCGCCACATTACCAAAAGGACCCGATTAAAACTTCCACCACAAACGTTTTAGGCACCCTGAATTTGCTAAAGCTCGCGCAAAAAACCGGAGCAAAATTCTTGCTCGCCTCGACTTCGGAAGTTTATGGCGACCCAAAAGAACACCCCCAAACGGAAACTTACCGCGGGAATGTAAACCCGACGGGAATTAGAAGCTGCTACGACGAAAGCAAACGCATGGCCGAAACTTTAACCATGGATTTCTGCAGACAATACGGCGTAAAAGTAAAAATTGTCCGCATATTCAACACTTTCGGCCCCAATATGGACCCAGAGGATGGCCGCGTAGTTTCAAATTTTATTGTCCAAGCCTTAAAAAACCAGCCGTTGACCATTTATGGCAACGGCAACCAAACCCGCTCTTTTCAATATGTTGACGACTTGATAGAGGGGTTAATTAAATTAATGGGTAGTCCTGATAATTTTACCGGCCCCGTAAATTTGGGCAACCCCGAAGAATTCACGGTAAATAGCCTGGCAGATGAGGTTTTGAAACTTATTCCCAAAAGCACGAGCCAAAAAATTTACAAACCCCTGCCCCAAGACGACCCAACCAAAAGGAAGCCGGACATTGGCCTGGCTAAAGAAAAGCTGGATTGGGAGCCCAAAGTAAAACTGCTTGAAGGCTTAGAAAAGACTATTGAATATTTCAAACATAATTTAAAAATAGAAAAATAAAAGCAATCTTTAAATCTTTGCCCGCCTGCCGTTTGTTATCGTTTTAATTAAATTAGATAATGATTAACATCAAATAAAACAAGAAGTGATGCGTCGGCGGGCAGGTATTTTTAAATCTTTAAATTTTTTTAAGCTCTATGAAAATTTCTATTTTCGGTTCAGGTTATGTGGGGTTGGTAACAGGCACGTGTCTTTCCGAGTTAGGCAACGAGGTTTTGGCCTGCGACACCGATGCCAATAAAATTGAAATTTTAAAATGCGGCAAATCCCCTTTTTATGAACCCGGCCTGGACGAAATGCTTAAACGCAACATTGACCAGGGGCGTTTAAAATTTACGACCGATGCCAAACAGGCCGTGGAATTCGGCGAGATTATTTTTATTGCCGTGGGCACCCCTCCCAAAGCCAATGGCGAAGCCGACCTGTCTTTTGTTTACCAGGTCGCAGACAGCATCGGCAAAAATTTAAAGCGTGAAGGCACGGTTATAGTTACCAAATCCACTGTGCCGGTGGGCACCAGCAAAGAAGTTAAACGCATAATTGAAGAAACGCTTGCGAAAAACCCAAAACCGGTGGATTTTTATATGGCCAACAACCCCGAATTTTTAAGGGAAGGCAAAGCCATAGAAGATTTTATGCGCCCCGACCGCGTGGTCGTGGGATTTGAAAGGGATGAAGCTAAAAAAATAATGGAAAACCTTTACTCGCCCCTAACTAAAAACGGCCACCCGATTTTCTTTTTGGATATCCCGTCTTCCGAAATGACAAAATATGCTTCCAACACCTTTATTGCCGCACGCATTTCCTTAATAAATGAAATCGCCCAACTATGCGAACTGGTGGGGGCGGATGTGGAAAAAGTCAGAATGGCCGTGGGTTCGGACAAACGCATTGGCCAACAGTACATTTATCCCGGCGTAGGTTACGGCGGAAGCTGCTTCCCTAAAGACGTACAGGCACTAAGCCAAACGGGCAAAAAATACGGCTTAACTATGCCGGTAACCGACGCTATAGAAGAAACCAACAACAAACAAAAAACCGCTTTTGCGCATAAAATAGCCCGGGAACTTAAAGCCAAGGGTGCCAAAAAGGCCGCGCTTTGGGGCTTGGCGTTTAAGCCGCATACGGACGATATGCGCTTTGCGCCCTCTTTGGAAATAATAGAAAAATTATTAACCGCCGGCATACACATTACCGCTTACGACCCGGTGGCCATGGAATTTGCAAAAAAAATCGTGGGCGAAAAAGTAACTTATGCCCAGGATATGTATGAAGCCTTAAGCGGTGCCGATGCCTTAATTATAGTTACCGAATGGCCCCAATTTAAGGAACCGGATTTTTTGCGGATAAAACAACTGCTAAAATCAAAGCTTATTTTCGACGGACGCAATATTTATTCTCAAGAAAGAATGCGCGAGCAGGGCTTAACCTACCATAGCATTGGCAGGCCCAAAATTAATTGAGAAATTTAAAAATACCTGCCCGCCGACGCATCACTTCTTGTTTTATTTGATGTTAATCATTATTTAATTTAATTAAAACGATAACAAACGGCAGGCGGGTAAAGATTTAAAGATTATTTTGTTTTTCTATTTTTAAATGCAAATTCTCTACATTATTACGCAGGCCGACGGCGGAGGGGCGCAAAAATATGTCTTGACGTTGGCCAGGTATTTTAAAGGCGTAATTGCAGCCGGTGACGAAGCGCGTAAATTATTTGATGATGCCAAAGCCGCGGGAATTGAAGTTTATCCGCTTAGACACCTAAAACGCAACATCAACCTCTGGCACGATTTTTTGGCTATGTGGGAAATCCGGCGGCTGGTAAAAACCCTCAATCCGGATATTGTGCATTTAAATTCCACCAAGGCGGGCATTTTGGGAAGCATTGCTTGCGCTTTTTTAAAAGTTTCAGTTTCTCACGGTCGTGAGAATATGAAACCGAAAATTGTTTTTACCGCCCATGGTTTTCGGTTTTTAGAGCCGTTGCCATTTGTTGCGCAGACATTTTATTTGGCCCTGGAAAAAGTCGCGTCCAGTTACCGCGACTTTATAATTACGGTTTCGGATGCAGACAAGAAATCCGCTTTGGAAAATAAAATAATTTCGGAAAATAAAATCAAAACCGTCCATAACGGCTTGGGACAAATAAATTTCCTTCCGCGCGGGGAAGCGAGACGGGCGCTTGGCCTGCCTGAGGACGAAAATATTTATGGCATTATTGCCAACGATTACGAAACCAAGGGGCTAGACATTTTACCAAAGTTAGAACTGCCTAAAAACACCACTTTGGCCGTAATAGGCAAAGTTGCCGCCAACAGGAAGTCAGAAGGTCAGGTAAAATATTTAGGCTACAGGGATGGGGCGTCTAAATATCTTTTGGCTTTTGATGCCGTTATTATTCCTTCCAAAAAGGAAGGCTTCCCCTACGTAGCCCTGGAAGCCATGCAGGCCGGAAGATCAATTATTGCAAGCAACGTAGGCGGCATACCTGAGGCTGTGGGCGATGCGGGCATACTGGTTGAACCGAATGACCCAAAAGCCTTAAGCACTGCTATAAAACAACTGGCCGGCGACGCCCAGCTTAAACAAAGTTTGGAAGAAAAAGCCTTGCAGCGCTCAAAGATCTTTACGGAAGAAGAAATGCTAAAACACACCGAAAAAATCTACCATTATTTAAAACCCCAAGGTTAACCCTGGGGTTTAATTTAATCGTAAATTACGAACGGAATTTTCTATTTTGGAGTCGTGGTCGCCGGCTGATTGATTAAACTTTCCAAAGCCGGCCAACTTTGCGCCTGGTTGGTTTTGTAAAAATCCAAAAATTGCTGGGCAAGCTTAGTTTGGCCAAACTTTAAATATAATCCGTATAGTTTGAAGGCCAAATCGGTACTGGCAGGCGCGCCCGACAGGGCCTGTTCCGCAAGCTTAATGGCCTGCTGTGCCTCCCCTTTTTGTGAATAGAAATCTATCAGCCAGGAAAGATCGCGGGGGTTTTGGGGCACGTAGCCTGCAGCAAGAAGCTCCGTGGCTACTTTTACAGCCTCCTCGGTTCGGCCTGCGTCTTGGTAAACCAAAGCCAACTGCCACTTGTTGTCAGTGTTTTTAGGATCAAGTCTCACAACGTCTTCGGCAAGTTTTGCCGCCTCGGCAGGAAAGCCTTGGTACAGCCTAAGCTGCGCCAAAGACAACCTTGCCTCCACCCGCTTGGGCGCCAAATCTATGGCTCTCTGCACGGCCTCAAAAGCCTCCGGGGGTATGGTCTGCTTGTTAAAAATTGAATTATATAGCAGGATAGTGGAATATTTTTGCAAGACTACCGGATCATTCTGCACCCTTAAGGCGACTTCCTGTTGCAACTTTAAGGCTTCCTTAAGCTGAGCGCTTACCAAACCCGCATCCTGGGCCATGAAATTCGCGCGCATCAAACCTGTGGCAAAGTCGGTATATTTAGAGGCGGTTTCCGGCAGATCAAAATTAAAGGGCAGCGAGATGGCGGCTTTAAAATATTCCGCCGCCTTGTAAGGATCAACCGAAGCGTAAGCATAACCATAATTTACATTTTTAGAAGCACGCGCGGGGATGATATTGGTAATTACCACCAAGTAAATGCCGGCGACTCCTGCCATAGCCGCCGCCACCCAGGCAAAACCGGCGGGAAGCCGGCCCTGCAGGGCCGCAGCTTGGGCCTTAGTCAGTTTTTGGAAATTGGCTTCGTAATGCAGATAGCTGACAAAGCCCAAAAAAGAATAAAACATTAAGCTGGCCGGAATGGTATCAAAGACAAAAAGGTTTTGGATCTGGTAACTAAAAATAGCCGCCAAAAATATGCATGCTTCGGGCCAGCTTACCATGTCTTTTTTATACGCCACCCACAACACCCAAACGGCTGCGGCCAAAATACCCAAATAGGCGGCAAATCCCAAAATGCCTGTCGTTATTAGTATTTCAAGTAAAAAATTATGAGGCTTGTCAAACCAGCTGCGGTCGTAATTGTATAATTCGTTATTGTAATATTGGTTGCCCACAATATAATAGTTTTCAGGTCCGGTTCCCAAGAAAGGCCGGTCTTCAATGCCGTTCAAACCAATCCTCCATTGGATAAGACGGCTGTTGGTGTTACTGTCCCGCAAGCTGAAGACCCTCTGGACCGTGGAGCCTTTGGGTAACTTCTCATGAAACGCAAAAAGCAGGCCAACAATAATTACAAAGGCAAAAATAACGGCGGAGCCGTACAGTTTCAGCTTCCTGCCCTTCCCTAAAATAATATATATTACCGCGGCCAGAAAAATACCCAAAGCCAGGCCGACCACCGCGCCGCGCGTGCCGCTTTGGATTATGCCAATAAGCTGCAAGAAAGCGAGAATTCCGTATAATATTTTTCCTGAAATTTTTTGCGCCTGAATAGCAAAAAAAACAGAAAGAAAAAACGGGAAAATCAAAAAGCTTGCAAAAAATATTGGATTGCCAAAGGTGGAAGAAGCCCTAAGCGGCAGGGACGGATCCATGACCAAAGTCCCCCAGCCTAAAACTCCTGAGATTCCGTTTAAAGTTACCAGGGCGGAAATTGCCAAAAGGCACTTTAAAAAAATACTCATATACCGACCGCCCATTTGGCCAAGCATTAAAACATAAAAATACAAGAGGCATAAATGCGCCAAATAAAATGCGCCTCCCATACGCTCGAAATTCCCCCATACGCTTCGCGTTACATTAACACCCAAGACTGCCGACACAAAATTTATTATAAGAAATGCCAGAATGAAAATATTAAGTGGGTTTTTAAAATTAGGCCTAAGCTCTCTGCGGGCTAAAACCAAATACACATAAAAAAACATGCCCAGCTCTAAAACTATCCTAAAATAAAAAGCCTTGGAGGTTATGTAAGGAAACAACAACTCCTTGCTTACCCACAAAGTGGCCAAAAGCGAAATTGAAGTTAAAAAGAGAAGCGCGAACTTGGAAAATTTTTCAAATTTCATATATTTTACCCGTTTATAATAGCAAACAAGCGAAAAAACTCAAAATTTCAATCTGGAAAACAAACCCCGAATTTAAGAGCACAGGAGTTTTGGCGAGCTAAGACAGGGCAAAACTGGCTAATTTTATATATTCCGCGCCGGTGGGTTTTAGGATAGATTCATACAGCACAAACTCGCGCACCTCCATTCGCCAATCTATTTCCATTGGAAATTTCGGAAAAAGATTGGTGAATGACGGCTTTACGCGAGCAAGAGTTGAGTGCATAATAAATTCCCTTGGATTATCTCCTGCGCGGCCGAGCGGGATATAAACCAAATTTTTGATTGCAGATTGGATCTCAGAGCGCATTAAAGATAACTCGCGGGAATACTCCCCCGTCGCCCAAATTAGCCGAGGTTCTGAAATTCTAGGACCGAGCGACACAGATGTAAACTCCAATACAAAACTTTTTAACTTAACAGCTTTTAAGGCAGTTATGACTTCCGCAATATTTTCACTTTCCCAGGGGGGTATAAGGGTAATGTGCAAATTCCGAGGCGCAAGCCAACGCACACCGTCTATTTCCCCTACGATCGATTTTACAGACTCTACCTTAACAGTTAGCTCCTCCGCCAGCGGAATGCCAACAAAAAGTCTTTTCATATCAAGTATCTTAAAAGCCTGACATCCCCTGCAGCGAAAAATGTTATTAGTAGTAACAAAGCTATTTCAACCAAGGCTGCAATTCTTCCCTCAGGCTCGGTTCAGCTTTTACAAGTTCCTTTGCCAAATTTATAGCGTCACTCAAGCGCCCTGCATTATAATAAGCCTTAACCAAACCAACATACACTTCTGCATTATTTGGGTCATAGGTTGTCGCTGCTTCGTACAATTTTATAACTTCCTGATAATCTTGCCTGCTTTCATAATAATTTATTAATAGCTTGGTTTCTTTAAATGCTTCCAATTTATAACCCTTAATCATGGCCTCAAGCGCATAAATGCCTGCCTGTTCAGTGTGGCCAAGAAGGTTATGAACCCATGCTAGCTGCCAGGCTGCTAAATCTAAATAAGGATAATGCCGGTAATATTCTTCCGATAGGCTAAGAGCTTGGGCATAATTTTTGGAAGAAATTGCAAATTGAATGCGTAAATAGTAAATCTCAGGCCGTCCGGGGGCTAATTGCTCGGCTTTTTGCAGAGATTCTTGAGCTGAGGGAGGGACCGCCTCGCCTTTCCCGACTGCCTGGAAATACCTTAAAGCGGCCAAATAATACCAGTTAATTGGATTGTTAGGATTGGATTGTACGGCTTTCTCACCTAAAGCCACTCCTTCTTTTAAGACATTACTGACAAACTCCGGCTGTAATTTCCCCGAAGTCTGCGAAGCTGCCAAAGCCATATCACTATATTTGAAAAATAATTCTGTAGGGTCATAAACAAATATAGTGCCTATTGCCTTGTTAAAGTATTGTTCGGAAAGAGTGAAATTAGGAGCAGATGTTTTGGAATAAGCGGTATAACCATAATTGATATTTTTTGCTAATGCCATAGGCGCAAAATTAAATACCACAAGCAAATAGAGTGAAAAAATACCAACTCCTACAAATGATACTTTCGCCCATACCTGATTACTAAATCCGTTATTTTTCCTAATCGTTTTATTTTCCAAAGCTTCGTTTTGTAAAAAGGCAGAAAAACCTGCAAAAATAAACAGGGATACGCTCGCAGAGACGGTATCAAAAACAAATAAATTCTGCACCTGGTAGGCAGTCCAAGCCCCGAATAAAATCGCAAGCTCGACATCTGTTATAAGACCCGCCCTATAGGCTTTAAATACGGCCCAAAAAACAAAAAACAAAAAACTTAAATAAGCACCGAGTCCTATAATGCCATTAGTATCTAAAATCTCTAAAATATAATTGTGGGGCTTATCAAACCAGCTTCTGTCAA
>CAZDEP010000019.1:0-8403 GCA_964504715.1 uncultured Candidatus Saccharibacteria bacterium | reverse complement strand
GGTTCAAAAATTAAAACCCGCGACCTGACTTTTAGGCCAAAAGTTTTCCAGGTAAATACGCTGCTATTTTTAAGTTCCAGCGAACCGTCTAAAATTTTTACATCCCGGCTGTTTGGATACCACTCCGGCCACTTAGGCGCGCGAATAAGCCTGTCCCACAACACTTGGGCAGAAAGGGGAGTCCATATTTGGTTGTGACTGAAAATTCGGCAATTTTCCGGGCCAAAACCCTCCGGCCATTTAACATTTTCCATAATAGCTATTTTACAGATTTATACTCATTTTAGGGCAAATTTCAAATTATGCCAACAAAAAATAATTTATTGGCCTTGAAAAATATGGGGTTTTGTGGTAAAATTGCCTAAGTCTGCAATAAATTATTCGCTCCATTTTTGGCGCTATCCCGCCAGAGGCGGGCAGGCGTCTAATGGTTAGGACAGTGGCTTTTTCCGCCAAGGGCGGACCCGCCTATGGCGGGCAAGTACTAATATGAAGTATTATCTTTATATCCTGTATAGCGAGAAATACAAAAAGCATTATATAGGAATTAGTGATAATCCCGATCGTCGTCTTGCAGAGCATAATCAAGGAATTGTTAGATCTACTAAAGCTTTTATTCCTTATGGCCTTGTTTATTTAGAAGAATTTCCCGAGAAAAAGTCAGCACGGATAAGAGAATTGTTTTTAAAACGCACTGCCAAAGAAAGAGAAAGATTATACAGACAAATTCACGGCGCTATCGTCTAATGGTTAGGACAGTGGCTTTTCAAGCCATTAATCGGAGTTCGATTCTCCGTAGCGCTACCAACAAAAAACTTTCACCCTTGCGGTGGAAGTTTTTTGTTGTGGTGGGGTTATGGGGCAAGAGAAGCCTGATTGAAGTTTTGAATTTACCCTAATTCTTCCATAGCAAATTCAATCCGCCTTTGGCGGGCGATTCTCCGTAGCGCTACCACTAACAACCTCATTCCCCGGAATGAGGTTGTTAGTTTGGTTTTATTGATGAAGGAATGGTTTTTCAAAGATTTAGGTCTGTGGAAGCATTTTATAAATAAGCGTATAATTAAGATAAGTTAGTTTTCATTCTTAATTGGTAGGCAATAATTTATGACAGATATCTTTTTGACTGGAACATTCAGAAACCCTTGGAGTAAAGATTTTAATCTTAAACTGGCAACTATGCTGGAAGAGAATGGATTAAAAGTATTTTTGCCCCAAAGGGATTCTGAACAACTGGGTGATAGAAAGAAAACTTTTGAACAAGACGTAAAAGGTTTGGAGCCTGCTTCAATGTTAGTGGCTGTAGGGGCTAAAATGCAAAGTGCTAATTGGGGTTTTGAAATTGGTTATGCTTTTAAGTCTGGCAAGCCGGTTATTATTCTTATAGGTCCTGAAGATAGAGTAGAACTTATGCCTGAAGGAGCATCTCAAAAAGTTATTAAAGTTTCCGATTTAGAAAATTTAGATTCTTTTAAGGCTGAACTTTTGGAAACAATAAAAAGTTTTCAACCTCGTAAGGTAGTCAACTGAATTAGACAAACGTACAGCTCTCGTACCAAAGCCAAATAAGTTTTCCAGTCGTTCAATCGCGGTCTACCAAAGAAAATGCATCACCTTAGGTGGTGCTTTTTCTTTAGTATCTTGCGAGGCAGAATTCTCCGCCTGCCCGCCGCAGTCCGCCATCTGGCGGACGTAGGAGGGCAGCGCTACCAAGTTAAAATTTCATCAAAAAGTTATATTTCATATCGGTATTTATTGGTTGAAAAAAGTTTCCCAATGCTTCAAGTGGAGAATTTTTTTGTTTTATTTAATAGCAATTTTACGATATAATGGCCTTATGGACTATGAATTCGGAAAACAAATAGAAGCAGAAAAGACTGCAATACAGGGGTCTGTTCAAAGAATAAAAGAATCGGGTATCTTTGATAATGGTTATATAGACCAAGTAAAACTTGCTTTTAATACTTCTGATAAAGATAAAATGTTGGTACATCACAGTAGCCAAATAAGTATAGACGATAGTGGCAAATACTCGGATATTAGAGGGTTTGAGCTTGGTATAAGGCGAGACTTTATTCCATTAGAAGATAAACAATCTTACGAAGCTACATTTATGCAAATGCATGAGAGTCAAAGGATACAAGAACTTTTCTACACTATTGGGATTCCTTATGATGAATTTGTTGCTCACGAGTTAGCACATAATGTGTATGATAGAGCTTATGTAAAAACTTATGGCGAATTTGAAGTATTTGGAGACCAAGACCCTGGCACAAAAGATACAAAAGGGGTTATAACTGACGTATCAGAAGAATACAGAACCAAAATTATAGGAAAGCTTAAAGAAATATTGACAGAAGCAGATATCAACTTAGCTATAGATAATTTTTTTGGGGACGAGCGAAATAATCGACAAAAAATTGCAGAGATTTATGCACTAATGGTTCAGAGAGAATTTGCCTACAAAATAAATTCTTCCTACATTCCTGAGCACCAAGCTGTGGATTCTAAAATTAAATCATTTCTGAAAAATCCAGAACAGGCTATTGCAGATTACAACCAAAGAACAGGGCGACAAATCTCACTAGAAAATTTCTATAGGGAAAATCATATTCTTTCGTTTGTTGTAGTTCCATTACTAGAAAAAAGGTTTAGAGATTTCAAAGAGCGTTCTAAGTTTTTAGAAGTTAACACTGATGGACTGATGGCAAACTAAACTTTCATATATCTCTTTTACCAAAGACAGAAAAGTTTTTTATCCTTTCATAGCGGCGCTACCAACAAAAAATTTTCACCTTTGCGGAGGAAGTTTATAAACAAGTAGTGCCAAAATCAAAAGCGGGCGGGGTTGGAGTGCGGCCGCCCGCTTTGTGTTGCATGGCTGTTTAGCTTTAAAAACTCTTCAGCGGAAATTTATTTTTGTATGCTAACCAGTATGAGAATAAGAGTGCCCAGCGCAAGCCAGAGGAGCGTGTACACAAACAGCTTTACGGCTTCGGTTTTTTGACCGTTAAAATACATAAGCAGCGGTTTGCCTGCCACCAGGCTGCCCGTAACGCCCGCAGAGACAACAAACAGCATTAAAAAAGCTATGGGGCCCGTGGTTTTGTCCATATTCCCAAATATTCTTTCGCCGTTTTGCATAAGCGTGGCAATGCCCGTAATATATGCGGAAGTAAGCAGGGCATTTATAAAACTGCGGATTATAGGTTTATCCATAAATTTATTTTTAGAATTTTAATTATTTATATTCCAAAATATCCCCCGGTTGGCAGTGTAAAGCGCGGCAGATTGCTTCCAGGGTGGAAAAGCGTACGGCTTTGGCTTTGCCGTTTTTTAAAATGGAAATATTAGCCATGGTAATGCCGACCTTTTCCGAAAGTTCGGTAACGCTCATTTTTCTTTTGGCCAACATTACGTCTAAATTTATTCTTATGGGCATAAAATTTATACAGTTAAGTCGTTTTCACTTTTTATATCAATGGCATTTTGCAGAAGGCTCTCAAGGAGCCCGGCAAAAACCGCTATTACAAACGAAGCAAAAATAATTATTAAACCAATAAGAATTACGCCGGGCGCGTCGTCTTTTTCCGCCACCATGTATATGTAGGGCAGGCCCAGCGTATACATACTGCAAATAGCTATGCCTGAGTATTTTATATTTTTTAATGCCTTAACCGACCAGGCAGAAAAAGCCGTATTGGTTTCAATGTACTTTAATAGTTTCCCCGCCTGGAATAAAGCAATAAAAAAAGGTATGGCCGGGACGTACATGCCAAACAAGAGGGGACGGTAGTAACCAACATTGTCTGACATTATTGCGGCCGGCAGGCCAATGATGCACAAACCCGCCACGGCCAGTCCTATAACAATTAAGGCCCCTTTTAAAAATAAAGTAGGTACTTTCTTCATAGAATATGGGTGTTTAATTTATTCTCATTGGTATGATAAATAATTATTTATCGTTTGTCAATAAATAATTATTGTTTTGCATATTTGGGGTTTATCATTTATTACGGCCGATAAAATTAAATAAGAGTTTTAAAAAATACTCATAGTGCTTTTCAATACTGTGCAAAAAAAAGGAGCCCGAACTTCCGTTCGGGCTACTGAAAAACCAAGGTCATTGCGGCTATTAAAGCCGCAATCGCTGCCCACCCTACAAAACTCCATGGCAGGGTTCGCGGCGAGTAATACTCTTCCGCGTGAGATGAAAGCGGACAGCAGAGGGCCCCGAGGGTTGCCGCCCCTAAAACGAACCACACTATAAACCAGTTCATTTTAGCCACCTGTGGAGCTCGAGGATAACCAGGGATACCGTTCCCCACAAAATCCATCCCCAGGGAAATTTTACAGCCGGCTTGCCCCATTTTTCCGTAATATATTCCAAGCCCTGCATTATCAACCCGACAACTGCGGCCGCTATGATGCTAGTTAACATAGCACCTCCTTAGGACAGTAGTTTATATCGAGAATTGACTATTGTTAAATAAGGCTTACAAAAATATGTAAATATTTAACACTAATCCTTTTTTACTTTTATATATAAGGAATTTTGAGCATTGTCAAAACGAAAATGTTGTAATATACTTACAACACTATGAAAATAACCTCATCTTTAGCCGCAATTTTTGAAGAGCTGGATTTGAACCCCATTGAAAGCCGAGCATTGCTGGCTAATCTTGAAATTGGGCCTGCTGTCGCAAGCGATATTGCCCAAAAAGCAGGCTTGAATAGGGTAACCGGTTATGAGGCGTTAAAACGCCTGTCCAAAAAAGGCTTGGTAAGAGTTATGGCCAAAAAAAATCATCCCGTGAAGTATTTTATTCCGGCTGATATTTCCGATATTGAACAAAAACTTGAAAGGAAAAAAATGTCCTTGGAGATGTCTTTGGAAAACCTGTCTGCTTTAAAGCCGGAATTGTCCCCTTTGTTTGTATTTTCTCAAGAAAAACCCCAGGTATTATTTTATGAAGGAATAGACGGCATTAAAGAGGCGATTTACGATACTATAAAGCAAAAGCCCCACGAGCTTTTTGCTTTTTCCAACTCTGAAAATTTTAATGACGTTTACGGGTTGGATTTTTTAGAAGAGTATTGGGCAAAACGAAAATCAGCCGGAATAATTGCCAAAGGTATAATTCCCAAAACGAGTAAGGCAGTGCAGTTTTACAATGCAGACCGGAACAGGCAAGACATGCGAATAGTAAAATATGTGCCTATAGAATGGTATAAATTTAGTGACGAAATAGATGCTTATGGGGAAAATGTGGCCATTAGTTCTTTGCAGCCAGGCAATGAGCATACGGTGATTATTAGGAGTAAAAGTATCTCCGCTGCAGTGACAACTCTATTTAATATGGTCTGGAGCTTATTGCCTTAAAAATTGTAAATTGAGCTCTATATGTGACCCGCCTTGATTTGCAATTCATTAAGGTTTAGAATACAAGTATGCTTGAAGGTTTTAAGAAATTTATTTTAAGGGGAAATGTTGTAGATTTGGCCGTCGGTGTGGTAATTGGCGCGGCTTTTAATAGCGTGGTAAATTCCCTAGTCAAAGGGATGCTTACGCCTTTAATTGGCGCCATTGTCCGGGTACCGGATTTTTCCTATTTGTATTTTACCTTAAACGGCAGCCGGTTTATGTACGGCGAATTTATAAATTCGGTTATTTCTTTTGTTATTGTGGCGGCCGCTGTTTACTTTTTTGTTATCATCCCGCTTAATAAGTTGATGGCGCGGTTTATTAAAGAGCCTTTGCCTGACCCCAACATAATAAAATGTCCCGAATGCTTAAGCGACATACCCAAAGACAGCAAGCGATGCCGCTTTTGCACGGCACCCCTGGTAAAGTAGACGGAATTTTTTTACACCTCTGCCGCAAGGCAGAGGTGTTATAATTTAAGTATGTATTATTTTTATTTATTGCGCTGCAAAGACGGGAGTTTGTATTCCGGCATCACCAACAACCTTAAGCTAAGGGAGCAGCGGCACAACGCGGGCTTGGGTTCTAAATACGTGCGTTCGCGCGGCGGCGGCAAAATTGTTTATTTTGAAAAGTATAAGTTACGAGGCCGCGCCTTAAGGCGCGAGGCGGAAGTAAAAAAACTGCCGCGCCAAAAAAAACTTGAAATAATAAAAAAGCCGCGGAAACGTTAACGCGGCTTTTTTAATTAACTGCGGCAAGCCTTACAGATATTATTGGGTTTGCTGCCCGGCGGATTTGTTGACGTTAATGTCCACTTTGTCGGGGACATTAATATTGGTCCCGCCCGAGCTGTTAAGTCCGCGCAAGCCGGGCAGGGCATACACAAAAAACAGCGCGATAATAATAATTGCCACAATTATTCCCAGAAGCACGCCCGCTCCGCCGCCCGTATCCGAAGAAGGGTTGTTGATGACTGTTGCCATATTTTTTTATCTCCATATGCTTACTTGTATCGACCTTTGCGAAATAATATTATTCCCCAAATCTTTGGCTATGAAAGTTACGGTGTACGGGCCGCTGCCGTTCCAGGTCCAATTACTCACATCCACTGAAGCTTCTTTGTGCGGGTAGTCGGTAGTGTTGGTGGGCATAGCATTTAGGGCGTGGCCATCCACTTGCCAATACATAGAGTATTGCCCGACATCCATTCCGGGTACGAGCCCCTTAAATGGCTGAGTGCCCGAAATAGTGGCGCCGGAGGTGGGCCACCAAATTTCTAGGGAAGTGTTGGCCGAGGGGACGGTGGTATTTAAAGCCAGCGTGTTATCATTCCACAAATACAGCTCGGACCAGTTGTAGTTAAAGATGCCGACTTTAAGTGTGTAATTTCCGTTTTGGGGCGGTGTCCAGGAAGTAGTGTAAGTCTGGCTTTGGCCCTGCATAAAGTTTTGGCCGGAGCGGATGTCCTGGTAAATTTTTTGGTTGGCGGAATTGTAAATTTCAATATCCACGATTATATTTCCGGTCGCGTCGCCGCTATTGGCAGCTTGCAGTGTTATTTGTGCGGCTTTGCCTACAGAGGGAGGGTTGGGGTTTATGGAAGCCGAAATTTGGAAGTAGGGAGTGCCCACGGGCGCCGGCGGCCCGCTTTGGCCGAACCATTGCGCAATTACGCCCTCCGCGGTTTTGTTTTGCGGCGTGTAGTCGGTATTGCCTGCGCCGCCGGCGCTTGAGTCGCTTTTCCAATCCCAAATTTGCACGCCCTTCATAAAACTTTTTTCATTCCAATAAGAAAACAGCGCATCAAACAAATTTGCCTGCTCGGCTAAGTCCGCGCTGCCGGTACGGTTGTAATTCCAGGGTTCGTAGCGCGCGCCGTCCACACTCTTGTAACCGATTTCCGTAAAGACAATATTTTTATTCCATTTTTGGGAGAGGCCCTGAATGTCACTTAAATAATTATTCCAAACGCTTTTTATGTCCGCACTCGAATCGCTGCCGCTGTAAAGGTTAAAATAAGCGGCAATGCCAATGTAGTCCAAGCTGTCCCAAAATTGGATATTGTTTTTTTCGTCCACAAAACCGCTCGGGCCCCAGTTGGCGCTGTAGGTAAGCTTGCCCGGGTAAATGCCGCGGATTTTGGCAATTAAATTTTTCCAGGCCTGGGTATTGTCGCTGTTTACGGAGGCCGAGGCCATGCTAATAAGTTCGGCGCCCAGGCAAAAATCTTCCACCCCGTAGTCTTTGGCGATTTTTGCGTATTGGGCGAGCATATTGCCATAGTTGGTAAACCAGGCGTTCCTGTCGCCGGGGTTTATATAAGCGCGCCATTCGTAAGTATAAGTTTCCAAATGCGGCTTGAGCATAACTTTTAGCCCCTTGGAGTGGGCGTAGGTAATGGCGGAAATAAGCGCGGCATCGGTGGGTGTGTTGCCGCCTTTTTGGATGTCGGTGCTGGAAGTGTTGCTTTGATAAAGCGGAATAATCAGGCTTATATAGTTGGCATTGTCCGCAGCCAGCTTGTCCACGGACTGTTTAAAAGCATCGGTGCCAAACTCGCCGTCCCACATAGGGGAAATAGAAGCGCCTTTCTGCCAGTCGGTAATGGCCGCTTTTGCTGTAAGGGGGCCAAGTATCGGGAAAATTAATAAAGCGCCCAAAATCAGCGCGACAAATTTTTTTATGGATTTGGTCATATATTTTGATATGAACTGATATCGAGTAAAATATTATTTTTGCTTATTCTAGAGTAAAACAGACAACTTTTAGCGCCTGTCATTGCGAGGAGTGTCGTCCCTACGGGAGATCTCCCGGAGGGAGACATAAGGCGAAGCAATCTATATTATTATTTCCTAAAGATTGCTTCGCCCTCAGATGCATTCTGGCTCGCAATGACGCTCCGCCCAATATGAGTTCTATGTTAAAACTATATTTTATCCTTCTTAGCTTAAGTTTGCATTAAAATTGGGTGGTTT
>CAZDEP010000018.1:0-12344 GCA_964504715.1 uncultured Candidatus Saccharibacteria bacterium | reverse complement strand
TATTATACACCATTTATTGGTTTTTGTCAATATCAATATAGCAAATAAATCACAAAAATGCCTTAAATACAAGGCATTTTATAAATAAAATTTTATAATATTTTGTCTTTAGTGGCTATTTTTAATAAAAATTTAATCAACCCATTCTTATTTATCCGCCATATTTAGCCAATTCTAAAAAGCTGCGCAGTTGGTATAGCATATTTTCTTTCGTGGTCTCCACCGCGTTTCTGCCATGGATATCCACGGTAATATCCTCCGGAATTTTTCTCCAGTAATCTTTTTCGAACAGTAGATTATTTATTTTGCTCATTGCTTCCGCAGGGATAATTTTTTCCAGATTAGTCTGGCTATAGCCTGGGGGCAAAGGCGCTACTTGATTCAGGGCATTTAGTACTTCAAATACTTCTCCCATTAATTCCTTGTCTGCGTTAGAATATTCATGCCTTTTCCCCTCCATAATTTCCCCCACAATAAGATTATCTCTTTGCACTCTTTTTTGATGACCCTCATGATCATATAATTCGTTCATATTGACTTGTCCTCTTTTTTGCTTATAAGCAAAGCTTAATATGCTAAATTTTTTAAATAGTAGGATTTTGTAAATTAAGGATGATAATAAAGCTTAACAGCTCATATTTATGGTGAGGTTATGTTGTTTATGGAAACCCTTACTTCATCACCTTGGGAATAAATGCGGATGTTAAGTTCGTTTTCGCCCTTTTTGGCCATAAGAATTTTCTGCGGGGTTTCACTGGTTTCCTGGGTAATTTCCCAGCCCAATTTTTTAAGTTCGGTTTTATAAAAGCTGAAATTTTCTTCTTCGCTGTATTTGCTTATAAACTCGCGGCTGGACTGGAACTGGTCGGCCAAATTAACGGCATTGTAGTTAAGCGTCACCTTGGCGCCCTTCTCCAAAGGGATTTCGGCCGGAAACCTTTCCGGCAGCTTGCTTTCGTCCACGGCAGTCATGGGCGCGATTTGCTGCGAAGAATTCTCCTGCTTAGACTTTTCCGATTCTTTGGGGGCAGTGGGGTTTTTATCCCAGCCGAATTTCCAAATAAGCAAGGCTGCCACCGCCATAATTATTACTGCCCAAGCGGTTTTTTGTTTTACTGCTTTCATAGATGATTAAATTTTTAAATTGGTGGTGTCCGTGTAGTTAGCCGATTTATCGGCTTTTGTGTAAGCTGATAAATCAGATGACTACAACGATTTTATTTTTTCAGCGCCTGTTCTATTGCCTGTTCAAAGGAGGAAAACGGCTGGGCGCCGACTATTTTTACGCCGTTGACGAACATGGTCGGGGTCCCCGAAACTCCGGCCGCATTGCCGTCGGCTTGGTCTTTTTGCACAATGGCCAAAGTTTCTTTGTTGTCCAGGCAGGTGTTGAACTTGGAAGTGTTTAGTCCGACTTCGGAAGCGTATTTTTTTAGACTGTCCGCGTCCAAGCCGGTACCATCCGCCTGACCTTTTTTAAACAACACGTCGTGATACTCCACAAATTTCCCCTGCCGGTTGGCACATTCGGCGGCAACGCCCGCAATTTCGGCGTTGACATGGAAGGAAAGCGGGTAATGGCGGAAAACAATTTTAACCTTGCCGGTATCTACGTATTTGGATTTAATTTGCCCATAGGCTTCGTTAAAAAACCTTTGGCAGAAAGGGCATTGGAAGTCCGTAAATTCCGTAAAAGTTACGGGCGCGTTGGCTTTGCCCAAAACTGCGGCATCGCCGCGCTCGGCTATGGCTACCGGCCCTTCCAAGGAAGGCGCGGGCGCCGAAGGGGCCTGGCCTTGGGCCTGCTCTTGGGCCGCGGCCGGAGCCACGGCGGTTTTGCCGCCGCCCGATTGCAAAATTAATTTGGTGTTGTAAAAAATGCTGGCGGAAATTATTACCGCGCCGATAATTATGCTGGCCGGGAGCCCGAATTTTTCTTTTTGTTGGTGATGTTCGTGGTGTTCTTCCATAGAATAATTGATAAAATTTAATAAATTGACAAAACTGACAAAATTATTTTTTCTCCTGATTATTTATAGCAGAATTTTTAGAAGCTGTCATAATTGCAGTTAGTTCACCGGATTCTTTAAGCAGATCTCTGATTAATTCGTTTTTTACCAATCCGGCTTCGCTAAGGATTTCAAGCCATAGCTGAGTTTCATCACACTCCTCTACTTCTGTTCCCATTTTGGAAATAAAATCTTTTCTTGACTTGCATCTGCAAGCAGCTCTGTATCCAGCTGCCACCGCCGTTCCAGAACGAATCAGTTGCCTATTAGCAATTATTTTCGCGGCGGTTTGACCATGCTCGTTTAAATATTGTACAAATTTGACAATTCTAATGGCAAATTTTTTTGTTCTTAACTTTAATTCTTCCTCAGTCACTATTTTGTCAATTAAATTATTTTTGTCAATTTTGTCATTAAACTACTTGGGTATTACCAGCTTATACCCAATTTTTAGCGTGCGGGTGTTGCCGGGCCTGGAAAGACAGGCCGGGTTGGCCGCCAGGATTTTGCGCCACTGCCTGCCATCACCATAATACTTTTTGGAAATGGCCCAAAGCGTGTCGCCTTTTTTAACCGTATAAGTGCCCTGGGAAGTTTCGACTCCCTGGACGGACGACATACCGGAAGGCATTTGCAAACCTGATGGCATCTGCAGACCGCCGCCCGAAGTCGGATAGCCCGCGGGCATTTGCAGGCCCTGGAAAGCTGGCGCGGCTTGCGTTACATAAGTGGTAACCACTCCGTTTTGCTGCATGCGGTTTATAGCAGCGGTCAGGTCGCTCACTTGCTGTCTGAGCAGGGCTATTTGCTGGTTGGCCGCGGCCAATTCCGCAGAAGACATATTGCCGGATTGGTTGGCCAAACGGCTGTTTAAGTCGCGGATCTGGTTTTGCAGGTTATTAATTTGGCTATTAAGCTGGTTAATAATATCCGTGCTGGTAGCACCCCCGCCAGTGCCTGTTCCCCCACCGGTGCCGCCTCCCGTTCCTCCGCCGCCTGTACCTCCACCCCCGGTGCCGCCGCCAGTACCTGTACCGGTGTCCGGATCCACATCCGTCACCTCTTCTTCACCCGTCCCCTGGCTGCCCGTAACTGTTACCGAAATTATTTTGTCTTTGCTGCTGTCGCTGCCCAGCGCCGAAGGATGCACCCTGACTGTGGTGGTGCCCGCGCTTACGCCGTAAATTGTAATTACGCCTGTCGTGGAATTTACCTGCACCAAAGCCACTGCCGTATTGGCCGAAGTCACCTGCATTTGGTAGGAAGTAACGCCCTGGATTTTTGCCGAAGCGCTCACGGTCGCCACACTGCCCGCCTGCACGCTTACCGAGGAAGCCGAAAGCGTAAGTTCGGTAACCGCAGTTTCCACTCCACCATTCCCACCGCCCGCACCGCCGCCGCCGGTTGAGGAGGCGGGCTTTGCGAACAGGAAAATGGTAGGCAGAAGACCTTGCTTGACGCCTTGGGTGGAAGTATAAACTTTAATTTGCACCGGCGCGTTTTCGGTAATGGTGGAAGGCAGGGAGGTGGGAATAGTTAAAGTAATTTTATTGGCGGTAATTGTCGCCTGGGTAATTTGGTATTCCGTATTGTTTACCACCACGGCGAAACGGTTGTAAACACCTAAGCCCTGTCCGCCTATTTCCACCCGGTAGCCTACGCCTAATTTATTTTGCGAAGCCTGCCCTTGCGTGTCATAAGCCGCAACATTTGTAATTATTACCTGGCTCGTGGCCGATTGTGAAAGATTCTGGCCGTACACAATCGGCGAATTGGTCCAAGTGTCGCCCGGATTGGTCGTGGTGGAAATTGGGGAGTTAGGGATAGGATTCTGCGTCGGGGTATAAGTGCCGCTTGGAACTGAGCCTAAATTGGTGGGGGTTTGGGTAGTACCGCCCAAATTTTGCGCACCCCTGGTGTCCGCCGCGGTAACCAAATTTTGAAAATCTTGGACGCCTGTACCAACCTGTGCCCTGCCCGAAGGCGTGGCGGTCCAGACTTGCGTTTCGGGCTTTACTTGCAAAAGGCCGCTCGTACCCGAGGTGACGGTCTGGAATTGGTCAGCCATTGTGCCCGCGCCTTTATTAATTTCCGCGGATATCATTTGCTTGGCCGCAACTTCGCCCTCGCGGATAATTTCGTTGGCAATGCCGCCGGCTAAAAACTCGCCCTTGCCTGGGATGCTTATATAATAAATCGGCGCGGTAAAATTGCCCTCGCGTTTTTGTTCCACTATTTGGGCGTCGGGGTAGCCGTTGGCCTTCATCCATTCCTGGACCATTTTTGCGCCCTCGTAGTCAAGACCGTATATATACCCGCCATCGCCCGTGTTTTGCGCCACATAGACTATGGGCACAGTGGAATAATTTCCCATGCCGTCGTCTCTTTGGAGGAGTCCCATGGCATGGAAGCGTCCGGCCAAATTGCTTGATAATGTGCCGGCTGCAGCCGGGCTAATGTTGAAATTAGCCGATCCAACTTGCGTTTCCTGTTTGGTAACCGGATCCACCACTATATAACCCTGCTGCCAGGAGCCTACATCGCCGGCGGAAAACGTGCCGGTTAAAGTCAGTGTGCCGGAAATGGGAATTATCCAGCCCTCCTCGGTGTAGCGGGTGTTTTCCCCGTTCTTGCCGCCGGTGGTATAAACTTTGGATCCCGGCGTGCCTTTTATGGTCAGCGTCCACTGCTGGCCGACTTTCGCATCTGAAAGGGTGCCGCCCGTGACTGCTAAATTCACGGACCCGGCCTGGGTACCTGTGGCATTGACTGTAAAACTGGCCTCGCCAATGTCATATTCCTGGCCGTTGCGCATAACCAAATAAGTTTGCTGCCACGAACCGACGTCTGCCGCGGAAAAAGTCCCGCCAAGCTTCAGTTCGCCGGTGGAATCTATAGTACCCAAAAGAGTTGGCCCGTTTTGCTGGCCGTTCGGCCCGCCTTTGGCATATACCGCATCGCCTTTGGCGCCCTTAATAACCAAGTTCCACTTTTGGCCGACTTGGGCATTGCTCAATGTTCCGCCGGTTACGGTTAATGTTACGGTACCGCCCGTGGTTTGCCCCGGATCGGTGGTGGTTGCGGTCCTTACCCATGCTCCGTTTTTAACTTCCCAGCTTACTCCGTCAATGGTGGTTTTCGCGCCGGCCGCAGGCGTAAAGCCCAAAGCCATTGGCGTATCGGCTTCGTACCACTGGCCGTTTTGGTAAATTTGCGCCACGCCGTTCTGTACGCGCGCATCGCCGTTTTTAGGTGCAACCGGAGTTGTAGTTTTATTTACCCATTGGCCGTTTTGGAAAATTTGTTCAACACCGCCCTGCATCCGCGTATCGCCCTCTTTGGGGGCAGCCACCTGCTCCACCCACTGTCCGCCTATAGATTTATAAGTTTTGCCATTTTCGGTTTTTGTCTGGTCGTTCTTTAGTATCCACTGCCCGCCCATGGAGCCATAATCAAAGGTGTCTCGCCTTATTGTTTGATTATCAAGCAATATCCACTGACCTCCTTGGGAGCCGTAATTAATGCCGGTTTCCTTGCCGATTTTTTCGCCTGAGACTGTTTCCCCATTTTTTACGATCCAATTACCTTGATAATATACCTCGGTATAACCTAATGGATTTGCCCGTTCCTGGCCTTCGGTGGAACCGGTCTGGCCGGGTTGGGTTCTTACATCAAATACGCGGCTGGCCTCAATATCCCTAATTACATTTTGCGGCAGCTGTACGCTTGAGCCTGAGGCATTCACCACGCTGCCGTCGGGTTTAATGGTAACTACCCCAAACCCGTCCACATACACCGCTTTGCCTTCATCGGTTAAATACACTTCGTAAGTTCCGGGTTTTATCGTGGGAGTTTGTAAATTCGCGGAAGCGGCGGTATTTATTTGGGTTATATGCGTGCTGTTTTTTATGGCATCTACCAAGCTGGGCGACGGCCTGCCTGCGCCGGTGTTTTCCCAGGAAATTAAATTCCCGTTTTTGTCCACCAGTACCTGTCCCCATTCGCCCAAACCCACTACGCGGCTGCCGTCAGAATATTCAAACACCTGCAAATTTTGATAATCATTCTGGAATGACTGGACCCATTTGTTATAACTTTCATTTATAGGCGCAATAAAATTTTGCGTCACCCACCTTTGCTGGTCTTCCCTGGAGGATTCCTTTTCAAACTGGATGCTGTCAAAAAGCGACTGGATGGCGCCTACAGCTTCGTCATGCAAAGCTTTGGCTTCTTCCGGATTGCGGGGAGTAATGGAATAATATTGATTTACAATTTCCTGCATATAAGGATAAGCGGATTCTATCCTTTTGGTATCCCGCACTTTGTCCTGGCCTTTGTTGACTATGGCTCTTATGCCTACAACTACCCCTCCAATTGCCGCCCCCACGGCAAGTCCCCAGGGACCTAAAGCAGCCCCAAAGGAAGTAAAGCCGGACATAAAACCCCCGGAAGCGCCGTATGATAATACCGCATCTGCAGCTACGCCAGCAGCAGCGCCACCGATTGTTGTCGCTGAAGAAGCTGAAATTATGCCCGCTACTACACTGCCTGCCGCTACTGCTCCCGCCCCGATACCCGCACCCTGCACACCTCCTATAAACACGCCGCCTACTCCCGAACCACCTTCACCTGTACTTTGCCACGAACCTCCATACTGTCCTGAAGATATAAGCCTGGCAGCGTCCTGACCCTGCGCTTTGAGTACATACTCGCTACCATTCCATTCATATAAACAATCGCCGACAACCAAAACTTGCGCCGGCACACCGTTAATAGTGGGGCTGCCGGAGCTCACGCTTATTCCCAAAGCTTTGGAGACTTCCGAATCCCCGCCAAAAGCCTCCGGCATAACCGAAGCGTTTTGTCCTCCCAAAGTTTCCCTAAAAGCATTAACTACTTTTTCCCTGATTGTTACATTGGTGACTTCCTGGCCGTTTTCGTCATAAATCCGGTCCTGTCCACCCGCGCCGCCGGCAATTATGGAATACCTGTGTACGCTGCCGTCAATGGTTATATTTGCAGATAATGAACTGTGTAAATCGGTGGAAATGGAGCCGTTTATTTTGCCTTCCGGCGCCGGCTGGACAACAACTGCCTGAACCTGCTCCACCCACTGTCCGCCGGTGTATTTATAGGTCTTACCGGCATCCTTGCCGATCTTTGAGCCGTCCACTGTCTGATCCTCTTTAATTACCCAATTGCCCTGAGAATAAATGTAGGTTATGTCGCCTTCGGTTTTTTCCTGGCCTTCGGTGGGACCCGTCTGGCCGGGTTGCCCGCCGCCGGGTTGGGTAGTAAACTGCGCAACCATATTGGACTGCAAAGTAGTTATCTGCCCGCGTGCAGACTGTTCTTTTTCGTTAATAGCACTCACAGCCGCGTTATAGGCCGAGCTTAATTCCCCAGAAAGTTCGGGATGTTGGGTAACTTTCTGGTTTTGCTGGCTGTACCAAGTGCCGAGCCTAAGATTTTCCTGGGTTTTCCACGTTGAAATTTGCCCCAACGCCGCACTTGCCGTGTTATTTACTTCGCCTGCCGTGGTGGCTCTTTCTATAGCCGCGTAATCGTACTGCGGTTCACTCACGGTAAAATCATCTACTGAATAAGTAACAGTGCCGCCGCCGGTGCCGGGATCTCCACTGGGTTGGCCGCCGCCGCTTCCGGGATCGATGTTACCGCCGGGCTGCCCGCCGGTGCCGGGATCCGTAGTTGGCTGCCCGCCGCCCTGGTTTTGTTCCGCAATATACTGGTCCGCCGCCTCGCTATATGCCCTTTGGGCTTCTTCCACCGCGCTTACCAAAGAGGGCTTTTCCGCGTCAATTGTGGCTTGAATTTCCTGCAGCCTATTCTGCTTTTCCTCTTCCGTACCGTAAAGGTCGGCATCGGCGGTGGCCTTATTAACCCAATCGTTAAAATCTTCCAAAGTTTGTTTGGCTTCATTTACCGCATCAGCCAGTTCCTGTATATATGCATCGGTAATTTGGGCCTTGGCCTGTTTTATGCCAAAAATATTCTTAAGAGTTTGCTTAATTTTCGCAGCCGCGCCCGACTCGCCTTTGTCTTGCGTCCTGACAAACCTGGTTTCCGGGCTCTTTGGCGCCACTACCCCGGCCGCGCCCATAAGGCTGCTGCCCAAACCCAAAGCCGCCAAGGCTTTTTCCTTGACCGATACGTGTTTTTTTGTCCGCTTAGCTCTTTTAATTTTTACTTTGTCCATGGCTTTGTGTGAATGTTGTTTTGATTGATGTCCTGTCATTTTTTGGCTTTTGATATGTTTTTGTTTCTTTTGCATATCGGGTTTTAGCCTTTCATATTAAACATAAAATTTAATGTCCGGTCATAAAAGATTTAAATAAAAATTTTCTTTTCAAGTGCGCGAGGTTTTAAAAATACTAATGAAAATATGGGAATTTTTAGTTTCAAGAGCTAGTTTTACTAATTTACTATAGCACAAAAGCTGTCAAAATAAAAATTTTTTGCCAGCAATTGTTCACCAAACCGATTACATTTAAACTTTCTGTTGATATTTTGTAGTTGCTTGATTTATCGAGCATCAAAAACTAATAAATCATGCGACTACTCAAAGAACAGTTACTCAGCCATTCAGTAAAATGGCCAGGTCAGCAGCGTTGGAACCCGTAAGGCCCGTCTTAAGCCCCTCTCCCACTTCTTCAAAAAAATTATAGCTGTCGCTCCGGTTCAAAAAGTCCTTAGGCTCCAAGTGCAAATTTTGGGCACGGGCCAAGGTAGATAAATCCACAATAGCCCCGGCCGAATCGCTGTTGTCATGGCCGTCTGTGGCTACAGCGACTAAAACTTGGTTTGGCAATAAATGTTCCAACGCCGCCAAAGCGAGGTGTTGGTTTCGTCCGCCCTGTCCTGCCCCTTTGACCACTACCGTGCTTTCGCCCGCACCCAGCACGCACTGGTTTTTTTTATTGCCCCCCACCACAATCTCTTTAGCCAAACTCTCCGCGTTACCCTGAAAATGCTCGCTGAAAATTTTTACGCTGAAACCCAAATCTTCCGCCCGCTTTTTCATTTCGTTAATTGCCATCCGGGCCGAAACAAATAAAATATTTTCAGTATTTTGGAAAAACCTGTCTTCCTTGGGGGTTTCCAAAAATTTAACGGCAGGAATGTTTAACTTTTCCAAAATATTGTACCTGTCTATAATCTCCGAAGCTTGGCGCACGGTTGTTGGGTCCTTAACAGTCGGCCCCGAGGCTATGGTGGAAAGGTCGTCGCCGGGCACATCGGAAAAAATTAAGCTGATGGTTTTGGCGGGGTAAATAATTTTAGCAAGCTGCCCGCCTTTTACCATACTTAAGTGTTTGCGTACGCAGTTCATTTCATAAATATCCGCCCCGCTGTTCATTAGCTCTTTTAAAATTGCCGCCTGAGACTCGGCATTAAGGCTGTGGGGATAACACAGCAAAGCGCTGCCGCCCCCGGAAATTAGGCAGACGACCAAGTCGTCTGCCTTGGCGGCCGATGCGAATTCTACCAGCTCTTTTGCGGCTTTAACATTTTGTTCGCTGGGATGAGGGTGCGTGCCCGGGCGTAAAATAATGTTGGATGACGGTCTTCTTGCCAAAGCAAGAAGACCGTCATCTTGCTTAAGTCCGATTGCAAATCCGGAAGTCAACCTTTGGCCAAGGGCTTGCGATACCGCCTCTATCCCTTCAAAAGCCGCTTTGCCAAAAGCCAGGCAATAAACATTTTTGTAGTGGGATAAATTATACTGCCTGCCTAAAATGCTTAAACTGTCTTTTCGGGCGTTATAAACAAAGCCTTTCTCAAAAACCCGGCCGGTATTTATGGCGCGAAGGCCAGCTTCGGCAATATTTAAAGCCTGCCTTCTTAACACCGACGTCGCCAATTGTTCAAAATTGTTAATAACCATAGTTTTTGGCAAAGAGCACCTTTGACACTAAAATCCGACCATATCCCAAACCCGGGCGGCAATGTTGCGCGGAGAACCGAGTAAGGGGTCGTGGTGCAAGTTTATAAATGGCAGGCTGTTGGCTTCCAAAAAGCCGCATTTTTGCTCTCTCCAGCTTTTTTGGATATCGGAAATAATAAAGTCAAAGCCCACAATCGGATCGGCAATAAGTTTAGCCGCGCGCACAAACAATTCCTTGTTTTCAGGATGACAGATGTCAAAATCTTCGCTCGAAGATCCGCCGTAGTTGACGCCGATCTTTTCGGACAAATTTACCGCTTGCCCGCTTTTTAAAACGGAAGACAAATTTAAATTTTGCCTAAATAGGAATCTTTCCAGACTTTGGTCGGCTGTAATATTTTTTACTCCGGGATGCGGCGAATTATTTTTTATATTTATAAGCTCGGAAATGGTACTAACGCCGTCCCCTAAAACTTTAGGCGCATCGCCCCTTAAAACTCCGCTGAGTTCATAGTTAATTACCGTCGCCCTGTAAACCGGACCAAAAAGCTGCTCTTCCACTACTACCCAATAGCAAAGCTGCTTGGCGATTTTAAAAGCCGCAATTAGCTCGGTAAGTGTATAAATATATGTCGTGCTGTGGCGGCCGCGGCTGCCCGCACGCGGCTTTACAATAACCGGCGGCGGAACTCCGCCATTTTGCCTGGATTGTATTTGGGCAAAAATTTTTTTTGCCTGCCGAAGGTTCCGCGCCACTCCCCCGAAGGGAACCGGCAAATTGTTCTGTGCGAACAGGTCTTTTAAAAAAACCTTGTCATCCATTTGGTCCAAATTGCAGTCGTCATAGTTTGCCGGCCGGGGCAGGCCGGAAAAAACCAAAGTAGGTTTAGGATTTAGGATTTTTGATTTAAGCTCAGAATTTCCTTCTTTAAACTTTAATGCCTCATCTTTAATCCTTTCCGCCTCATACACATCAAACGGCCGTCCAAAAAGCAATAACTCGCGCATTCTTATGCCCCGCGCGCCGGCTTCTTTCCATAAAACTTTGGCCCGCTCCACTTTGCAGGCACTAATATCGCCGTTGAACTTTATAATATGCAAAAATTTTCCGAAGCCGGCAATTAAATTAGCCAGCCTCCAGTCTTCGGCTTTTCGGGCAAAAAAACGGCTCAAAAAATTATGCAGCAAAATGCGCCTTAAAGGCGCTAGCAAAATATTAAAACTTTCAAAATACCAATATAAGAAATGGGGCACCGGATTGTTCCCGCAGTAAATGCACTTAATCGGTTTTTTTGTTTCGACTGCGTTTGCGCCAGTATGCATAACCCCATATTAACCCACAGGCCGCAAGCAAGGCAAATAACCAAAAAAATGTTTTGGCAGCCTTGCCCGTTAGTGGGTCGTAATTTGTCTTTATAAAAACCCGGGCTTCCGGCCGCGGCTCGTCGCCGGAAACAAAATTATTTTGGTCAGCCGCTTCTTCCCCTTCTGAATTAGTTTTTTCTATAAAATTCGCGCTGCCCTCATAGTTAGGCTTCACGTTTTCCGCCGGCGGCCTTAAAGGCGTATAAGTAGGAAAGCGCGAAGGATCGGCAGGGCGGGCAAAGACAATCATTGGTAAAATAAAAACTACTACTGCCAAAACTAAGGTTTTGATAATAAATAAGATTTTGCCCATGGTATAAAGTATTATGTATAAAGTATAAAGTATTAAGTTAAATACATAATACTAAATACATTATACGTTATACTTTTCTAGTACCGTTTCATTTTAATTATGTCGATTGTCAGATTTTCAAACTCCTCTAAAATAAATTAATTTAAGGGATGTTGGCCGTCAGGTTTAAAATGAAACGGTACTAGTCGCTGCTCCAATTTATTTGCTGGTAGCCGTCGCTGGAAAGCGGGAAAGATGGCGGCGGAGCATACAAAAGGTTGGAATCATAAGTAGTATTGGTGGAACAATAACCGGAAGTGCACTGGCCGCCGCCGTCAACCCATGACCAAGTCCACACGCCAAAGCTGGCCACGCTGCCGTAAATCACAATGCTGGATTTGGTGGAATTGAATAAGTATATTTGCGCACTGCCCTTCTGGGCAATAAGCGCGGCATCAATTTCCAAATTTGTCGGGGCATAGTAGGTAATTAGAATATCTTTTTCCGCAATAAGCCCTAACGAATGGCTGCCGTTTTTTGCCAAATAAACAATGTTATTTGGAATCAAAATCCGCGCCTGCTGGGTCGGGTCGGTGGAATATTTTGTTGCTGCCACAACCACCCGCCCGTTAACCGTCCCCTCCACCCAAACATTATCTTTAACAAAAATTACGCCGCCTGCGGGCACGGGCATATTGTATTGCAATACCCTGGTTTGGTAGTCCAAATCTTCGCTGTGCCATTGGCCGTTGACGTCCATACCGTCCGCATG
>CAZDEP010000017.1:0-14778 GCA_964504715.1 uncultured Candidatus Saccharibacteria bacterium | reverse complement strand
GCGAGCCGCCTAAGATGGCGATTTTTTGGTAGCCCCTGCTGGCAATATATTTTTTGAGGTCGGTTTTGTCGGTATTAATAAAAATAAGTCTTTCTGATTCTCTGGCAAGCTGGTCAGCTGTCCTGCTTAAGACTATGCAGTTTCTTTTTGACAGCGGCCCTTTGGCGGTTTCGTAAGTGTTTTTGCCGACCAAAACCGCATCGCACTCTGCAAGAAATTTGCGAAAGAAAATCTTATCTTCCTCGCTCGTCCAGTCGGTGGAAAGGTGGTCTTTGCTTTTCGCGATTTTGCCGTCTAAGGTCATAGCGGCAACGGCTATAAATTTCATAAGGGAATCGGTTAATATATTGTGCCTATGTTATAATGCAGTATCATTAATCATAATTATACTAAATGAACGAAGACAAATTCCAGGGCCGGGAGCCCAAGTATTATGACTTGGTTATGGCCTTGTTTGTGGCGGTGCTAATTATTTCCGAAATTACCTCCACCAAACTTATCCATATCGGCCCTTTTCGAACGGCCGGCGCCATTATTTTGTTCCCCATTTCATATATAGTCAGCGACGTGCTTACGGAAGTTTACGGTTATGCCCGGGCCCGAAGGGTTATGTGGGTGGGTTTTGGGGCTTTAGTCCTTATGTCGGCCACCTTAATTGCGGTACAGTATTTGCCCGCCGCGCCCATTTGGCACAACCAGGACGCCTACAACAAAATTTTAGGTTTCGTGCCGCGCATTTCTATGGCCAGCATTATTGCGTACTGGGCCGGCGGTTTTGCCAACGATTTTACCCTGGCCAAAATGAAAGTTTTAAGCCGCGGCAGGTTTTTGTGGATGCGCACTATTGGTTCCACCGTGGTTGGACAAGCTGTTGATTCTTTTTTGTTTATCGGCTTGGCTTATGTTGGCAGGATCCCTTTTTCAGCTATAACCCAAATTGCTCTGACTCAGTATGTTATGAAAGTCCTATACGAAACCATCGCCACTCCATTTACTTATTGGGCCGTCTACAAACTTAAAAAGAGCGAGGGGTTTGAGGTTTATGATTACAAGACCAATTTCACGCCGTTCAAATTTCGGATTGACAGAGCCGTGGAATCCGAGGCCTAGCTAACTGCGCGAAAGTTTAATTTTCTTAAAGCCGGCAAGCAGTGGCGCGTAAATGTCGTTTTTAGGATCTATGGCTAACTTGCCGAATAGGTCCTTTTTCGTAAATTCCAAAAATTTTGCCCCGCGGAGAATTAAGATGGGAGTCTGTTCCCTTCCTTCGCCCATCATCATTACCGCCAGGGCGGAAAGCGGGTCTACCAAATTTGATTGAGTGTACTTTAATCTGCGTCCAAAAATGTCTTTCTTTTCTCGGTAATCCCTCAAAGGCTTAAAACCATAAAAACCGGTACTAATCCCTTGGGTCCCCCACCTGAGCGGAGTGGTGTGGCTGTCGGTTGCCACCACGCCCAAATTTTTCACCCTGTATTTTTTTCGTAAAAATTGCCAAATTTCCTTAAGCAGTTTTTGGGTATTTGTTGGCCACAAAATAAAGTACCCGTCGCCGTTGCTTTCGTCTATTCCCGCAGAAGGGATCAAAGTATGATTTTTGATTGTTAAAATAAAAGGATGAGGCGCTTTTTTCCCCGGCAACAAGTATTGCTCGGCTTCCGTGAGGATTAGTTTATTTTTTTGCCTGTCAGAAGGAAGATTTTTTATAATTTTTACCGTGCGTCCTTGGTGTATTGCCAATATTTTGGATGTTATAAAGACAATATCCCCTTCTTTTAATTGCGGCAGGCCTTTGTCCAGCACGCTAAAAAGATTATCTTTGGGAGGGAGAAATTTTTTGGTTTTAACAGCTAAAAATTCCATAACCAATCCATTATAGCAGATAAGCGGTGGTTGGCCTGCTACTGGCCCTGGTTGCTTGAAAGGACCGCCCCGACGAATCGGGACGGTCCTTTGTATCCGGGTATGAAGCGACGATTGCTTGATTTAGTTGTCGCACAATTCTTGAGAAGGCAAGTAGGGCAGCCTAAGGGGGTCCACGATGGAACGCGGTATGCACGGCGGGACAAAGTTTTGCCCTTTTATTTGCGCTATGATACGCAAATACAAATAGGGATCGTTTTGGCCGTATTCGTTCACATAATTAGCCGCCGGTTCTAGCTGGACACCTTCGGCCCAGTTGTTCCATGCCTCCAGCATTATCATATCGGGTTTGGCCGCTACCGCTCCGCTTAAGGTTTCCCACAACAGCGTGACCTTTTTACCCTGCCATTCAACAACGCGCGGCCGATCATGGGTTGAGGGTGTTATGGTAATGGCGGTTTGGTAGCCGTATTTCCGGGCATCGTTAACGTAGTCTTTAAATGACTGCTTAATTTCATCCAGATTTACCTGGCCGCGAACGTTGTCCCACCTCCCGTTGGCCGGATAAAAATACTGTGCCCCATGGACCGCCAGGGTATTTGTCCAGTCATATAGCACACTGACCTCTTTTAGATTCCTAAAACCTGCAAGTTCGGGCCTTTCTAAGAGAGTGGTTTTGTGGAAGCAGATTGGGTCAACAGGCCGGCTGGGTTCGTATTTGCAACTACAGACATTGGGGTCTAAAATATCCCAATACGTTTTAGGTGTCCGTTTGCAAACGGCATATTTTTGCCATTGCTGGGTTTGTTTGTTGAAGTTATTGGATGTGGTGCCCGGTGGGAGTTTGGATAAATTGTCCATGTTCCAAGTGAACAGGCTGTGCATTTGGCCGTTGTAAGGGCCAAAAATATTAGTGTCGGTATCGTCTGTCGAATAGGCAGTTACCGCCGTAACCATGGTAAACAAGTTTCCGCTTTTGCCGCTGCCGCGCCGGTACGCCTCGTTAAGTTTTGTCATGAGCAGTTCAATGTTCGCCGGATTCACTTCGTGAATTACCGGCACGCCGAATGCCGGCTGTCCGTTCATGGTTAAATATCCCGGCCGTGTAAATAATCCTGACCGTGCATAAAATTCCACCGCACACGCAGCGTCGTCATAACTGTAGTCTTTTCCTTTGGGGTTATTCGGTGTTACTTCGGCTAGCACGGAGTCGTCCAGAAACAGTTTAAAATTTTCCTGTTCAGCCACATCAAACATAAGTTTAATGTTTCGGTAATTTTCGTTTTCCATGGACAGGTTAGAAAATTGGCATTGGCCGTTAGCGTAACTGTCGGGAGGGTAGGTGTATATTCGGAAGGCGTCTATGCCGGCGGATTGCGCGAGCCGTATATGGTATTGCATGAGTTTGGCATTGTCCACCTGATTGTACGGGCCGATGTAAGGATATGCTCCGGAGTCAAAGCATACGTCGCGGCGCCACCATTCAATATTTGTAAGCGGCGAGGGTTTACCGTTTTGCCATACGCTTGTACGCAGGCGTTCCGGGTCGCAGATCCGGTCGCTAACAAAACCCGAGGGCTCAAACCCTTTTTCTCGTGACCAGGTCATATTGCTCCATGTGGCCCAGAAAGGCAGGAAAGCCATGGGGTAGGCTTTAATATTTTTTAAACCCAAAGCTCTTTCCCCGGTGGCCCTCACCCTAAATTCCAAACGGGGATTCGGTTTGAAGGCGGCATGGAAATCCGCCATCAGCATGGTCATTTCCTGAAAGGCGCCGTTTTGTTTGAAGTCCTGGGGGTAAATGTCCCGTGTTTGCACCAAATAAAATTCGCCCGAGGCGGAACTTGCCAATACATCAAGCGTGGCAACAGGCTTTTGGCTGAAGCTGTTATCTTCAACCATAAGCTCCCAGCCAATGCGGTAAATATACCAGTCGTTGGAGCGGTTTATTAAATCGGAATTTTTTTGGACAAATGCGCTTTCTAATTCTTTTTCGGTAATGTATGGCCCGTAACTGGCAAAGCCTGCCGATCCGGCGGGGATTTTCCAGTAATCTTTTTGGGAAGGGTTATTCCACGTGCCTTTTTGGTGGTATATTCCGGTGGTTTCGGGGGTAAATTCCACGGGTTGGCCCTGGACCTTTCCCCCATCGGTGGCGTGGATAAAATAGTTTGCGGCATACAAGGTAGATATGCGGTTGTTGACTCTAGTTTGCCAGCGCTCTTCCTTAACTTTACCCGGTGTGCCCTGGTCCGTTGCGCGGACTGTTATGTCGTGTGTTCCATCGCTGAATTGAGTGGTGTCCCAGTTATAATGAAACCCGGTCCGGTTGTATAAATTTTCCGCCGCGGGCAGACAGTTCGGGACTAATTTTAAATGCGTGCAAACATCCGGCCGGTAAACCCCGTATAGTTGGCTGTTGCCATATTCCCATAAAGGATCGCCTTTTTTCCAGCTGGCTACTACCTGGTTGTCTATTAAAATTTCCAGTTTGCCGAGCTGACTCTCCCATTTATCTTTACCGTCTACCGCCCAGCCGACAATAGGCACGCCTCCGCTTTGTTCTTTTGCGGGGTCGAGTCCGTCTATCCAAATAAACGGTTCCTGTTCGTTGGTTTTTATCGGTGTTTTTTCTTCGATGATTGGTACGATATTCATTATTGGGCACGGCGCGAATTCGCACGAGGGGCCTTGGCGGGAGACGTAAGTTTTGCCGTCGTCGCAGAGTTTGGCATCTTGGGTGCAAGCAACAGCTGTTTCAGGTTTTGTAAGAGTTGTAAAATATTTGCGGCTCAATAATACTCCTTGCCTAAATGGCAGGGAATAAACTTCAACTTTGTTTTTTGAATTTTCAGCCAATGTAAAACCCGTCAGAGTGTTGCCTCCAGATTCTCCTTCCTCAACTAGGGGCTGGTTATTTAAATATATGGAAAGTTTCTTGTTTAGGGTGCGTTGCCATTCTATTTTGTATTGCCACTTTTCTTGTTCAAAAGAAGTGGGAGTGACAGTGACTTCAAGGGAGCGATTTTTTACCAGCACCGTCGGGCTATAGGCAGATTCTCCCAAAATTTTACCTGTTTGGGCTCTTTTAATTTCTTCGAAAGTTAGGCTGCGGGCTGACAAAGGGAGAACGACTATTGCTATAACCGTAAAAAAAATATATAACCAGACCTGGCTAATTTTTTTTGACATAAATGGAAGGGGGTAATTATTTTTTTAAAAATTAATTTTTTTATATGCTGCCAAAAGCTTGCTCGATTTCCCTGTTGTCCCATCCCGCTTTTGTGAGTTCGCCGGCGATAGTGGTATCATCCAGGCCGATGTAACGGGCTTTTTTTATATAGTCAATAACGTGAGGATGGGCAATATGCATTTCATGCCTTGTGCCGGCGTGGATTTCTTCGTCGGGCAGGGGCGCTTGATGGATCGGATGCGACATAATAATTTCCGCCGGTAAAATATCCTCCTGGGTTTCTTTAAGTTCTTCTTCCAATTTTTCAATCTCTTTTTCTTCGGCCCGGAATTTCCTGAAAATAATTACCAAAAAGCAACTGGCGGAAGCTACCAAAATTGCCCGGCCTAAAATTACGAACCATTCAAAAGGCGTGAAAGCCTTGGCTTTGTCCAAAGTTATGTCCAGCCAGCTGTCCAGGGAGGTGCCGTTTAAAATATTTTGCTCGCATTGCTGAGTGTAGGGAGAAAAATAATTGGATGGAAGGAAAAAGTGGTTGGAAATAGCCAGAGCGTCGCTGAATTTTTTGTTAGCCATTTCACACCTGCCTAAATTTAAATACACGAAAGCCTGGGCAGCCGTGTCCCAGAATTCCCCCTTTCGGAGGGGGATTTTTTCCATTTCTTTCAGGGCGCGGGACAAAGTTACGGGGATGGCAAAGCCAAAATTGTCTCCAATGGCCCTAAGCAGCGGATTGGTTTGGTAAGTTATAATACCAATAACTTCGCCTTTTTCGTTAAGCAGGGGTCCGCCGCTTGAACCTTGGGAAACTTTGGCGTCCGTTTCAAGAATTTTAAAGTCTTTGTTGTCTGCGTATTTAAAGGCGCTAATGACTCCCTCGGTAAGTGTGGATTCTACGGGATTTAAAGAGTTGACTTCCGCAGTGCCGGGGAAGCCAAAAATAAAAACCGGATTGCCCAAAACTGCCTGCTCGGGATTGCCCAAAGCTATTGCCGGCAGCCGCTGCTGATCAACTTTTATTAAGGCCACATCCTTGTTGCCGTAGAGGAAGTTTTCGTTCAGGTCTAAAACTTCCGCCTTAAAACCCGTGTCGAACAAATCGGTAAGATTGTTTTTTTCGGAGGTGGGGTTAAGCACAGCCAGTTTTGAAGTTATTTCAAAATGGCTGTTTTCCATAAGGAGCTTTAAGGTGTCCCGGGCGAATTTTTCCGCCTGCTCGGGGTTTTCAAACAGTTTATTTTGTCCGTCAGCCGGAACTTCCTGCAGGGTCATTTTCAGGTTTTCATCAAGAGCCCGGCTAAGTAAAGAAACTTTTATCATTTCCGGCGAAACCACATGCGCGTTGGTTAAAATATAACCGTCAGGGCTAATAATAAAGCCGCTGCCGGTTATGTATTCTTCCAGATTTTGCGTGTTCCTGAGTGAGTCGCGTTTAATGTCAATTTTTAGGTTTTCCAAATCTATTTTAAATTCCGGGATAACGTACGTGCCCGAAGCTTTTTGGGCAATCCTTACCACAGCCGGCTTGGTCAGTTTTGCAAGTTCTTCGCGGCTTAGAAATGGAGAGGGTGTTGCCACGGAGGACGTTTTATCTTTAGCTACGCTTAGCGCGATAGTGCCTAAAAATAATGCTGCTGCCGCCAGTGCCAGCAGCTTATTTTTTTGTAATTTGGTCTTTATGTCTGAAAACATAGGTTTGTCTGTATTCTAGCTGAAACAAGCGGAACAGTAAACCAAACAAAAAACCGCCTTTTGGCGGTAATGCAGTAAGGGTTATCTTTGGCTCGCTGCCTTTGCTTGAAACGCGTTATTTGAAAATAATATGGTGGGCGTACTAGGACTCGAACCTAGGACCCAGTGTGTATAAGACACTTGCTCTACCAGCTGAGCTATACGCCCCTAAAATAGTGCCCAAGGTTAATGTATTATAAATAATTCCCGGGAAAAAAGAAAGGGCTCCTTTTTGAGGAGCCCTTTTTGTGTTTGCTGCTAACTATCAGCCTATCAGCTAATTCCAAAACACTCCCCTAAATTATTGTCGCGCTGGCTACCTTGTCGCCTTCGTCCAGGCGCATTATACGAACGCCCTGTGTGGCCCGACCTAAGGTGGAAACGGAATTTAAGGGTGTGCGTATAGTTTGTCCCATTTTGGAGATGACAACCAAGTCGTGCTCTTCCGAGGCGTCGAGGATGTACATGGCCACAATTTTGCCGGTTTTGGGCGTAACTTTTAGAGTTTTTATGCCCGAGCCCGCGCGGCGCTGAGTTTTGTAGTCGGAAATTTTGCTCTTTTTCCCCAGCCCGTTTTCGGTAACCACCAAAACTTCCAGGCTTTTTTGGTCTTCTGCTTTTCTTATAATGTCCATGCTGATTATCTCGTCGCCTTTTTTAATGCGCATACCGGTGACGCCCGCGGCATTTCTGCCCATAGGACGCACGTCTTTTTCGCTAAAGCGAATAGCTTGGCCGTTGGGTGTGGAAAGCATAATTTGATCTTCTCCGCTCGTACCTTCCACCCACTTTAATTCGTCGTCGCCCTTGAGGCCAATGGCAATTAATCCAGAACGCCTGACTTTGGTAAATTCATCGCGCGCGACTTTTTTTATGAGTCCTTGCTTGGTAGCCATAACTAGGAATTTTGTTTGGTCCTTTTTGGCCAGGGTTAAAATCGCCTGTGCTGTTTCGTTTGCTTGAAGCTGGAGGAAATTAACCAAAGCCTGGCCTTTGGAAACGCGCGAACCCTCCGGCAGTTCGTAGACTTTGGTCAGAAACGCGCGGCCCTTGTTGGTAAAGAATAAAATGTCGTCGTGTGTGGTGGCCGTAATTAATTTATCTACCACATCTTCTTCCTTTAAGGTTTGTCCAATAACGCCTTTGCCCCCGCGGCTTTGGGTGCGGTAGGTGTCGGGGGCTAACCGTTTTACATAACCCGATTTGGTTACGGTAATAATTACACTGGCTTCGGGGATAAGGTCTTCGGCAGAAAAAGTGCCAACGGCATTTTTGACAACTTGGGTCCTTCTTGCGTCGCCGAATTTTTCCTTCAGGTCAGAAACCTCTTTTTTTATAATGCCTAAAATTTTGACTTTCGATTTTAGAATGCCTTCCAGTTCGGCAATAAGCGCGCGTTTTTCCTTTAACTCATCTTCAATTTTTTTGCGTTCCAAGCCCGCCAAAGTCTGCAAACGCATTTCTAAAATAGCCGTGGACTGGATGTCCGTGAGCTTGAATTTCTTTATTAAATTGCCGTGCGCTTCTTCTTTGGTTGGGCTCTTTTTTATGGTGTTGATGATTTCGTCTATGTGGTCGAGCGCCTTTTTTAAGCCTTCCAAAATATGCTCGCGCTCCTTGGCTTTTTTGAGTTCGAATTCAGTCCGCCGCTTTACCACGGTTTGGCGGTGTTCGAGGTACTTTTCAAGGACGGTTTTAAGGTTAAGAACGTGGGGCTCAATCCCGTCAACAAGCGCCAGCATGTTCAAATGGAAGGTTTCCTGGAGCTGGGTATAGGAAAACAGCTGGTTAAGAATTTTGTTGGCCAGTGCGTCTTTTTTAAGGTCAATAACCACGCGTACGCCGTCTTTGTCGCTTTCGTCCCTCACGTCGCGGATGCCTTCAATTTTTTTATCCCTGACCAAGTCGGCAATTTTTTGGAGCAAAGTGGCTTTGTTAACCCGGTACGGGATTTCGTGCACAAGAATCTGGAATGAGCCGGTTTTGGTTTCGGCTATTTCGGTTTTGGCGCGCATCACAATGCTGCCCTTGCCGGTTGCGTAAGCGTTTTTTATGGCCGCGACATCATAAATAATGCCCCCCGTGGGGAAGTCGGGCCCTTTGACAAATTCCAGCAGGTCTTCCACCGTAGCCTCGGGTTCGTCTATGAGTTTAATAATGGCCTCAGTGATTTCCGTTAAGTTGTGGGGCGGTATGTCAGTTGCCATGCCCACGGCAATGCCCAAAGTGCCGTTTAAAAGCAGGTTGGGAAGTTTGCCTGGTAGCACAGCCGGTTCTTTCCGTGTGGTGTCGTAGTTGTCCCTAAAAGGTATGGTTTCCTTGTCTATGTCGGTTAAAAGCTCCTCAGCCAGGGCGGACATGCGCGCTTCGGTATACCTCATGGCCGCAGCCCCGTCGCCGTCCATGCTGCCAAAGTTGCCCTGGCCGTTTATGAGCGGATAGCGCATGGAAAACAGCTGGGCCATATGCACCATGGAGTCGTAGACTGCCTGGTCGCCGTGCGGGTGGTATTTACCAAGCACGTCGCCTACCACGGTCGCGCTTTTCCTGAATTTTACGTTGTGTCTTAAGCCCATTTCGTGCATGGCGTACAGAATGCGCCTGTGCACGGGCTTCAGGCCGTCCCTTACGTCCGGCAGGGCGCGCGAAACGATTACGCTCATGGCGTAATCCAAATACGACTCCTGCATTTCCGCCTGCAGCCCGCGGGGCTTTATGAGTCCGACTTCCGAAGTTATTTTTTCACTGGAATTTTTTGGCATATGGTTCTAATCTACTTCGTCGTAATATTTGTTCTCGTCTTTTGGGTCAGTCTCTCCGGAGGAGTCATTAATTTCAGCGACAGCGTTCGAATCCGGGGTATTTTTTATTAATAAAAGAGGGGGGTGGTTATTGCCGTTGCCTTTTTTCGAGTTTGCGGTGCGCAGCCTTGAGTCTATGTCCGCGGCCATTTGGCTTAGGGTAAAAAGGTATGGCAGCGGATTTAATTTTAGCTCCGAGTTAGGGTTGTTTAAATCTTCGGAAGTATGGGTAAATTTTAAATCCGGAAAGAGCAAGGTTTCCATGTCCGGCGGGGTTTGGTTTTCGTGTTTGCACCAGCCCGGAATTTGCGATATGATTTTTCGTTTTTCGTGGCCTTCAAGTCTAATTTTTTTTGCGCTTCGTATAGCTTTGTAATAGGTTTTTTTGGCATCAAGGAGCTCTTTTTTCGCCTTGCTATATTCGGGGGAAATTTCCAAATTAAGCTGTATAATCTGTTCCGATTGAGGGAGCCTGGGGTTCAAGTTTTTCCACTGTTCAAAATTACTTTTTGCTTTTTGGTAATCGGCAAAATTTGCTTTTATGGAATTTAACCAAGTGATAATTTTTTCAAGTCTTACAAGCAGCAGGCGCCCGGTTTTTTCTTCAAATAATTTTTTATAGTCTTCATTTGCCCGGCTAATATCCGGGATGGGTGCCGTTTGTGGCCCTGTTTCTCTGGCGTGCATAATTATTTAAGGCTTTTTAAGCTGTTGGTAATGGTTTTAAACAGGCTGGTGTCTTTGGGCATATTTTTTCCAATGCGGGTGGTAAACAGCCAAACCAGCGCGAGTAATATTACGCATGCCGTGCAGATTATCCAAATCAACCTAACTTTTTGAGCGTGGGTCTTATTTCGAATGTTGTCTAAAAATGACATAGGTTCATTTACTAAATTCGAATAGCTGTGGCAAAATTATTAGAAATTTATCGCAACGGATCCAGCACTATTACTTTCGTCCCTTCTTCCAGCAAGTCTTTCTTTTTTACCGTCAGTTTTTCCATATTCTCTTTTTTCCCGCCCATTTCTTTTATAAACTTATCTAACGCGTCTACATCTATAATTAAGCCCTCCATTTTATAGTGGGAAGGGATGACAATTTTAGGTTCGATTTCGTTTACTACTTTGGCCGCCTGAGAGGCGGAAAGCACGGTATTGCCGCCCACAGGCAGGATTAAAATGTCTATTTCCCCCAAAGACTCGATTTCATCTTCCTTCATGTTCCATTCTTTAATGTGGGTGAGGTTTAAAATGCGGATATCTTCGCTTTCAATTAAAAAAACGCTGACATATTTTTCTTCCTGTTTTAAGGGAATGCCGGTAACCGTTACGCCTTTTAAGTCATATTCGCCCGGGGTGTCCATATCAAAGGGCTGTCCGGAAACGCCGCTTACGGCCGAATAAAGTTTGTTGTTTTTGTCGGCCAAAATTAAAATATCCGCCGCGCCGCGGGGCGGCGTAAGGCCGGAGTCTTTATGGAAGGGGTCGGTAATTATACTGGCTTCTTTGGTGGTTATTTTGAAGGAGGAAAGGCCAAAATACTGGATCTGCATAGCGGGCTAAATTGTGTTTAAATTTAATTCAATGTGCCCTCTAATTATAACGGTTTTCAAGCAAAAAGGGAAGGCCAAAAAGGCCTTGCCAAGCCCGAAAAAATTGGCTATAATACGGAAGCTTATTTGGTGTATGCGCTCAAGGAAAAATTAAACTATTAACCCCAAATAGGCTATTGCGAGCGCATTTAACAATTAACCAAAATTATAAGGTTTATAATTGTACAACGATTAGCCGTTGTTTTTTATTTGCTCTAAAGCAAATAACCTGCCTAAGTTTTAAAACCGGGTGCGGACCCACGGCAATTGTGTCGATTTCCAATTTTATTAATTTTTGGTCAATTTATTATGGCAGATCAAATTAATCAGACCAATCAGCAGATCGCAAACGCGCAGGTGGTAAATTTTAATCCCCAGGCCGCCACAGCGCAAACCATGCAGGAACTAATTTCCGCCGGGGTTGACATTAAAGTGCTTAAAGCCGGAGACATGGTGGAAGGCTCTTTGCTTTCTTTAGGCAAGAACGAAGCCTATATAGATTTGGAAGGCTACGGTTTGGGCGTAGTCAGGGGGCGGGAGCTTTATGACGACCAGGCCAGTCTTTCGCTTTTAAAGCCGGGAGACAAAATTTTCGCTTCCGTAGTGGAGCCGGAAAATAAAGAAGGCCTTGTGGAATTGTCTTTGCGCCAGGCAGGCCAGGAGCGCGTATGGCAGACATTGAAAGAAAAAATGGAAAGCAAAGAGGTAATGAAAACCAAAATTCTCGAAGCCAACAAGGGCGGGCTTATGGTTGAAGTTAACAGTGTTACCGGTTTCTTGCCCGTTTCCCAGCTTTCCATGGAGCATTATCCGCGCGTGGAAGACGGCGATAAATCCAAAATTTTGGAAGTATTAAAATCTTATGTGGGCCAGTCCTTCGACGTCCAGGTAATTACCGCCGACAGCGCGGAGGAAAAGCTGATCGTGAGCGAAAAGGCCGTCCATGAGGAAGAGTTGGGCAAAAGGCTTTCGCAGCTTAAAATCGGCCAAGTGGTCGAAGGCAATATAACCGGCGTGGTTGATTTTGGCGCTTTCGTAAAATTTGGCGAATTGGAAGGTTTGGTCCACATTAGCGAGCTGGCTTGGCAGAGAATAGAAAATCCTAAGGAAATAATTAAAGTCGGCGACCAAATCAAGGCTAAGGTTATTTCCATAGACAAGGGCCGCGTATCTTTGTCAATTAAACAACTCCAGGCTGACCCGTGGCTGGAAGCCGTGAAAAAATACCAAATCGGCCAATTGGTGAAAGGCAAAGTAATTAAAATTATGCCTTTCGGAGTTTTTGTAGAACTCGACAAGGACATCCAGGGCTTGGCCCATATAATGGAGCTTTCTTCCGAAGCCGTTAAAAATGCCGAAGAAGTCTTAAAAATCGGCGACGAAAAGGAATTCAAAATTATTTCCATCGAACCCGGCGAGCACCGTTTGGGCCTTTCACTTAAAGCTGTAACTGCGCCGGCGGCCGAAGAAAAAGCCCCGCAGGAATAATGTTAGTGAAAAAGTAAAATTACAGAATAGTTTAAAAAAGACGGTCTTCTTTTGCAAGAAGACCGTCTTTATTTATTGACCGATGTGAAATTAAACTTGTGCCTGTCCTGCCGGTTTAGAACAGTAATTGCAAGTACTCTTGTGCTCAACAGCTAAATACACAGCCGAAAGGCCTACCAATATGTAGACAATTCTTTCAACCATGGCCCAATTGCCAAAAATTTTGTCGACGAGGTTAAAATCCCAAATACCAACCAAACCCCAGTTTAGACCCCCTACGACGACGAGTATGAACGCCAAATAGTGTAAAAATTTCATCGTCTTCACCCCCTCTCAAGAGTTTTATTTACTTTTGTATTATATATTTACTTTTCGTCTTCAGCAATTAAGATATCCCCACATGCTTACCATCCGAATTCTTTGCTGACTTCTTCCGGTTGTTCCCTTCTGCGTGCAATTTTTATTTCACCGTTTTGGGCAATAAGCTTGGCAGGCGAAGACAACAGGCAGTGGTGGGAGGCCAGCGCATCCTGATAGGCGCCAGTGTCAAAAAATGCCACGTACAATTCGTCACAGTCAGCAAGCCTGGGCAGCATAATATATTCCCCGCCGGCGGTGTATTTGTCATCCGAGTCGCAGGAGCTGCCGGCAAACCAAACAGGTTCCAGTTTGCGGGCGTTTAAGTAGTTAACCGGTACTACATGCCATTTTTGCCGAATGGCCCAAGTGTCCAAAAGGTCGTTCATAAAACTGCCGTCAATTACATCCCACTTGGCCTTGCCTTTGTTTCCGACTTCTTTTTGCGCCAATATTTTGTAAATGGTAATTTGGGCGGGAGCGGCTACGTAACTCCCCCATTCCACTATAAGGTTTGGGTGTTTTATGCCCAGTTTGTCGCATTCTTTTTTGGCGGTTTTTACAATTTGCTGGATGAGGTTTTTGCCCGTGTAAAAATGCTTCCTTTTTTCAAAAGGTATGCCGGCTCCCCCGCCAATATCCAAAGTGTCGAGACCCGGATTCTTTTCCTTCATTTTGGAAAACAATGCCAATGCCCGCTTTAAAGGCTTGGTAAAACCGTCTATGGTTTCAATCTGTTTGGAAATATGGTAATGCAGCGTTGACAGCCCGCGGACTTTCCCGATTTTTAGCAGCTCTTCTTCGGTAAAGCCGAAGCGGTTGAATTTTTTATCCCAGTGGGCCTGGACTTTAATGTCCAGGTTCACCCGAATGCCTACCTCCCCTTTAAATTTTTGCATCCTTTCCAATTCGTTGTAGTCTTCAATTATCGGCACTACAATCAATCCCTTGCTTTTTAGTTCTTCCACCAAACTCATGTATTTTTCCGTTTTTGGCCCGTTGCAAATTACCCGGATTTTGGCGTTAAATTTGTCCTGTTCTATCATTCTTTTGACTATGTACAACTCATTGGCGGAAGCCACGTCTAAATTGGCGCCTTCGGCCACGGCCGGCAACACAAATTCTTTGGTTTGGTTTGCCTTCATGGCATAGTGGTAGTAAAATTTGCCCTTATAACCTAAAACTTTTATGTAGGCATTAAAAGTTTCAATCAGGTCCCTCACGCGATTTTCAATTATGGTGGGGAAAACTATTTCTGTGGAAGTGCCGTATTTTTTTACAATATCAAAAATATTGTATTGGTAGTTGCCTTCCCGTACAATTAATTCGCCGTCAGGGCTAACATCAAAGTTGCCCGTATTGAACTCGTCCAGCCCAAGGCGCCAGAATTTTTTAAAGCCGTTCTTTTTTTTGGCCGCGGTTTTAGTGGTCATGGGTTAAGTTTAATAAATAACCGTTAATTTTACTGATTTTTAGAGGCAATGTCAAGAGGTAAAAAATAAAAAAACGAACTCTAAAATTTAGATTCGTTTATACCAAATTAAGCCATTGGGTTGACTTGGAAGCTGCGGTTGTAGAGGCTTGGTGTTTTATATGCCTATTCAACTCCTAAAATTCTTAATGATAGCGATAATTTAACATCGCTTAAGGCAATTGTCAAATGTGGATGAATTATATAAAATATAGGAGTTAATTTATTTGGTGCAGTGGCGAAGTGGTAACGCTGCGGTCTGTCTCCCTGCGGGAGATCCCCC
>CAZDEP010000016.1:3008-16076 GCA_964504715.1 uncultured Candidatus Saccharibacteria bacterium | reverse complement strand
GGGCGGACAGGCAGTGGCTAAGGTAGGGTGGAAGAAAGCAGAGGAAAAAAATCCGACAATCTCTACCACCACTCCCGTGACCTTGCGTTCTGCCGTCAAATTTTTTGCTTCCGGCAGTCTGGTGCGCGAAAAGGGGGTAATTTATTTTATTAGCGGTTTTACGAAAATCGCGTTTACTAATTACCAGGCCTTTATAGGGCTGGGTTATTCCTTGGCCAATGTGGTAGACGGCGACTTATCCGGATACGTTCCGACCGAAAGCTATGCCATAAGGTCTGCGGAGGAAGAACATCCCTGGGGTAGCTGGCTTTTGCACAACGGCATAATCTACTACTTCCACGAAACGGGCTTAATTAGCGTGCCGAGTGGGGATATATTTATCCAAAACGGCGGAGACCCAAAATATTTAGTGCCGGCCAATCGGTACGACTTGGAGCACTTGAATGAGGGAACGGAAATGCTAAAGCCCGACGACAGTAGAGTTTATAAATATGTAGAGGTGTTGGAAGCAGACGAGGATTTGCCGGAGCCGTATTGAAATAATAGCCGCGGCTAGTTTAATTCGCAAAGTTTTTAACCGCATTAACCGAGTGGTCGGAAAATATGCCACTACAAAACAGCCCTTGCCTTTGTGCAAGGGCTGTTTTGTCGCGTACAGAAAATCGGGCATCATAAAGTTTAATAGGTAAAAAGTAGGGGGATAAAACAAAGCAAATAGGTGGCAAGGGGGAGCGGAATATCATATAATAGCAGTATAATCATCCAAGTAAACTCGATGTATGCCCAATAAAGAACGCTATATGTTAATAGACGGAAATGCGCTTATCCACCGCGGTTTCCATGCCATCCCGAACCTTGCCAATAAAGAAGGCGAGCCCACGGGCGCGGTTTTTGGTTTCACTTCCATTTTGCTTAAGGCCATAAAGGATTTAAAACCCACCCACATTGCCTGCACTTTTGATTTGGCCGGTCCGACTTTTAGGCATGAAAAGTTTGAAGCTTACAAAGCGCATAGGGTCAAAGCGCCGCAGGAGCTTTATGACCAGATCCCCAAAGTCAAGGAAGTGGTGAGGGCTTTAAACATTCCGGTAGTGGAAAAGCAAGGTTATGAGGCTGACGACTGTTTGGGTACTTTGGCCACGCACATACACAAATATCATCCGGAAGCGGAAGTTATAATTGTTACCGGCGATTTGGACACTCTCCAATTGGTTAACCATAAAATAAAAGTTTATACCTTAAGGAAAGGCTTGGGGGATACTGCCGTCTACGACGAAAAAGCGGTAAGGGAGCGCTTTGGTTTAACCCCCGACCAAATGGTTGACTATAAAGCCCTGCGGGGTGATCCGAGTGATAACATTCCAGGCGTGGCCGGGATTGGGGAGAAAGGCGCCGTGGAGTTGGTAAAGGAGTTTGGTTCAATTGATAATCTGTACGCAGTTTTGCACAAGGAAATAAAACTGGCGGGCCTTCAAATTCCAAACGACAAATACCAAATTCCAAATAAATTCCAAATTTCAAAAATCAAAAGTCGGACAATAAATCTTCTGCTTGACCAGGAAAAAGTAGCCAGAATGTCTTACGATTTGTCTGTAATAGAACGCAGCGTGCCCATTGAAACGGAAATTCCCGCATATGAATTTGCGGACAAAAACCGGCAGGCCGTGTTTAAGGTTTTCCAGGAACTGGAGTTTAAGAGTTTGCTAACAAAGCTGCCGGGGCAGTATCAAGCAGTAAGTAGTAAGTATCAGGCGGAAGATAGCGCGAAAGAAGAGGAAAAGCCCCCCCAGGGCAGCATTGGCAAGCAGGACTACATATTAGTTGATACGGAAGAAAAACTGGAAAAAGCCTTAAGGGAATTGTCAAAAGATGGCGAAGTATCAGTAGATACTGAAACCACGAACTTAAATCCAATTGATGCAAAATTGGTCGGGGTGGGGCTGGGCGCTCAGCCGGGCAAGGCTTATTATGTTCCGGCGGATTTGGCCATGGCATCGGAAGCTTTAAAAAAGTTACTCGCCGATAATCAAATACGAAAAGTTGGCCATAATTTAAAATATGATTCCCAAGTCTTACAACTTACAACTTATAACTTACAACCCTTAGCTTTCGACACTATGATTGCCTCCTATCTTTTAAACGCCGGCAGCCGCCAGCATAGCCTCGATGCCGTGGCTTTTTCGGAGTTAGGCTACCAGATGCAGCCCATTACCGACTTAATTGGGGCCGGCAAGAACCAAATTACAATGGATCAAGTACCAAAGGAAAAAGTTTCCTGGTATTGCTGCGAGGACGTGGATATAACTTTGCGCTTAAAAGAAATTTTTGAAAAGGAGCTAACAAAGGAAGGTTTGGGAAAAATTTTTCGAGAAATAGAAATGCCCACGGTCGAAGTTTTGGCCAGCATGGAATTGAACGGCATAAAGCTTAATGCCAAATTGCTGAATCAATTGGCTGGCGAGGCGGAAGTGGAAATAAAAAAATTGGAGAAAGAAATCCATAAGCTGACGGGCGCGGAATTTAATATAGCTTCGCCCAAGCAGTTGAAGGAAGTTTTGTTCGACAAATTAAAATTAGACCCTATAGATAACCGGCGCACCAAAACCGGCATAAGCACAGCAGCCGGAAATTTGGAAAAAATGCTGGGCCAGCATCCGGTTATAGAAAAAATCCTGGAGTACCGCGAGGTTACCAAGCTCTACAATACATATTTGCTTACCCTGCCTGAACTGGTTTCAAAAAAAACCGGGCGCCTGCATACTAGCTACCAGCAAACCATAGCGGCCACCGGCAGGCTTTCCAGTACGGAACCAAACTTACAAAACATTCCTATAAAAGGGGACGGGTTGGGGAGTAAAATTAGGAGGGCTTTTGTAGCGGAAAAAGGCTATAAACTTCTTTCTTTAGACTATTCTCAAATTGAGCTCAGGATCGTGGCGCATTTGGCTAAAGATGAAACTATGCTGGAGGTGTTCAGAAAAGGCGAAGATATTCACACCCAAACAGCAATGTCGATTTTTGGTGTAAAATCGGATAATGTGACGAAAGATATGAGGCGCGACGCCAAAACAATAAATTTTGGAATACTTTATGGCTTGTCCAGCTTCGGCCTCTCTTCCCGGATCGGAGAAGTCAGCCACGCAGAAGCCAAAGATTTTATAAAAAAATATTTTGCGGCTTACCCCAAAGTGGAGGAATATATTGAACAGGTAAAATTGCAGGTGAATCAGGCCGGTTTTGTAAAGAATGAACTTGGGAGAATCCGTAAATTTCCGGAAATCAGGTCTTCCCAGTTTTTTGTCCGCGCCGCCGCAGAACGCGCAGCCGTAAATTTTCCCATTCAGTCCCTTGCGGCCGACGTTATAAAAGTGGCTATGATAAACATACATAGAGAATTAGAGAAAGAGAGAATTAGAGAATTAGAAAAATCGGAGATTAAAATGCTACTCCAGGTTCATGACGAATTGGTGTTTGAAGTCAAAGAGGAAAAATTGGAATATTGGGCAAAAAAATTGATCCCCCTTATGGAAAACGCCATAAAGTTATCAGTCCCAATAAAAGTGGAAGCCAAGGCGGGGGAGAGTTGGGGAGAAATGAGGGAATTGGGCAAAATTTATCAAAATTAAATAAAAATAGACTAAATTATGGGAAATACAATAGAAAAATTGCCAGATGGAGAAAAATCAGGTTCCACGGAGCAATCGCCTCACGAAGTACGATCAGTTCAGAAAGAAATGACCAAGGAGCAGAAAATTAAGCAGGAAGTTAAAAGAAGGGCCATAAAAGATTCGGAGGATTATTTTATTTTGCAGCAACAAAGGCTGGAGCGGCTGTTAAATGATGGGCAATTTCAAATGCAGATGGAGGGGTTTCTGCAGCGAATGAGTGCGGGCGGAGAAATTTCGGATGAAGAGTTAAAAACAGTTTTTGGGGAAGGCGCGGATAACGATACCGCAAAAATAATGAGACATTCTTTAAAGCAATGTGTGCCTGTCTCAAAACTGGAAAATCCTTATCAGCATTTAAGCAAGGTATTAAGGGAAGGTTTTAGCTCAGTTGTCCGGCTAATGAACACTGAAAGAAATTTTGGCACGGAAGAAAGTTGGTATGTTAACAATCCTTTAGGCCGGGAAACTTTGGCCAAAATTAACGCCCAAGTGGAAAGCGAATTTGCCGAAAAAGGCGGAAATTAATTTATGGACAAGATTGAAGGTTATCAACCGACTGGTGAGGATATACAAAAAGCAGAGGGGTTTTTGGACGCGGCTCCGGCGTTAAAAGCCCAATCTAAGGAGCGTGCGAAGTATCATTTTCAGGAATCCGCAGTTTTATTCCATGATTTTATGGATTCCAATGATTTATATAAAGACACAACAGAACGCAGGCAGCCAAGCGTCCAGGAAAAAGAGAGGATAGATAGGTATCTGACAGATTTGGGTAATTTGCTCAAAGGTTCGGGCGTAAGGTGGAATATTGACGGAGCTTTGAATATCTCTTTAATGCGTGGGCAGTATATAGGTGTGCATCGCGACATTGACATTTCGGTAGAGGAAGAAGACTTGGAAAAACTGGATGAAGCTTTGGGCCGAAAAGGTTACGGTATTTTTTTGTCCGAAAATTTGCAGGACGACCCCGAGGGGAAAAGAAAATTGGAGCGGGTGGGAGCAATGGCCGTACGTAACGAACAAAATCGCCATTTAGTAATAGCTAAAATAAACGAACAAGGGGCTATTACCCCCGGCGAACAATTAAATTATTTGGATGTCCACTTAATTAGAAGAGGCAAAGACGGTGGGACGCTGGCGGGGGAAGGCGCGACAATGTCTGAGTCTTGGGATCAGGCGCAACCGGTGGAGTTTAACGGGACAGAATTGAGGCTGTCCCACCCGGCTAAGGTGGCGTATTATAAACTTCGCCAAGGCAGGGATGGTCAGCAAAGACAGGGCAGGGCTTATGATACGAACGACTTAAAACTTTTAGTGGAAAGTGGGTCTTTAACGTTTGAGCATGTTAATGACATTGAGTTATTGTTGCAAAAAGAGCAGGCGGCAAGGAATGAGTTGATAAAAAATGGCATTTCAGCTTTAAAGCCGGAGATGGACGCAGGCGACATCTATAATGTCTTGGCGGAAAACCCGGAAGTAAAGCCTGTCCTGGAATCTGTTAAGCCGGCGTTAGAGAGTCTCTCAAAAGAAATAGCGGACAACCCTAACCAAGCTTACAAATTGGCATTAAAGTATTTTGGCCGTCAGGAATTTTATAAAGATCAGTTATCAAGGGTGGGTCTGTTAAGGCAATGGATAAAAGATAATAATGAGATTCAGGAAACCAGGCAAAAACTAAAATAGAAAATTATGCAAGTATTTTTTTTACTGATATTTAAACTTATTCCTCTTTATTTTATTATCGCTCTTGGGTTTGTGGCGGGCAAATATTTAAAAGTCAGCAAAGAGTCTTTGGCGGCTTTGCTAATTTATATTATTGCCCCCTTGGTGGTTTTCCACGGCGTTTATACCACTCAACTAACAGCCGGCACCCTGCTTTTGCCCGTGGTTTTTTTTGTCGCCGCCGCAATAATTTGTTTGTTGTTTTATTACATCGGTAAAATATTTTTTGAAGGCAGCGTTAAAAATCTTTTGGCTTTTGCGGCCGCGAGCGGAAATACCGGCTATTTTGGATTGCCTGTCGGAGTTGCAATATTTGGATCCGAGGCGCTTGGCACGTTGGTGCTTTGTACTTTGGGGCTGATTGTTTTTGAAAATACTTTGGGGTTTTTTATTGCCGCCCGCGGGGAGCACACGGCAAAAGTAGCTTTAATGAAAGTCGTTAAGTTACCAAGCATTTACGCGTTTATTCTTGCAGTGGCTGTGAATTTGATGCAAATTAATTTAGGCCAAACTTATTTGGACTTTGCTCAATTGTTTCGTGGTGCGTATTCGGTTTTGGGTATGATGATAGTGGGCTTAGGCATTGCCGGTATTGCCAAATTTGAATTTGATTTTAAATTCATTAGCCTGGCTTTTTTAGGCAAGTTTTTGGTTTGGCCGTTTATAATGTTTTTATTGGTGTTCGCGGACAGGCAGTTTTGGCATTTGTTCGGCGATTTAGCGCATAAGGTTCTTTTACTGCTGTCGGTTGTGCCTATTGCAGCCAACACCGTGGCTTTTGCAACGGAGCTTAGGGTTCACCCGCAAAAAGCCGCGGTGGCGGTTTTGCTTAGCACTCTGTTTGCTTTGGCTTATATTCCATTGGCAGTAATTTATTTTATAAAATGAATATTTTTGACATTTACGAAAAATACCAAAACATGCCGCAGCAGGCGGAGCATCATTTTAAAGTGGCAGCTGTTGCCGGCATTATTTTAGATAATTTAACGCCCGCATTTTCTCAACCGGAGAAAGAAGAGATTATAACGGCGTGCTTGTTGCATGATTTGGGTAACATTGTTAAGTTTGATTTTCGGTATAGCTTGTTTCCGGAAATTGTGGCGGAAAAAGGTTTGGCTTTTTGGGAAAAGGTTAAAGAATCAATAAAAATTAAATACGGTTTTACATCGCACGCGGCTACGCATAGCATGCTTATGGAACTTGGGGTGGGAGAAAGAATATTGGAGCTGGTGGATGCCGTGGGATTTGACGAAGCCAAAGATAATGCCGAGAGCCAGGATTTTGGCAAAAAAATTTGCGCTTATTCCGATATGCGGGTTTTGCCGCGCGGGGTGGGCAGTTTGGAAGAGAGGATAGTGGATTTAAGGATACGTTATAAAAACCATAAAGAAGGCGCTTCGAATCGCGAGGTATTTGAAGAAGCGTTGAGGGAAATAGAAAAGCAAATTTTTGCCAGATGTAAAATAAAACCGGAAGAAATTACGGAAGAGAGTATAAAGTCTTTAGCCGATATATTAAGAAAACTTAACTTGTCCACAAGGCAAAGTTGACATATAGTATACAATCGTTTACCATAAAATCAGAAGGATTATAGAATAAAGTATTAGACCTATGCAAGAAATAAAAAAAGGCGAAATAGTTATATACAAGGATAACCAAGGGCCTGAATTACAGGTAGAAATGGATGGCGAAACAGTTTGGCTTAATCGTTCCCAGATGGCTGTCTTGTTTGACAGGGACATCCAGACAATTGCCGAGCACGTCCGCAATATATATTCAGAAAAAGAGTTAGAAGTAGAGAAAACTACGCTTAAACAAGCCAATGCTGGGATTTCCAGCATTGGCTTAAATAAGCCAACTATATATTACAACTTAGATGTTATTATTTCAGTAGGTTACCGGGTTAAATCCAAGCGCGGCACCCAATTTAGGATTTGGGCGACGAACAGGTTAAGGGATTATTTGGTGAAAGGGTATGCCATAAATGAAAAGCGTTTGAAAGACGCGGAAAATTTACAAATCAAATTAAAAGAGTTAGAAAGCGTGCATAAAGTGTTCGAGCACGCACTGGAGAATAAAAGGCTGGAAGGCTATGAAAGAGAGTTGTTAAAAATTATTTCCGATTACGCCAATACCTGGTTTGTTTTAAACGCTTACGACAAAGACGATCTTAAAATAGAAGACGTTAGCAAACGTGCAGCGAAATCGCTCAATCATATAGAGCTGCAAAAGTCAATTGCCGCATTTAAGAAGCGTTTGGTTGCAAAAAAAGAGGCGAGTGATTTGTTCGGGCGGGAAGTAGGCGGCAAGTTTGAAGCGGTGCTGGGTAGTATAAGCCAAACTTTTGGCGGCAAAGAATTATACCCGTCTTTGGAAGAAAAGGCCGCACATCTTTTGTATTTTGGCATAAAAGACCACCCCTTTGCCGACGGCAACAAGCGGATTGGCTCTTTGATTTTTTTATTGTTCCTAATAGAAAATAATTACCTCATGAATAAAAAAGGCGAACGAAAAATAAACGACGTTGGCCTTACTGCCCTAGCTTTGCTTATTGCCGAAAGTAAGCCAAATGACAAACCGGCAATAATTAAGTTGATTGTAAACTTAATTAACGGTAAATAGCGGTAGGTTGATTCAGCGGTTAATCCGCGTTATAATCAGCGTATAGTCTGTGAAAGTTTGGCCAGTGTTAAGGCCGTTTAATTTTTTATAAAATATAGGAATTGCCATTATGTTAAAAACACCTTGGAAATATATAAAAATATTTTTGGCAGGTCTTCTTCACCATACGGCAAAGTTTATTTTTTGGCGCTGAGGTAAAATGGAATCAAAAATAAAATAACCGCCCTAAGGCGGTTATTTTATTTTGGCGATGGCTTTGGCCATTCGGGATTTTAGGCGCGAAACGGTATTTTTGTGCAAGACGTGGGTTTTGGCGGCTTTATCCATGGCCTGCATGGCTTTGGAAAGCGCGGCAACCGCTTCGTTTTTCTTGCCTGCGGTAATTAATTTGCGGGTTTCTTTGACTGCTTTTTTGTAAGCGTCCTTTTTAACGAGGTTCCTGGCGCGGCGCTTTATGGACTGCCGCATGGCCTTAATGGCCGATTTGGTTGTTGGCATTTTGGGAAAGTATTATGTATTAAGTATAAAGTATTAAGTATGCAAAATGACTGCGACTCGGGTAGTTTAGCAGAAGTCGTGGAATTTATCAATGGCATGCTTAATGGATCGTTCCTTTTGGAGCAGGGGGCGGAGGTCCGTCATTTCCCTCACCCTCATCATCGACATCGTCAGTATCATAACCGGCTGAATAGCCCGATGAATAAATTTCATCGTAGCCGGCATCAGCCGACTTTTTTTGCGGAAGGTTTTGTTGTTCTGGCAAAGGCACGGGCAATATTCTATCGTGGGGCATAAAGTTATTAAAGTAACCTCTGAAAAACTTCTTTCGACCTGCAATTTCAGAATTTAGGCCATCCGGCCAAAAAAATTTCTCCCTGCCTACCGGCAGGCAGGCGCTTAACTTCCAGTTAAACATCAAAATTTGTTTTGTCCCGCTGTCACAAAATTCTGAAATTTCGTTTACAAAATTAGTTTTTCAAAGGTTACTAAATTAAAAATACATATTTAAATACGTACTTATTATACCACTAAGTAAAATAAAAAAAGAAGGGCCGGCAGAATCAAAAGTTAGATCTGCAGGCCCTACCCCCTAGTGATGGGAGGATTTTTCTCCTTCGGCATGGGGGACGAAGAAGTATTTTGCCCCCACAAACCACCCGTGGGTGGCGGGGGGACGGGCGAAAAGACCGTGACCGTCGGCCTCTTCGCCCTCGATCCTCCAGAGGTGCCCAAGTATGAACTCGACCCCTCTGAAAGATTTTTTTACGTGGGGTCCCATGCCCCACGCCCGGCCGTGCTCGGCCGGGTCAAGCTCGGCGGTAACGCCGGCTATTAGCCCCTTTCGGAGCCTTAAGCCGGCGTCAGCGCGGCCGAGCAGTTTTTTTTGGGAGGCCATTATAGTATGGCCTTCCAAAACCACCCGGCCGTGCCGAGCCCACGACACTCCCACGGCGGGCTGGACGCCGTGTGGGTCAACCCAGGCAAAAGCGCCTGGGAGGATCTGTCCGTGGACCAGACCCTTTTCTATTCCGAACGTGGCGACCTTGCCGCCGCCAGTTCGGAATGCTCCAATTTCCCCCCGGTATCCCCGGAGGGTGGGAAGCCGGAGCCAGGCTTCCCCGATGTTCTGGAAGGACCGGCCATGTCCTTCCAGACCCTCTTTGGGGGTGTGGGGCGCCAGCCGCGCCTCAAACTCCCATTGCCCCCACACCGCCTGGGGACCCAGCGTGGCCAGCGCAGCCAACAGTGCGGCGGCGCTGGCCAATTGTGTGCGTTTGGTGGCCATCGAACTGGAAAAATATAATTTTTACAGATTAATGGCCGCCATAGCACTTCTTATTCCTCCCTTGGGTATTTAGGCATCAAAAAACCCCCGAACTAAAGTTCGGAGGAATTTGATAAACAATCGTATCAAAAAATGCGCTTAGCGTCAAGGGGTATGGTCCTTGACAAGAGAGGGTAATGCAAGGTTTTTGGGCCTATAAGACACAAAAATTTGAAAGTGGAACGGTAAAAAATTTACGGCCGTTTGTCCTTTTTAAATATTTTGGGTAATTTTTTTATTGTCTGTGGCCCGGGAAAATCTAATCCCAAAGTAAAAATTTTAGCTTTGTTTTCGCCTACTCCCAAATTAAATTCACCATAGAGGGCAACTTGGGAATTTATAGGCTTATAAATTCCCGCGCTTATGGATTGTTGGGGCGAGGGCGGAGCAAAGCGCTTGCCTTCGGGGTTGCTTAGAGGGACTAAGGAAGTAAAACCAACGTAAGGCGTGATATCTATTTTTTTGCCTTTCAGGTTTTTACTGGCAATTAAGGCGCTGTAAAGCGTAAGTGAGCCTTGTTGGCGTTTGTCTAAGGGCGTTGACAATAGGCCTAAGATGGAAATTTTTGGCAGCGGACCTTTGTCGTATAAATTATATTTGCCGCCGGCAAACAAGTTGTGCTGGGTGGCGGCCTTTTCGCCTTCGGCGGTTTTTAATGTTGTCACGCCGACTCCGGCTATAAGGTCGGTTTGCTTGTTAATGCCTATACTTTCGGCCAAAAAATGATATTTTTGCCAAAAGTCCGGCGCGGAAATATAACTGGAAGAAAAAGTGGTTATATAAGCCCCTTTGCCCAGGCTGTCCGCGGTATTAACCATTTGGCCTTTAAGGCTGTCGGGGTTAAGCAAAGCTGTGGCTAAAAGCCCGCTGCTTATGGCCAGCAATTTTTTTTGACGCGGGTCTAATTTTCGTTCGGCGGAATTGTGGCCTATTTCGAACATTTCACCGCACCAATTCAGTTCCGGCGAAGCATCAAAATTTTTTTCCGGTGAAAAATCAGTTTCCATATTAAGGCAGGAGGTCTTTTATGGATACAGTGGATTGCGCTGTGGGGATGGTGTCGGTGGAAATTACGCAGTCGGTAAGTTTTCTTAATTTATCGAGGCAATTAAACAGGAACAAGCCGTGAGTTGTGCCGGCACAAAGTTTTTTTGCGCCGCACTCCTTAAGTTTTTCCAGGGCTTTTAACATAGTGCTGCCCGTGGAGATCATATCGTCCAGCACCAAAAAATTTTTGCCGTTTGTTTCAAAGTCGCATGTTAGGCTTTCTATGTCCCGGTAGCCAATGTGCCCGTCTTTGTATTCCTCGCGGACCTTGTTAAAATGTTTGCCGCCCATATCTTTTACCAAATAGGCTGCCCCGGCATCGGGAACGACTACTTCAAACGGTTCGTTAAAGAATTGTTGGGCATGGTTTACCAGGGCTTTGGCCATGGAAATATTGTGGATGTTAAGCCCTCCGAAAACATGGTCCCCTTCGGAATTTAAAAAATGGCAGTCAAAAGTATAAAGTTTTTCACAGCCTGCCTCCGCCAAAAGTCCGCAGACTGCCTTGGCGCTGCTGGCTTCGCCGTTGAGCTTGATTTTGTCCTGCCGCGCGTAAGGCAAGTAGGGGACCAGAACCGAAGGCTTGGCGCCTACGGCTTTAAGGGTGTCTAAAATTAAAAGCAGAACAATCAAGCCTGTGTTCTGCTTAGGGTAAAGCCTATGGTAAACAGTTACTTCCCGGCCTTTATATTTTTCAAAGTCTAAAATTCTTACATGACTGTCGCCGTCCGGAAATTTTCCAATTTCCATATTCGGCGTCATTAAATCGGCGAAAGTGGGGGAAACAAGCTTTAGCATTTAAAATAGAGGATATAAGATGTAAGATTTTGACAAGGTTATTATAACATATCGGTGCCAAAGATGCCCTTTGTCCGGCCGGACAAAGGGCATCTTTGGCACTAGTGCCGTTTCATTTTAAACCTGACGGCCAATATCCCTTAAATTAATTTATTTTAGAGGAGTTTGAAAATCTGACAATCGACATAATTAAAATGAAACGGTACTAGCGTTTTCCAAGCTTTGAGAGCTTTTTGATTTCGTCGATGCGGTCGCGGATTTTAGCTGCCAGTTCGAATTCCAAATTTTTGGCAGCCAGCTCCATTTGTTCGTTCAGTTCGTCCAAGTAAAATTTAAGCTCTTTTTTGTCCAGTTTGGAAATATCCACGTCCCGGCCTTCCGCATCAATAATCGCTTTTTTGCTGCCGGCAAGGCGGGTATCTTGTATGGCTTTTTGAATGCTGGCGGGGGTAATGCCGTGTTTTTGGTTGTAGTCTTCCTGGATTTTGCGGCGGCGGTTGGTTTCGTCAATGGCTCTTTTCATGGAGCCGGTTATTCGGTCCGCATACATAACCACGTGGCCCTCCAAATGCCGGGCGGCGCGGCCCATCATTTGCATAAAAAAGGTTTCGCTGCGCAAAAAACCTTCTTTGTCGGCATCCAATATGGCCACCAAAGATACCTCGGGCAAGTCCAGGCCTTCCCTGAGCAAATTTATGCCCACCAGTACGTCGTAAACCCCAAGGCGCAAGTCCCTTAAAATTTCCAGACGTTCAAAAGTTTCCACGTCAGAGTGTAAGTACTGGACTTTTATGCCGTCTTCTTTTAAGTATTCGGTAAGTTCTTCCGCCATTCTTTTGGTTAAGGTGGCAACCAGCACGCGCTGGTGTTTGTTTAGGCGATCGCGGATGCGTCGGATCAAATCGTCAACTTGGTTTTTTATGGGATTGATTTCTATGGTGGGGTCTAGCAAGCCGGTCGGCCTTATTATTTGCTCTATGACCGACGGAGCGCGCAAAATAGAACCGGCGGCATTTTTTTCTTTGTTATGTGCTGTGTGCTGCGTGTTTTGTGCCAGCGATTTTTCTATTTCAAACGGTCCCGGGGTGGCTGAAACAAAAATGCATTGGTTAATTTTTTTCTCGAACTCCTGGAACTTAAGCGGCCGGTTGTCTTTGGCGCTCGGCAGCCTAAAGCCGTAGTCGACCAAGGTTTGCTTTCTCGACAAATCGCCCTCGTACATGGCGTGGAGTTGGGGGATGGTCTGGTGCGATTCGTCTATAAATAACAAAAAATCATCGGGGAAATAATCTATCAGGGTAGAGGGCGGGCTGCCTGCCTCGCGGCCTTCCATATGGCGCGAATAGTTTTCAATCCCCGAGACAAAGCCGGTGTTTTCCAGCATTTCCA
>CAZDEP010000016.1:0-2908 GCA_964504715.1 uncultured Candidatus Saccharibacteria bacterium | reverse complement strand
GCGGCCAGGGTTTTGTTATGGGAAATTATCAGGGTGGGTTTTTGGATTTTTTCCACCACATTGGCCATGGTAAAAGTCTTCCCGCTGCCGGTTACGCCCAAAAGCGTCTGAAAGCGGTTTTTAGCAGTGAGGGATTTTAAAAGACCCTCGATCGCCTTGGGTTGATCGCCGGCCGGCTGGAATTTTGATTGGAGTTTGAATTTATTCATTAACTTTACTGAATACTGATACATATACATGAATACAGATTAAAGAAAATAGTATATCTGTATTCATGTAAATAGCCAATTTTTATAATAACACTAGAGGTAAATAAAAAAAAGGCGGCGCTAGTGGGGAAACAGCGCCGCCAAAGCCCCGGGTGTGGGGGCAAATTGGGTGGAGGAGTGATCCTCGGGAGAGGGAAAATGGGCGATGCCCATCAATCAAGGTTCGTCGCTTCTGGAGGGGAGCCGCCAGCAAACGAAACTTGTATCCCTTTCCCGTTCTTGTCTGATGCGCGGCCAAAAAATTGGCCGGGTAACAGACAAAGAATTTTTCCTCCTCCTTTATGAGGCTGACTTCCGGGTTTTAGGTCCGGTCGGGGATCCGCCTCTTCTTAAGCCAGCCCCTAACATTTGGAGCCACCTACGGGAGTTGAACCCGAACTTCCGCGATCAATCGCGGTGCTCCCACGAGCTAAGGTGGCCCCGTAATAGGTAGAAAAATAACAGAGCTAAGCGGCTTTGTCAATGCACGGCCAAGGGTGGTAGAATAACATTAGCGAATAGAGACAAGAGAATAGTGAATAGGATAAAGCAGTAAATGGTTTATCCTAATGACTAATCTCTAAGCCCTAACCCTTGGCGTATGATTGCGTATTTAAAAGGCAAAATCTTAGAAAAGGGGCTAACTTTTCTTATAGTCTCCGCAGGAGAAAATAGCGGCATTGGCTATAAGGTTTTTGTGACGCCCGAAGTTTTGTCCAAGTCGTTGGGTGAGGAAGTGGCGTTTTTTACCTACCATAAAGTTTCCGAAGACGGTCAAGCCCTGTTCGGTTTGCCCGATTTTTCCACCTTGCAGTTTTTTGAGCTTCTAATTACCGTTTCGGGCGTGGGCCCAAAAGTCGCCTTGGCAATCCTGTCGGCCGCCAAGGCAGAGGCGGTCAAAGACGCCATAGCCAGGCAGGACACGGGAATTTTTACCCGTATAAGCGGAGTTGGTACCAAGACGGCGGAAAAAATTATTGTGGAATTGAAAAATAAGGTTGGTGCGCTTGCCGGGGGTAACGGATCTTTTAGCGAAGTTTTTGATGCGCTGTTGGCACTTGGTTATCATCAAAAAGAGGTTAGGGAGGTAGTGCAAAAAATTGATACAAGTCTGCCGCAAGAGCAGCAACTCAAGCAGGCGTTGAAGTTACTGGCAAAATAACAATTAAACAACATAACAATTTAACGTATGTTATCTTGCTATGTTGTTATCTTGTTAAATTGGAACTAATAGAATTACAAGAGTCTCAAAAGGACGAATACAATCACTTCGTTGCCGCCCAGGAGAGTGGCGGTTTTTTGCAATCCTGGGAATGGGGGGAGTGGCAGAAAGCTCTGGGCCGCCAGGTTTTTAGATATAAGGCATTGGATGATTCTGGGTCACAAGCAGCATCAATCCAGTTAATTAAAATTCCATTGCCGTTAGGAAAATATTATTTGTATGCGCCGTATGGACCGGTGCTCGCCGGAGGCGAGCAGTATCAAGCATTAAGTATTATGTATCAAGCCCTGCAGAAACAATTTCCCGAAGCCGTCTTTGTTCGTATTGAGCCGAAATTTTTACTACCCCCTACTCACTACCCACTACTCGCTAAAACTCCAAATATCCAGCCGGGCAAAACTTTATTTATTGATCTTTCAAAAACTCAAGACCAGCTGCTTGGAGAAATGCATCATAAGACCCGCTACAACATCCGGTTGGCCCAAAAGCACGGAGTGGAAATTTACCCCGTTAGAAATCCAGAAGTTTTAATTTTTGGCAGTTCCGACACGGGGTCGGGACTTATTTCTAACGGGGTAAAGGACGAGTTTGACATCTCCATAGGTAATGGTTTGTTTACCAAGGAAGCGGTGCATTTAATAGTGGAGACTTCCAAAAGGCAGGACTATAAAGGTTACGACAACGATTATTATGAGAGGATGATAGATAATTTTGCCATAAAATCACCCTCCCCCAACCATTCTCCTGAAGGGAGGGGGGAAACAGTGAGATTGCACATTTATAAAGCTATTTATAATAACCAGCTTCTCTCCAGCGCTATTATGATTGATTGTGGGAATACCCGGACATTTTTATTTGGCGGTTCCTCGGACCGGAATAAAAACCTCATGGCGCCTTACCTAATGCACTTTAGGGCAATGCTGGATGCCAAAGCTTTGGGTTTATCCAAATATGATTTTTGGGGGGTTGAAACTTCTAAAGGCGATACGCCGGGATTTGTAAGGTTTAAGCTGGGTTTTGGGGGCAAAACCGTGGAATATGGGGGAGCTTATGATATGATTTTAGATAATTTGGGATACAAATTTTATACTTTTTTGCGCAAGATTAAGCGCCTATTTTAAAATATGTCTATTGTGTAGAAAAAAAATTGACAGAAAAATTTAAAACATCTATTATTTAATAGTTAAATTTTTCTGTCATCCCGAGCGAGTGAATACGAGTCGAGGGATCCCCCAAATACCTTCGGGCCGGCTAGAGTTGTTTTTGTCAATTTTGTCATTTTTTTAATTTTTGTCATTTAACTTATGTGTGGAATTGTAGGCTACGTTGGGAAAAAACAAGCTTTGCCCATCCTTCTTCAGGGGTTGAGGGATTTGGAATACAGAGGCTATGACAGCGCGGGCATGGCGTTTTTGGAAGAGGGTAAAATTGTCAGGGT
>CAZDEP010000015.1:0-16174 GCA_964504715.1 uncultured Candidatus Saccharibacteria bacterium | reverse complement strand
TTTGACTAAATGCCCCAGATATGTTAGACTTTCTCTGTTATCTTTTGCATATACTAATCTTACCCTAAGGTTAGGTTCGTAAAAACGAACTTTGCCCGGGGTGAATTTTCGGAGAAAATTATGGGTGTTCCAAAAAAGCACAAAACCCGTTCGGGTAGGAATCAGCGCAGAAGCCATCACGCCTTGAGCGCCAAAAGTTTCGCAGTGTGTAAAAATTGCGGCAGCGCGGTAATGCCCCATTATCCTTGCAAAAATTGCGGATACTATAAAGGCAGAAAAGTCGTATAAACATGAATCATGAATCGTGAAGTATGAATCATGAATCCGGTATTCTAAGCATAATTCTTAATTCATCCATTTTCGCCACTCTTGCGGCGGACACGTAATTCTTAATTCATTATCAATGGCCAATCGGCACCTTTGCAGACAACTTGCCATGCAGTCGCTGTTTGAATGGGACTTTAACGGCCAAAGCGGCGATTTGAGGGAAGTTGCCAGCCAGCAAATAACCAACGTGGGCTCGAAAATCGAAGAAAGCGAGTTTGTTTTTGAATTGGTCGAAGGGGTAAAAAATAATCTTCCCGCAATTGACCAAATGATCGTAAAACATGCGCCGGAGTGGCCATTGGAACAAATTAGCCTCGTGGACAGGAATATTTTGCGGTTGGGGATTTACGAACTATCGTTTTTAAAAGAGGTGCCGCCTAAAGTTGCCATTAACGAAGCGGTGGAGCTGGCCAAAACTTTTGGCGGGGAAGCGAGCGGGAAGTTTGTAAACGGGGTTTTGGGCACGCTCTTTAAAGAAGAGGGTGGGGCAACCGGCGATGCAAGCTAGCCTCTTTACTTGTCACAGTTTTTTATTTTGCTATAATAATTCCAGGGGATAAATTGTGAAAGCAGGCAAAAAAGATAATTAATCTTTTTTTAATGAATATGAACAAATCTGAACTCATTGAGCAATTGGCGGCCCGCTTAGGCATTACCGTAAGCGACGCTGAAAAATACTTGAACGCCTTAGTCAGCATGATATATGAAAAGTTGCGCGAAGGCGACAAAGTAAATATATCCGGCTTCGGGCAGTTTAGCGTGTCCCACAGGGCGCCAAGGATTGGGGTAAACCCGAGGAATCCTTCCCAGAAAATTACCATTCCGGAGTTGAATACGCCCAAGTTTAAAGCCGGCGAGGCGTTTAAGGAAGCTATAAAGCTTAGGAACGTAAATTCCGCTGCCTAAGTATCCAATGTAGGCTTGCCAAAAATTTAAAAGCCCCTGTTGGGGCTTTTAAATTGTACGGTTATTGGTTATAATTACCACCATCAGGCAGCCAAGTTTTGCGCGGGTATCGTATAACGGTTATTATCTCAGTTTTCCAAACTGATGATGGGGGTTCGACTCCCCCTACCCGCTCCAGAGGCCCTGGCGGGCAGGCAAACTGATGACGGGGGTTTTACACCCCCTACCCGCTCCAATATATATAATGGATTTAATGTGGCTGATATTTCTAACCATTGCAGTTTATTCATTTTTCGTTTTTGTGGTTTTGCGGTTAGTCGCCCCTTTTTTGGGTTTTAGGCAGTACCACCTGCCCCATGAGATTCCTGTGGAAATCAGGCAGGCTATTGCCCGACTGGAAAGCCGGGCCAGCGGCCGGGAAAGCTTTTTACAGGCGGTTTACACTTTTATTTTAGAAAAAAATTCCGTGCAGTGGAGACACACCCGGCTCAGCGCGGCTATGCGTTTGCCGCGACTTTTTGTTAGCGACCTGTCTGAAATTTGGAATACCCGGGATTTTGTTTACTGCACCGGGATTAATTTTGTAGTTTACGTAATGTTGGCCAATAGCAAATATTTTACAGTGGGGGACATTAGGCTAAAACATACTTTTGCCAATATGGTGCTGCACCAGTATTTAAAAGTAAAAGTCGGGCAAAAATGGGTGGATGTGGATCCGGCCGGAACAGGCATCCGCGGCAAACCCCTAGGCACGCATTTGGCGGGGTTTGGCTGAATTTGACCTTTCTTTTGGCTTAGGCTATACTGTTTTTACAATTTTATTAATGCTTATCAAGAAGGTTCCAATACTTTCCATTGGAACTGGCAACCTACAAAGTTTTATCCCAAACTTTTGCAAGGTGCCATCTCTCAAAAGAGAGGATAAGTGAAAGGGTGTTTTTTTATGCCAATAAAAAAATTGGCGGCGAGCAGAAAGTTATTTACATCGGAATCAGTTACCGAAGGGCATCCGGACAAGGTCTGTGACCAAATTAGCGACGCCATTTACGACGAAATGTTAAGGCAGGACAAAAAGGCGCACGCGGGGATTGAATGTTTTGCCACCACGGGACTTGTAGTGGTGGGCGGGGAAGCGCGCACCAAGGCTTATGTAGATATCCAGGAAGTGGTAAGAAGGACTTTAAAAAAAATCGGTTATGACAAGCCGGAGTACGGGTTTTGTTATAGCGATGTGGGCGTCATATCAACTTTACATGAGCAGTCACCGGACATTGCGCAAGGCGTGGACGAAGGCAAGGGGGAATTTAAAGAGCAGGGAGCTGGTGACCAAGGCTTAATGTTCGGTTTTGCCTGCGACGAAACCAAAGAATTAATGCCGCTGCCCATTTCGTTAGCGCATCGGTTGACCAGAAAATTGGCGGAAGTTCGCAAAAACGGCAAGCTGTCGTATTTGCGTCCTGACGGCAAAAGCCAGGTGACGGTTGAATATGTAAACGGCAAACCCAAAAGCGTGACTACCGTGGTAATTGCCGCGCACCACAGCCATGAAGTAAGCACCGAAAAATTGCGCGCCGATATTTTAAGCCAGGTAATTAAACCTGTGTTGGGCAAATGGTTCAACGCCCGTGTAAGCGTGTTTATAAATTCCACCGGCAGGTTTGTAATTGGCGGCCCGCCCGCGGACGCCGGCCTTACCGGGCGAAAGATTATTGTTGACACTTACGGTGGCTACGCGCCCCACGGTGGCGGCGCCTTTTCCGGAAAATGCGTAACCAAGGTCGACAGGTCAGCAGCCTACGCCGCGCGCTACATTGCAAAGAATGTCGTGGCATCGGGGCTGGCGAAAAAATGTTTGGTGCAGATGGCTTATGCCATTGGCGTGGCCAAGCCGGTTTCCGTGTTTGTGGACACGTTTGGTACAGGCCGGATTGCCGACGAACGTTTGCAATCCATTATTGAGCAAATTTTCCCGCTGAAGCCCGCTGAAATCATTAAGACTCTGAATCTCGAACGGCCTATTTATGAGCAAACCGCGGCTTACGGGCACTTTGGGCGGACAGACGTAAAGTTTCCTTGGGAAAAAACGGATAAAGTAAAACAGTTACGCAGACTTTCCAAGTCCGGAAAGTAGGTCTTATAAGGGTCATCCTTGGCCGCCAAGGATGACCCTTATATTAGCATTGCTATTTTGGCGCACAGTGCTATAATAGGGCTGATTTATCCTTATCATTCAAGCTTATTGAGAACGCTAATTTGTTGCCTGAGCAAAAGTCGAAGGCAACAAATGATTTTGACCCTTCCACAAGGTCAGGGACCAAAATTTCGTTCTTTTAGGCCAAAGAATAAAAAATTATGTTCGCATATTTTTTTCTGATTGTTTTGGTGGTTTTGCTGATTTCAATGATCCGCATTGTCCAGCAGAACGAAGTTTATGTGGTGGAACTTTTTGGCAAATTCAACCGGATAATGACCGCCGGCTTGAATTTTAAAATTCCCTTGCTCGAGCGCGTAGCTGAAAAAGTGACTTTAAGGCAGCAAAATTTTGCCCTGAAAAATTCCTATCCTTCCAAGGACAAGGTAATTGTCGACATATCGACAAACTTAATTTACGCGGTGGATCCGACGGAAGAATCGGTGAAGCGGTATTCCTACGTGCTTGCCAACCGTTTGCAATCCATTGGCGCCATTATTGAAAATTCTTTGCGTACTTACGTGGCCAAGGAAACTCACGAGGGGATTTTGGAAAAGAAGGAAGAATTGGCCGCGCACATTCGGGGCGATTTGGAAAAGCAGTTTTCGGAATGGGGTATGGTAATTTATTCGTTCCAAATTACCGAAGTCAGTTTTCCGGCAACCATTACGCAGGCTATGAGCGAAGTGGTGGCCAGCGAGCAGCTAAAAAAGGCGGCTGCCTATAAGGGCGATGCGGTTTACATCCAGGCGGTAAAAGAAGCGGAAGCGGAGAAGGAAAGAAAGCGCCTGCAGGGTGAAGGCATAGCCCTGGAAAGGGAAGCCATAGCCAAGGGCCTTAAGGAATCCATAGAAATTGTAAAAAATGCCACCGGGCAGAACTCGCGGGAAATTATGGCCTTGTTGACCTTAAACCAGTATTTGGACACCATGAAAAATTTGGGTGACGACAGCCGGGCCAAGGTTATATTTATGGATACCAACGTAAGGACGGCAACCAATATGACCGAACAGCTTATAGCGGCGTTTGAAAGCCAAAGCGGTTCCGGCAGCGGGGAAAAATAGGCATCCTAAGTCAATTCCAAATCATATGATAGAATAGAGAAGAGGACCTCTTCTCTATTTTTTATGCAAAAATGGCTTGTAAAAATCCCTAAATATGTTTTGCCCATAATTTTGGTTATTTGGTGCGCGGTTTTGCTGGCCCAAAAAATAGATTTGCCTTTGGCGGATTTGGGCAGGCATTTAAAGAACGGGTCCATTCTTGTCCAGGGATCATGGGCGGAAAAACAGGCTGTACTTCATACCAATTTTTATTCTTACACCGAGCCCGGGCATGAATTTGTAAACCACCATTGGCTGTCGGGACTGGTTTTTTATTTAATTTTCCAAATGGCAGGCTTTAAGGGTTTGTCGGCTTTTTATATTGCCGTAGTGACGGGCGCATTTTTTTTAGCTTATTGGATTGCGCAAAAACGAGCGGGAAGCGCTATTGCCGCCCCGTTGGCTGTTTTAATCTTGCCCATAATTGCATCCCGCACGGAGGTGAGGCCCGAAGGCTTTACCTATTTGCTGATGATGGCGTTTTTTTGGATTTTGTGGAAATCGCGCGTAAAGTCACCTTTGCCGGCGTTAGGCGGGAATGTTCCGCAGCAGGGTAGAGCAATATGGTTATTGCCTTTGGCAATGTTGCTATGGGTGAACTTGCACATTGGCTTTATTTTTGGGTTTTTAATTTTGGGCGCCTTTTTTTTGGAGGAGTTGATTAAAGATATTAGATTCAAGATTAAAGATAAAAATTACAAAGTATTATATTACCGTTCGCGTTTGTTATTGATAGTTGGGGCAGCATGTGCGCTGGCAGGGCTCGTTAACCCGTTTTTTATAAAAGGCCTCCTGTATCCTTTGAATATTTTTAGGCAGTACGGGTATTTAATAGTGGAAAACCAGTCAGTAATGTTTTTAGAGAGGCTCGGGATAGGCAGCGGGCTGTATTTTGGATTATTTAAATTTTTATTGGGTTTGGCCGGGGTGTCATTTATTGCCAGGTTTATTATGTCTTTTTTTCCGGCTTGGACAGAGGGTTATAATAAAACGGGACAGCCGATAAATCGGCGCGCTACAGGAGAGGAAGCAGAGGCTGCAAACATTACGAAACAGGCAAAACAGGCGTGGAAAAAATTTCCCTACCATGAATTCTTACTTTTGGGGACAACCGGGTTTTTGGCGCTATTTGCCATCCGAAATTTCCCGGTGTTCGGCCTGTTGTTTTTACCCATTGTTGCCGGCAATATTCGGAGATTTTTGCCAAAAGCCGAACATATGGCTTATAAATTGCTCCCTCTGGCCATTGCCTTTATAATAGTAGTCGGAGGCAGTTTCAGGTTTTGGGAGAGTTATAAGTATAAATCCGGCACTTTTGGCCTCGGGCTTATGCCCAATGCGCAAAATGCGGCTCAATTTTTTATTTCCCAAAATGTGAAGGGTCCAATTTTTAATAACTATGATATTGGGGGGTATTTAATATACAACCTCTATCCGAAAGAAAAAATTTTTACGGATAACCGGCCGGAAGCCTACAGTGTGGAGCATTTTCAGAAAGACTACATTCCCGCGCAGCAGGACCCGGCAAAATTTGCGGAACTGGATGCGAAGTACCATTTTAACGCTGTATTTTTTTCGCATCGCGATTTGACTCCCTGGGGCCAGACATTTTTAGTTACTATGGTAAAAGACACGGCCTGGGCGGTCGTTTATGCTGACGCGTACAATATTATTTTTGTAAAAAAGAATTTGGAAAACGTGGAGCTAATAAGAAAATATTTAATACCGCCGGAAAATTTTGGGGTACAAAAGTAGCAAGTAGTAGGTAGTTAGTAGTAAGTATCAATCAATATGAGGTTATCCATAATTATCCCGGCGCACAATGAGGAAGTAACCATACGGCAGGTGCTTGAAAAAGTATCAGCTGTTAATTTTGGTTCGTGGGAAAAAGAGATTATTGTGGTTAACGATGGTTCGAGCGACAATACCGGCAAAATTATAGAGCAATGGGCGACACTTGAGGGCAATGATGCCCATTGCTTGCATCATTCAACAAATTTGGGCAAAGGCGCAGGCATCAAAACGGGGCTACAAGCGGCGAGCGGGGATTATATAATTATTCAGGATGCGGACGCGGAGTATGACCCTGCTGATATTCCTAGTTTGTTATCAATCATTGAAAATAACCCCTCCCGGCCTCCCCTTACTTTAAGGGGAGGAGAAAGTCAGGTCGCCGTGTTTGGCGCGCGCGGGCACAAGGCCTATCCCGAAAGAGGCTTCCATTATGTAGTGGGCGCGTGGATGTTAACCACATTTTTCAATTTGCTTTATTGGCAAAAACTTACCGATTTATATACTTGTTATAAGCTCATACCCGGTAAGGTTTTTAAGGAATTAGGCATTAAATCCACGGGTTTTGAATTTGAAGCCGAGGTGGCTTGCAAGCTGGCGCTGCGGGGGATTAAAATAACAGAAGCCCCGATTGGGTATAAGCCCCGAAACAAGGAACAAGGCAAGCATATCCGCCTGATTGATGCCTTAAAAGGGTTTTGGAGTATATTTAAATATAGATTTTAATATATGTTTAAAGAAGGACAAATGCCGCGCGTGGAAAGGGAAGCGAGCGAGAAAGGATTCATAGGCGATTTTTACCGTATGTCTCCGGAGGAAGAAGGGGGCTTTAGGGATGCTATTAAGCAAGCAAATGGGGAAATAGTTGTCTTTATGCATCCTTACTATAATTTGCATAATACCACCGAACCCATTCCCTTAAAGGATTTAAAACATGCAAAAGAAGTGAACAATGCCGTGGAAGAAGTTTTAAGGACCAATGGGAGTCCGGCGTTGATTATGGAAGAAGTGCCGAATTTGTCAAAACTAACAAATCGGTTAAAATTTTCCGCCCCACAGCGAATAACAGCTGTTGCGGGTACGGGAACTGATATTGCCATTCCTGCCAATATTGGAATAATGGAGCAAACGAGTTTTGTATCCAGCAAAAAGGCGGTACAGGAAAGTTGGAAGCGGTTTTTGGAAAAATTGAAAGATTTAGGAATAAAAGAAGCGGAAGTTGGTGGCAGTTTTTTATGGGCAGATAACAGGGGAGGAGCGACGGGTGGAATGGGCTCTGGGTGTGTAGGAAGCCTAATTAAGGAATTAGCCGCTGCGGGGATAAAAGTTAAAATAGGGGAGACCAACCCGGATTCCAAAATAGAAATTGCTGCCATGCCGGATTCGGAATTTAATAAATATTTGTAGTTGGAGTATTTTTTTCTTTATTAAATAAAATTAACCACGAAATTACATATGAAAGAGAAAGGACCAGCGCCGGAATATTATTCCCGAAACGTGGAAGAAATATCAAAACTTGAAAAAGAAATAGAGCAGTCTATACAAAAACTTTCAACACTTCAGCCCAAGGCTGCCGAATTGCTGGGAAAAGTCGGACATTTAAATTCACAGCAAAGCCAAACCCTGGAATATGTATTGGCGGAAATATTAAGGATGGATACTCATATTAGAGAAACACGGAACATTATAAAAGGGTTGACGTTGGTAGAGAAACGCGGTAAAAAATTTTTAAAGAAATATAATGGACCCATCCAATAAAAACATGCTTTCCGAACTTGCAAAACTTTTAAGGTATTATTCGCTGGTAGCGACCACGGAAGCGGGAAGCGGGCATCCGTCGTCTTCGCTGTCGGCTGCGGATTTGATGGCTGTACTTATGTATGGCGGATATTTCAAGTTTGATTTGGATAATCCCGATTTTGTTAATAATGATCGTTTGATTTTTTCCAAAGGCCATGCCAGCCCTTTGTTTTTTGCTTTGTGGGTGGCGGCCGGACAACAGAGAGGGGAACCCTCTGCATCAGAGGGTGTCCCTCTGGTCAGGGCGGTGGATCCGGAGGAGCTTATGACCTTAAGAAAGTTTGGAAGCCGACTTGAAGGCCACCCGACCATGGAATTTAAATACACGGAAGTCCCAACCGGATCTTTGGGGCAAGGTTTGTCCGTGGGAGTCGGTATGTCATTGAATGCCAAGTTAGACAAGCTTGATTATCGGACGTTTGTTTTGCTTGGCGATTCGGAAATGGCCGAAGGCAGCGTGTGGGAAGCCATGGCTAGTGCGTCGCACTATCAACTTAATAATCTTATTGCGATACTCGATGTCAATCGTTTGGGGCAAAGAGGCGAAACTATGCATGGGCACGACGTTTCCATCTATCAAAAAAAAGCGGAAGCGTTCGGGTGGCGGGCGCAGGTTATTGACGGGCATAATTTGGAAGAAATTGAAAAAGCATATCAACTAATCGGCGAGTCAGCGAAACAGCCGTTAATGATAATTGCCAAGACTCTCAAGGGCAAGGGCGTGTCGTTTATGGAAGACAAGGACGGATGGCATGGCAAGGCGCTTTCGCGGGAAGAGTTGGAACGGGCGCTTAAAGAATTAGAGCCTATTGATAAATCGGTAATCGGGGAAGTCGCAAGACCCATGTTAGTATCAAGTATTAAGTATAAAGTATTAAGCGGGGATACAGTAAAAATTACAGAATATGATCCGGCAAAACCGGTGGCGACCAGGAAGGCTTATGGCAATGCTTTGGCGAATTTGGCGGACACGAATCCGAACGTGGTGGTTTTGGACGCCGAGACCAGCAATTCCACATATGCCGAGTTTGTGAAAAAAAATCATCCCGAAAGATTTTTTGAAATGTTTATTGCCGAGCAGAATATGGCGGGTGCGGCTTTGGGGTTTGCCAGGCGCGGGAAAATCCCGTTTGTTTCCACTTTTGCCGCGTTTTTTTCACGGGCTTTTGACCAAATCCGCATGTCCCAATACGCAAAAAGCAACATTAAGTTCGTGGGCTCCCATGCCGGCGTTTCCATTGGCGAAGACGGCGCTAGCCAAATGGGCCTTGAGGAGTTGGCCATGTTCAGGACCTTGCAGGATTCCGTTGTTTTGTACCCATCAGACGCGGTATCCACGGAATGTTTGGTTTGGGAAGCGGCAAAGCATTTTGGCAATGTTTATATCCAGACGACGAGAAAAGAAACCCCCATACTTTACAATCCGGGCGATGAATTTAAAATTGGCGGATCGCGCGTTTTAAGGTCTTCAGATACAGATCAAGCCACTGTAATCGGCGCAGGCATAACCGTGCACGAAGCTTTGGCCGCTTATGATGAACTAAAGAAAGAGGGGGTAAATATCCGCGTAGTTGATTTGTATTCCGTAAAGCCGATTGATACAGTTACTTTGGAAAAGTGTGCCCGGGAAACTAAACACATTATCACCGTGGAAGACAGCTATCCGGAAGGCGGTATTGGCGAAGCTGTAGCCGCGACTTTGTCGCAAATTCCAAATATCAAATTCCAAATGTCAAATTTGGCCGTCAGAAAAATGCCCAAAAGCGGCAAGCCGGAAGAGCTTTTGGCTTATGAAGAAATAGACAAAAATGCTATAATTCAAAAAGTGAGGCAGGTTGTAAGTAGTAAGTGGTAAAGTTGTAAGTTAATGACTATAAAAACTTTTAAGGAAATTTTAGCTTGGAAAAAATCTCACGAATTGGTTTTGGAAGTTTATAAATTGACAGCAACATACCCGAGGCATGAATTGTTCGGGTTAGTCAGCCAAAGTAGGAGGTGTAGTGTTTCCATCCCATCAAATATTGCGGAAGGTTTTAAAAGGCGATCAAAGAATGACTCAATACATTTCTATAATATGGCTGAGAGTTCGTTAGAAGAGTTAAAATATCAGCTATTGTTGGCATTTGATTTAAAATACATCTCCCAATCAGACTATAAAAGAGCTATGGATTTAGCGGAAGAAGTCGGGAGGTTGATTAATGGCTGGATAAAAGTACAAAAATAACTTACAACTTATAAACTTACAACTTACTACTAATATATGGATAGAAATCTAGCTTTAGAATTTGTGCGCGTAACTGAAGCGGCTGCCATTGCGGCTTCAAAATGGGTGGGCAGAGGCGAGGCCAAAAAGGCCGACGGCGCCGCGGTTAAGGAAATGCGCGCGCGCTTTAATCAAATAGATTTTGTCGGAACGGTGGTTATTGGCGAAGGCGCAAAGGACGAGGCGCCGGAATTGTATCAGGGGGAAAAAGTCGGCCGCGGAAAATCGCCGGTTATGGATTTGGCCGTGGACCCTTTGGAATGCACGGATAGCGTGGCTTTTGGCCGCTATAATGCCATGGCGGTAATTTCGGCCGGCGCGCGCGGCTCGCTTTTGTCCGCCCCCGATACCTATATGGAAAAAGTTGCTGCCGGGCCAAAGGCCGCAAAAGTTATTAGGCTTGATGCTTCCGTCAGGGAAAATATCCAAAAGACCGCCAAGGCTTTGGGGAAAAAAGTCTCCGACGTGACTGTTTGCATACTTGACCGCGAAAGACATAAGGACTTAATAAGTCAGGTTCGAAAAGTCGGCGCGCGGGTGAGGCTTATTACGGATGGGGACGTGGCGGGAGCCATTGCGCCCTGTATGCCCGAATCGGGAATAGATTTGCTTATGGGCACAGGAGCTTCGGCCGAAGCGGTTTTGGCCGCAACCGCGGTAAAAACCTTGGGCGGACAATTATTGTGCCGATTTAAGCCCAAAAACGACTCCCACGCCGCGCTGGTTAAAAAAGCCGGGTTGACTACATCGAAAATTTACAACGTCGACAGCCTGGCAGGGGGAAAAATTTTAACCTTTACCGCCACGGGTATTATTGATGGCCCGCTTTTAGAAGGAATAAGAATGGAAAGCGGATTAATTAAAACACATTCAATAGTTATTCGCGGCCAAAGCGGCACGGTAAGGTATATAACCACTCATCATAAGGCAAAATAGTATTAAGCAGTAAGAATTAAGTATTAAGTATAGAAAATTATGAACCCACAAGATTTAGGTTATAACAAACCTTTGTTTATTTTAGCTTTCGACCATCGTTCCAGTTTCACCAAAAATATTTTAGGGATTACGGGCGAGCCGAACGAAGAGCAGACAAAACAAATTCAGGAAATGAAGCACACCATTTTTGAAGGTTTTAAAAAAGGCGTTGAGATGGGCGTGCCCAAGGAAGCCGCTGCCGTTTTGTGCGATGAGCAGTTTGGGCCGGAAGTTTTGGCTGAGGCCAAAGCCGGCGGTTATGTGTTTGCGGTCTGTACGGAAAAGAGCGGGCAGAAGGAATATATGTTTGAGCACGCGGAAGACTTTGGAAGCCATTTGCAGGCCGTGGGTCCGACTTTTGCCAAAGCTCTTATTCGCTATAACCCAGAAGACGACGCAGAGTTAAATCAGCGCCAGCTTAAGACCCTAAAGCGGCTGTCGGATTATTGCCATGAAAACGGCTTAAAGCTTTTGGTGGAACCTTTGACTCCCGGTACACCCGCACAGCTTGAAAAAGTTGGCGGAGACCAAAAAAGGTATGATTTGGAAATTAGGCCGGCTTTAATGATAGAAATGGTGAGGCAATTCCAGGAAGCAGGCGTGGAAACCGATGTTTGGAAAATTGAAGGGTTGGAAAAGACTGAAGAATACGAAGCGGTAATCAAGCAGGCCAGAAGCGGCGGCCGGGACAATGTCGTAGCAGTCATCCTCGGGCGCGGTGCGGACAATGCCCAGGTGGAAAAGTGGCTCCATGCTGCTGCCAAGGCCGAAGGCTTAATGGGTTTTGCAATCGGACGGAGTATTTTCCATGAAGCGCTCATGGCCCTAAAAGAAGGGAAAGTGGCGAAAGAGGAAGCTGTGAATCAAATAGCCAATAATTATTTACATTTTTACGAGGTATTCAAAAGTTAATTAAAATTACTAAAGTAACTTGGATTATTACAATAATGGCATACGTATACAAAGAAAAAGCCAAACCTATTGAGCATATAGAAAAAGTTGCCCGCAAGGGCGAGGCAAGGCAAGTCCCGGAAAAGATGCTCGAAAATATTCGGGCGGAGTTTGCCAAAGGATTCCATTTTTTAAGGAATTATAAAAAAGCGGTAAGTATAATGGGAAGTGCCAGGGTTTCTTTAAAAAATAATGTCTATCAGGAAGCGACCAAATTATCGGGCAAGCTTTCCAAGGCGGGTTTTGCCATAGTGTCGGGCGGGGGACCGGGCATTATGGAAGCGGCAAACAAAGGCGCGTTTGAAGCTAAAGGCAAGAGCGTGGGGATTAACATCCGTCTTCCGTTTGAGCAGCGCACCAACCAATACGTAAAGGAAAGCGAATCGTTCAGCTTCTTTTTTACCCGCAAGGTTATGCTGGAATATGCTTCGCAGATTTACGTTTTTTTCCCCGGCGGCTTTGGGACGTTGGACGAATTTTTTGAAATGGTCACCCTCATCCAAACCAAAAAAATCCGGCGCGTGCCCATTGTGCTTATTAACAAAGCATTTTGGCAGGGTCTGCTGGATTGGGTGAATGCCGTGGTCTACGAAGAAAATCATGCCATAGACCAGAAAGATATGGACATATACAAGCTGGTAGACACCGCCGACGAGGCTTATGAGTATATAAAAAGCCTGCCCAAGGATAAGCATTTATTCAGTTAGGTATTTCTACGAACTCCGAACTGCTTACGAACATTACGAACTAAAAATATGCAGGTTAAATTAAGAAGGGCCGATCTTTTATATCCCGAATTGTCTTATAAAATAGTCGGTATACTTATTAAAGTCTATAAAGAGCTCGGACCGGATTTGCTCGAAAAACACTATCAAAGGGCTATTGCCTTGGAGTTGTCAAAGGCAGGGATAAAATTTAAGGAGCAGGAACCCGTCGCTATTTATTATCAGGGAGAAAAAATTGGTACCTATGCGTTGGATTTTTTGATAGAAAATTTAATAATATTGGAAATAAAGAAGAACAATAATTTTACCAAAAAGCATATAGACAAGGTTTATAGTTATTTGCAAGAATACAAATTACAGTTAGGTATTTTAGCTAATTTTACCGCCAATGGGATGATATACAAAAGGATTATTAATGTTATTAAATAGAGTTCGCATGTTCGTAAAAAGTTAGTAGTTCGTAGAGCTATGTTGCCAAATTTGAAAACAAAAATATTTTTAGACAGCGGCGACCCTCAGGAAACGAGGGCGGCTTTGTTAAGCTTGGGTTTTTTGGACGGCCAGACGACCAATCCCTCCCTAATCGCAAAAAATCCGGCCACGAGCGGAAAAAAATTTAGCAAGCAAGAATTATTACAATTTTACCGCGGCGTGGTGGCAGAGGTATCTTCGCTCATTCCCCAAGGTTCTGTGTCTGTAGAAGTATATGCCGATAAAACCACCACCGCCGAAGAAATGCTGGCGCAAGGCAGGGAATTTAACACTTGGATCCCTAACGCGCATATTAAGTACCCCACAACTCATGAGGGCTTGAAAGCCGCCGAAATGAGCGTAAAGGAAGGTATGCGGGTAAATATGACCTTGGTTTTTAGCCAAGAGCAGGCGGCCGCAGTTTATGCCGCCACCAAGGGAGCGAAAAAAGGTGAGGTTTACGTTTCACCCTTTGTTGGAAGGCTGGAAGACAGGGGGGAGAGGGGTATGGATTTAATAAAAAATATTTTAGAAATGTATAAAGAAGGTGATGGGCATGTAGAGGTTCTGGCCGCGAGCGTGCGAACCCTGTCCCATATCCAAGAAGCTGTAAATTTGGGCAGCGACATTCTTACAGCACCAATAAAGATTTTAGAAGAGTGGCATTCTGCCACCTCTGCGGGTTCGTCCGTGGGCGTACCCCCCTCCCCTTATGAGGGGAGGGAAGGGGAGGGGTTGAAGCTCATAGCCTACAAAAATATAAACTTAAAACAACCCTGGCAGGAATACAACATAAATCACGAGCTAACAAGCAAAGGCTTGGAGAAGTTTGCGAGTGATTGGAATAATTTAATGCATTAGGGGAAGTTGCTTGTAGTGAGTGGCGGGGGTAGGGAGGGGGGGAGAAAAACCGGGCAGATTGCCCCGTTTTTTTATAGATGATACAATTGTTTGAGTTTCGGGGAGTAGTATACCGGTAGTACGTCCCGATTGGATCGGGATAGACCACGGTCTACCTCCTCCTGCAAATTAAGGTCCAATATTTTAATTCCGGGCTGTAGTATACCGGTAGTACGTCCCGATTGGATCGGGATAGACCACGGTCTACCTCCTCCTGCAAATTAAGGTCCAATATTTTAATTCCGGGCTGTAGTATACCGGTAGTACGCCTGCTTTGGGAGCAGGTAGACTGGGTTCGATTCCCAGCAGCCCGACCAGGAAATATTTTGACAAATATTATAAAGTATATTATAATATTTATATATTAGAAGTCGGAAGGATGATTTTTCCTTAAAGAAGCATTCCAAATTGAGTAATATTATAAAAAACAACAGAGATTAATTATAAAATTTGGCTTATTTATACGGATTTTATAACTATCCTCTGTTTTTTTGTGGCCAAACCAACTTTTATCCGTATAGTTATATATAAGCTGTAACAATCCATATTTTAGGGCGTCATAGCTTGTGAATTCTAATTATTGGCTTTAAGCATTCAATTCTCTGAATGTTTAGAATCAACAGTTAATTCAGGCACTGGCAAGAGAGTAATAGATATATTTATTGAGCCGTATGGCTAATCAATAGCTATATGGTCCCGCTGTTTATTATTAAAGAGCGGGGTGGTCGGTCTTATAGCAGACAATTGTCTTTGGCTATAAGGTTTCAATAAACGCCATCGTTTTTATCCCCAGGCGTGCTCTAGAGCGCCTAAGGGCCCTAAAAGCGAAGGTGATACATTAATTTTTTCAAGCAATATTGATTGTCTCAATTGAATAATCAATGGCTTGAAAAGGAGTTTTGGAAATTAAAATGAGTAATACTCTCGCAAAGAAAATCTTTGCAGTAGGTCTCGCGGCTTCCACCGTCCTTATGGGCTTGGCGCCGTTGGCTGCTCAGGCTGCGGCTCACGCTGCCGGCACCAACGTCATGAGCTCGGACGGTACCGTCTGGATGATTATGCCGGACGGCACCCGCAGAGCATACACTTCTGCTGGCGCTTTCTTGTCCTACGGCTTCAATTCTTGGAGCACTGTAGTTCAGGCTAACGCTGATGATTTGGCCCTTTCGGCTGGCAGCTTTATTCCTCCTCAGGACGGCAGCATTATCTGCTCCGACAGAGGCAGCGATAAAGGCACCTGCTACCTTATTTCAGGCGGCCAAAAAGCGGGCTTTACTTCTGCTGCGGTTTTCACCGGCAGAGGCTTCAGCTTCGCCAACGCCCAATCCGGGGACGTTTCCTGGATGCAAGCGTATCCTTCCTTGATCAGCGACACCACGGCAGCCAACCTGCCGGGCGTTTTGGTCAACAACAACGGCACTGTTCAGTTAGTTGGCAACGGCGGCCTTTTGGGCATTCCCGATTTGGCTACCTTCAACGGCTGGGGTTACAGCTTCACAAAAGTTGTCCCGGCTAACAACGCTGACAAGGCCATGACCCAGACTGGCGTAATGGCCACTCGCACCCCGGGCCAACTTAGCCCGACTGCTTTGGCCGGCAACCCCGGTACACCTTCTCCGACCCCAGGTTCTATTTCCGTAAGCTTGGCTTCCGGAAATGCCTCAGCCGGAACTGTTCCGTTGGGTGCTACCAATGTACCGTTCCTTAAATTCAACGTTACCAACGGTAGCGGCAATGCTGCCACTATCAATCAGGTAACTGTTAAGAGAAT
>CAZDEP010000014.1:0-17975 GCA_964504715.1 uncultured Candidatus Saccharibacteria bacterium | reverse complement strand
GAAACTTTGGAAATTTACGCGCCCATTGCCGGCCGCCTGGGCATAGGAAGCTGGAAAGATGAGCTGGAAGATTTGTCTTTTAAAATTGTGCACCCCCAGGCGTTTGAAGAGACAAAAAAGGTCTTGGAAACGGAAATGAAAAAGCGCACGGAAAATTTGAAAGTGATGCAAAAAAGCGTGGAGCATACCTTGAGAACCGAGGGCATAAAATATTTGGAAGTCACGGGCAGGGTAAAAAGGTTGTATTCGCTTTACAAAAAGCTGGAAAAATACAAGGGCGACATTGACCGCATTTATGACATTATTGCCCTTAGGATCATCACCAAATCTACCGCCGACTGCTACGCAGCCTTGGGCGCCATCCATAACCACTACCAGCCGGTGCCGGGAAGGATTAAGGACTATATTTCCATCCCCAAACCCAACGGCTACCAGTCCCTGCACACTTCAGTCTTTAGCCAGAGCGGCATGGTTTTTGAAATCCAAATCCGCACGGACCTTATGCAGGAAGAAGCCGAACGAGGTATTGCCGCACATTGGTTCTATTCCGAACAAAACAAGGAAGACCGCTTAAAGCCCATGCAAAACGAATGGCTTAAAGAATTGCGGGCCTGGCAGGAAGCGGCCGAAAGCCCGGAAGAATATTTGGAAAGCCTTAAAATTGATTTTTTTACGGACCGGATTTTCGTTTTCACGCCCAAGGGCGACATTAAAGACCTGCCCGTCGGCGCCAGCGTTATTGATTTCGCTTTTGCCGTGCACACCGACCTGGGACACTATATGATGGGCGCCAAAATCAACGGTAAAATGGGGAGCATTTACGACGAGCTCAAAAAAGGCGACGTAGTGGAAATAATTAAAAGCAAAAAGCCGGTTACTATTTCCCGCGACTGGCTCAAAAGCGCTCACACCCATAACGCGAGAAACCGCATAAGGCACTACTTACACGAACACGAGAAAGGCCTAATGGAACGGATTAAAGAGCTTAAACTCAAAGACGCCCTGCCCCGGTTTTTTAGGAAAAAATAAATTGGAGATTAAAATAAACCCACTATAATACTAGATAGTATTATAGTGGGTTTTATAAAAACTAATATTTGCAACAAGTTAGTAGGCTATGGTGTGCTTGGTGTAGGTTGGCCTAAAATCGTGCAGTTCTTTTTCGGAAAACCAAACTTTTATTTCTTCCGTCGCTTCCTCTACGCTGCCGGAGGCGTGAATTAAATTATACACGCCCATTTTTTTGCTGTCCGCATGCTTAAAAGAAACGTGCGCGTAGTCCCCGCGGATAGTGCCCGGGGCGGCGGCTTTCGGTTCCGTGCTGCCCACCATTTTCCTGACAAGTTCCACGGCTTCCACGCCTTCCACGGCCACCGCCACTACCGGACCTGACATAAGCATTTCTATCATTAAATTACGGACGTGTTCGCCCCGGCGCTTGGCCAAATCTTCCGTATAATGGCTGGCGGCGTTTTCTTTTTCCGGCCAAACCATTTTTAAGCCCGCAATTTTTAGGCCCACCCTTTCAAAGCGGTGGATAATTTCCCCCACCAACCCCCTGTCTATGGCATCGGGTTTTAAAAGCACTAGCGAACGTTCCATAAAAATATAATCCTTATTCCAAATTATCCGCCCACGGGCGGTTCCGAATGTCCCACTGCCGAGTTCGGATCAAGTGGGTAATAATTATTCGGATAATTCGGGTTACTTAATAATAGAAACTTTTTCCATTACCACCGGCGTTTTGGGCGCGCCGTCATTGGGACCCATTTGCGGGACAATTTCCACGCTGCCAACCTTGTCCACCACGTCAAGCCCGCTTACGACCTTGCCAAAAATTGTGTAAGCCGGCGGCAAATCGGCATCCGCCAGCATTATGAAAAATTGGCTGGTGTTGGTATTGGCCCCGCGGTTGGCCATGGCCAGTACGCCTTTTTTATAGCCGTTTTTATAAAGCTGGGAGGTGGCGTTAATTTCGTCGGCAAACTCGCCGCCAAAAGCGCTGTCGCCGCCGGTGCCGGTTCCGGTAGGGTCGCCGCCCTGGATTACGAAGCCTTTGGCAATCCTATGGAAAGTCAGGCAGTCAAAATAGCCGGCATTAGCCAAGCGCAAAAAATTCTCTACGGTCTTGGGAGCATCCTTTTCATAAAAACTTACGGTGATTTTGCCGTAACCTTTAACGTCAATTTCCGCCTGGCGGCCCGCAATGTTTACTTGGGCGGTTTTTAATTTTTGTTCGTCAAAATTCCTGGTGCATCCGTTTAAGCTTTGGGCCGTGGAGGTGCCCGCTGAAGGCTGTTCCTTTGGCGGCGTTTGAACATTTTGACTGTCCGGATTTGTTTGGGTGTTCTGATTTTGGGAATATTGATCCATAGTATTTTTTACCGTTCCCGGGTTCTCCTGGAGCCTCCAAAGGGCGAACGCGCCCGCGGCGGCTAAAATAATTATTACTAAAACATAAGCTAAGGTTTTGTTGGACATAAAAATTAGATTAATCCATATTACTCTACCACAAACGCCGCCCCGTTTCAACCGCACGGGATTTTTTATGGGCCAACCTATTCAATATGACATATATCCCGAAAAGCAAGGCCGCCATAAACATAAACCCTTCGCTGCCCACCGAAATTTGCAAGCTCGCAAACGGCAAATGGGCAAGTTTGGCCGTGACCCACAGGATATAAGCCAAAATAGCCTGTGCCAAAAGAGCAAAGCCGGGCGCCAAAAAAGGAAGGGTAGATAAAAACCCAAACAACATTGCGAGCGGCACCAAGGGCAACACTAAAATGTTGGCTAACAGTGAAATGGTGCTCAACCGGCCAAAATAAAACAAAATCAGGGGCAAAGTGGAAAAGGTCGCTGCGAGCGTGGTTAAAAATGCGCCTTTGAGGCCAAAAAATTTCGGCCAGCCGGAGGTTAAAGCATCCAAAAGCGGCATAAAGTGGATTAAGCCCAAAGTCGCCACAAACGACAGCTGGAAGCCAATGTCCCAATAAAGAATTTTGGGGTTAAAAAAGAGCATCAGCGCGCCCGAAAAAATCAGGGCAGGCGAGGCCGCGTAAAGCCGGCCGGCGTTTATGGCAAACAAAAGCAAAACGCCCATGGCCGCCGCGCGGATAACCGAAGCGCTGCCGCCGGCAATTATGACAAAGCTGAATATAAAAAATAAAGACAGCCCAAAGCCGGCGCGGCGGCCCAGGAGCCAGGCCAAATACCCAAGCGCCATAACAATTACGGTTATGTTATAACCCGAAATCGCCACTATATGGGAAGTCCCTGTTAAAACAAAATTTTCCTGTATACCTTCTGGCAAATTTTTTCTCGCGCCGATAAGTATGCCCAAAGCCAGGCCGTTTTCGGGTTCGGGCAAAAAGCGCGAAAGCCTGGCTACAAACGCCTGCTTTGTTTTAAGCAGCAGGCTTTTGAAAAAATTCCCCTCCCCGCTTTTTAAAATTAAAACTTTCGGATAGGAGCTTAAAGCGTAAATCCCATACCTTTCCAAATAACCCGGATAATCGAAATCTTCAAATTTCTTTGGCTCTTTGATTTTGCCTTCCAGCACCAGGCGGTCGCCATAGGCAAATTTTTGGGAATTGGTGGTTGTAATAAGCAATTTTTGTTCAAAGCCCGCCGGCCGGACAGTCAGTAATTGTTTATCCGCCCTAATGTCGGGCTCTTCCGTTACGTGAGCCTCCCATTTGACCTTAGCGTCAAAAAAACTTTGGTATTCGCTGCTTTGTAAACTGCGGTAGAAGCGCAAAGCCCCCAAACTTAAAGAAAACAGCAGCAGCCCCACTATTAATAGCCCGCGCTTAAAAGCGGACCGGTCCAAAAAAATAGTCAAAATAAAAATGCCGGCGCAAAGCGCCAGCACGGCCATAATCAGCAGGTAGGGCAGGAAAAAACGGGAGGCCAAAAAAATCCCTGCAGCAAACGCCAGACACATGCCTGAAAAAATTTTGCTTTTGCTCATAAAAAATTAAACGCCTAGACGTTTATACGGAAAACTTTGCGTTTCGATTTTGCTCCCGACACCAAATCAACCTGGTATTTTTTTATTTTAAAATACCCGGCCAACGCTTCTGCCGCCGCCCTGTTGGCCCGGCCTTCCTGGGGCGGCTCATTTACGTATACATGCAAATCGCCGAATAAATCGGTTTCTATTCTAGGCTTTTTGGAGTTCGGATGCGCGATGACGTTTACCAGCATAAACTTGGACTAATGCATACCCGCCAAACAAAGCGAGGCTATAAAACATATCGCCCATTAGCGTACCTCTCAAAAACGGCAGGCCGTTTATGTAGGCTTGGATGATGCCGTTTATATTGTGGACATAATTGGAATAGAGAAAAGCAAAATTGGTGGCGAGGAAAAAAATTGCGGAGGCGCCAAGAGATGATGCCAAGATTCGACCCCCACGGCTGTAGCGCGCCGATTCATCGGCTCTTTTTATCCAAAGCCCAAATAAAATCCCGGCGCCGTGCGAAGCGTAAATTGTCAGCATCATGGGCCAAGACACGAAGCCCAAAAAAATATCGCTAATAAATCTTGCGGCCAGGGTAATCCCCGCCGCTTTTTTCCAAGGGAGATAAGCGGCCGAAAAAATCGCCAAAGCGCTTATAGGCGCAAAATTTGGCATATGAGGGATAAACCGGCTAATAATGGCTAATAAGATAATAAAATAAATCATATTTTTATTGACACAATTGATCAAAATTAAATAAAATTGACAAAATTAGCTGCAATAAAATTTTGGTCAATTATGTCAATTTTGGTCAATTATTTAATTTCTTCCAGTTTCCATTCAATCTTGTCCCCATTCTGGACCTTGTAATCCCCCGCTCCCACAGTGGCTTGTTTGCCGTTTACATAAAACGCCCAAAAGTTTTTGCCCGCGTCTTCTTTAATCCCGTCTACCGATACGACATAGGCGCCCACGCCGGAAAATGTTTTGGTTTCAACCCTATGCGAACTTTTCAGCAGATCCAAGGCAGTCCATCCGCTTTTAATTTCCACCGACGGTTCAATCAAGTCTGTGCCCACTACAATCTGCTCGACTTTCCCCCGATCCGCCTTTTCTGCCGGCTTGCTGCTTGCTTCTTGATACTTACTGCTGTCTTGCGATACCGACGCGCAGCCGGCGGCCAAAAACACTATCGCGGAAGCTATAAATAAAGCTTTCGATATTTTTGTCAATTTTTTAAATTTTGTCATTTTTGTCAATAATCAATTCCTCGCTGTGCCAGTATGCCTTTATAGTACGGATGTTTGACCATTTTCATTTCCGTAACCAAATCGCACAATGCCAGTATTTTAGGGAATTTATTATGCCCGGTCAATACCAAATGCTGCAATGGGGCTTTTAATTTTATAAGGTCAACAATATCGCGCTCTTCTATTAATTTAGATTCCAGCGCGGAAATTATCTCATCAAGAATCACGACCTGGTATTTGCCGCTGGTGATAATCTCGCGCGCCCTCTCCAGGCCTTTTATCGCCTGCCTAATATGGGCCTCTTTTTCTTTCTTGTCGCCCAAGATGCCGACAAAGCCCAAACCTAACTGTTCGTTGTCTATCCTTCCTATTCCCTCCCCTGGTGAGGGGAGGGCAAGGGAGAGGTTGCCTTCGATTTTTGGATGATGCAAGCGGCTAAAAAAATTTAAAAATTCAATCTCGCTCGATACCGGCCACTCACCGTCTTTAATATTATCCAATGATTTGCCGGCCGCCTTTACAAACTGCAAAATATAAACATTCATCCCCGCGCCCGCGGCCCTTACTGCCATCCCCATTGCCGCCGTGGTTTTGCCCTTGCCCGCGCCCAGATAGCAAATGACCAAGCCCTTCGGCTCGTCGGAAAACTTTTCCGGCATTTTTATGCGCCGCTTGGCAGATTGTTTTTTTGTGGGCATGGATTTTTTAGGCGGGCGGCAGAATGCCGTCCGCCTGGATTTAATCTCTATAGCGCTTTTGGCCGTCGACTTTACGTCGCGGACAAAAGCAACTTATATGAAAAAGATAGGATCCCGCCGAAGGCGGGATGGTTGGAAAGAAAAAACCGCAGGTTTTGTCTTTCCAAGGCTTTAGCCGCATTTCGAATACCCGCAAAAATCACACTTCATGCAGCCTTCGGCCATTATCAGCATATTGGAGCAGGAAGGACAGACCGGGGCGTTGCCCAAATTGGCAATGGAAACTTTTTGCGTCGCCTTGTAAGTCATTTCCCCGTTTCCGCCAGAGGAGGATCCGCCTATGGCGGAGATTTTCTCTTCCACTACGGTTTCCATAACCGCAGTTTCCGACGCAGGCACAGGCGGAGATAATTTGGCCGCCGGCCTCTCGGGCAATTCCAAAGCCAGCTGCCGGTGGTTTCTTTTTATGTGCTTTTCCAGTATTTTGGAAATCGCGTCGGGCAGGGAAAAAACCATGCCGTCTTCGCTAAAGGAAACGTCGGGACCGCGAATGCCCTTAAGCTGCGCTATTATTTCTTCTATGGCCACATTGGAACGCAAGGCCAGGGAAATCATGCGGGTAATAGCTTCGGTCTGCGCGGAGAAGAACCCGCCCGCTTTGCCCATTTGCGCAAAAACTTCAAACGGCCCGTGTTCATCCTCGTTGACGGTTATGTACAAATTACCATAAGCCGTGTTCATTTTGTAAGTTATGCCCATCATGGCCGCCGGCCTCTCTCGGGGAGCCAATTTTATTTGCACATTGTCGCCGGAAATGGACATGACTTCCTGAGTCGCCCTTTCGCCTTTTTTGGATTTGTCCTCGGCGGACATGGCGGACTCCACCTGCTGGGCGGCGTCTTTACCCAATTTTTTATGGTCCGTGGCCAAGATCTGCTCGTCGCGGCTGCCGTCGCGGTAAATGGTTCCGCCCTTGCAACCCAAATCATACATTAAGGTATAAAGCTGCTTGGTTTGCTCCACGGTGTAGTTTTGGGGGGCGTTAACGGTTTTGGAAATGGCGGAATCTGTCCACCTCTGTACCGCCGCCTGGACGCGTACGTGCTCTTCCGGTTCCAAATCCATGGCAGTGGCAAAATGCTTAGGCAGCTCTTCGCCCGGATGTGCGTCCAGCCAGTCGGCAGCCAGTTTGATTTTTTCCTCATGCACCCCCAGGCGCGACTTCCTAAAATACGTCCAGGAGAAAAACGGCTCAATGCCGGTGGATGTCCCGACCATGGTACCCACTGTGCCGGTAGGCGCCTGAGTCATAATAGTCACATTCCTCACACCGTACTGTCGGGCCAAATCCCGGATGTATTCGGGCATTTGCTTCATATACCCCGACTCTAAAAACTTTTGAGCCTCAAACTGGGGGAAAGCGCCCTTCTCGCGCGCAAGTTCAACGGAGGTTTCGTAAGCGGTAACGGCTATAAACTGGTAAAGCTTGTCTATAAAACTAACCGCCTCGGCGCTACCGTAGCGCAGGCCTTTGTAAATTAACATTTCCGCCAACCCAATGGTGCCCATGCCCACGCGGCGTTCGGACATTTGCTGCTTGCGATTCTCCTCAAAAAAATAAGGCGTGGCATCAATGACATTATCCTGGAAGCGCACGGCATACTTTACCGTGGTTTTCAACTTATCCCACATTACTTCCCCGCTGGCGCGGTCTATGTGTTTGGCCAAATTAACATGGCCCAAATTGCACACGCCCCAGGCAGGCAGCGGCTGTTCGCCGCAAGGGTTAGTGCAGGGCAGGGCGGAAAAATACCAGGAGTTGGAAAAATGGTTGGCGCGGTCTATAAAGTACATGCCAGGTTCGGCCGAAGTCCAGGCGCTGGTAATAATGTTGTCCCAAATGTCGGCAGCCCGCACGGTTTTATGCTTGATGATTTTGCCGCCCAGGGCTTTCCATTTCTGAAGGTTGCCGTCCCATTCTTTTTCATACAACGGGTCGGCAGGATCGGGAAAAACCAAATCCCACGGCTTGTCTTCTTTTACGGCCTGCATAAAGTCGTCGGTAATGCCTACGCTTATGTTGGCATTGGTAATTTTGCCGGCTTCCTTTTTGGAATTAATAAAATCCATCACATCTGGGTGCCAGCAATTCAAAATCAGCATTAAAGCGCCGCGGCGGCTGCCGCCCTGCTCTATTAGGCCGGTGACAAAAGAATAAAGCGAGGCCCAAGAAACCGAACCGCTCGACCGGCCGTTTACGCCTTTGACATAAGCATAACGGGGCCTTAAGGAAGAAACGTTAATCCCCACTCCCCCGCCGCGGCTCATGATTTCCGCCATTTGGCCCAGGGTTTCAAAAATCCCATGGCGCGAATCTTTGGGCGAAGGGATAACATAACAATTATAAAAAGTTAAATTTTGCCCGGTCCCCGCGCCGGTAAAAATCCTGCCCGCCGGCACATACTTCCAGTCGTCCATAAGCTCGCGGAATTTGCCTTCCCATTCGCTCTTTAAATTTTCGGTCTTTTCCACGCTGGCAATATGGCCGGCTATCCTTTCAAACATCTGCTCAGGCACGGTTTCGAGCGGCTTGTCTATATGCTCAATGGCGCGCATTTCCACCTGGCCGTCCCGCAAGGTTATTTGCGCGGTGCGCTCTTTGGTATCTATGGACTGGATAGTGCCTATTTCCCTTTGGCCGGTTTTGGGATTAACCAAAACCACCACCGTATCGCCGACCGCGAGAGTTTCCCTTTTTACGTCTTTTACCGCGTAGCGGTCCAAAAAAATCTTCTCCCCAAGTTCGGAAAGGGCGTTTTTAGTTCGAGCCTGCAGGTTTTCTTTGATTTGCATAAATATTTTAGTAGTAAGTATCAAGTAGTAAGTATCAAGTATCCAATCCTTGCTACTTGATGCATGCTACTTGCTACTTATGAATTAATTTTATTTTGATTATTTACTCTACTTTATAACTTCTTTATTTCTTCCTTAAATTCTTCCACGTCTTCGAACTGTCTATACACCGCGGCAAAACGAATGTAGGCTACCTTGTCTTTCTTTTTTAACTTCTTCATTACTATCTCGCCAATGTCCACGCTTTTTATTTCGCCGTCTTTGGCTTTCTTTTGGATTTCGCTTTCAATGGAGGAAAGCAGCCTGCGCAAGTCTTCGTCGGTATGGGGCCTTTTGTCCAAAGGCAGTCGGATGGAGCGTTCCAGCTTTTCCTTGGAAAACATTTGCCGGCTGCCGTCTTTTTTAATTACGCTTAAATCCAAAATTTCTATTTCTTCGTAAGTAGAAAAGCGGAATTCGCACTTTTCGCACTCCCGCCGCCTTCTTACGGCCTCCCCGTCGTCTACGGGGCGTGAATCAAGCACTTTGGTATCTTCGTTTTGGCAATTGGGGCATTTCATAGGACGAGGCAAGAATTATGAATTAAGTACAAGAATAACTAAAGATAGCTGCTTCCCATGATTCTTGATTCAATATCTGGTATTTCCGTGCTTTCCAATAATACTATATATGGTATTTATGAACAATGGCCGAAAAATCGCCGGATTCCAAAAATGCCGCCGCTTTATCCCCAAGGCCATCAAAAAAATAAAATAAATAGCCTCTCCCAAGGCTTTGTCAAGTTGGGGCTGAAATTAACCGTATTTTTTTACCCCCCTATATTTAAGGGACCAATTCCGGCCAACAAAAAAAGGCAGGGCTGCACAATCCTGCCTTTTAAAATACCTATTTACTTTTTAACTTCACTCTCGTCGGCCGACTAACACTCCATATAGCGTGTCTACGCTTAAAGGCTCATACTCCCCTCTTACCACAAAAGCTCCGGCCACTTTCTGGGTGGAAGCCGGCTGGCTTTGAGCCAGACTGCTTAAACCCAAATCTTGGACTATGGAATTGGAAGCTTCGGCCATAACCCATTTAGCTCCCTCAGCATGAATGGCTATGGCGTTTTTCGCCGGCTCGGCAAAATTTGCCAAAGCCTGGGAATAAGAAGCCGCAACCCCATCTATAAGGCTTACGACTTTCTGGGGGGCAAAAGGATCCGGCAAGGCGTATTCGCTTGCCGTAAAGCTTGCGTTGCTGGTGGAAACCGAAAAGAGTAGGGCCATGGAAAAGAGCGTTGCGCCAAGCAATCCCATAACCTTCCCGGGAGTTTCCTGTGTTAACATTTCTTGCATTATGTTGTCCCTCTTACAAACATAAAATTTATTCGCTCTCCAATTGGAAAAAGAGCCAATCATCCGCACTGCGGATTTTTTTATGCCTGCGTTATTTACTTGTGATTTTGCTTTTTGTTTCTTAAACCGTTTTTGACATTGCGCTTATTTTTGCGCCCGACCTTTCAAATGTCTTATTAAATATATTATAGCACAAAATAAAAATTTCCGCAAGTGGCGGAAATTTTTATTTTGTGTAATTCGTGATATTTGTGTATTTGTGATCTCATTTCATCTTTTTGCGGATGAAGAGCGGGCTTGCCCGCCGAAATCTCCCTTTGTGGGTAAGAATGACCATTTCTGATAATAAGCAAATTGGATTAGCACTACTTCATCTTTTTACGGATGAAGGCGGGGATTTCGAGCTCGTCCGCTTCGTCGGTTTTGGGGCTGGCAGAAGAAGGCATGGGCTGAACGGGGGGTTTGGGCTGCGCTACTTGCGGGTTAAACAAGGGCCTTCTGGTTTCCGGCGCAGGTGCCGGCTCTGCTTTTTGGGTCTGGGAAGAAAATATATTTGTATTTAGAAAAGATTTTTTCGGCTCTTCAAAGGATGACATCATACCGGAACGGGCCACGGAATCGAAGCCTGTGGCAATGACCGTAATGCGGATTTCGTCGCCCAAGCTTTCGTCCACCACAGCGCCAAATTTAACCTTGGCATCCGGATCAATGTTTTTGGTAATGACTTTGGCGGCTTCGTCTATTTCAAACATGCCCAAATCCCTGCCGCCGGTAATGTTAAACAGCACTCCTTTGGCCCCGTCTAATGACATATCAAGCAAGGGGCTGGAAACCGCCAAGCGGGCGGCCTCAGCCGCGCGGGTATCCCCGCTGGCGCGTCCTATGCCCATCATGGCTGAACCGGCATCTTGCATAATGGCCTTTACATCGGCAAAATCGGCGTTAACTATACCGTGGGTGGTAATAAGGTCGGAAATGCCGGAAATGCCCTGCCTTAAAACTTCATCAACAGTTTTAAACGCGTCTATGAGCGAAGTTTTTTTGTCGATGATCTGCAATATGCGGTCGTTATGGATGGCAATTATGGCGTCAACTTTGTCTTTGAGGTTGTCGTAGCCGGCTTCGGAAACTTCTTTGCGCTTGCTGCCCTCAAAACTGAAAGGCCGGGTAACAACAGCAACCGTGAGCACGCCCTTATTTTTGGCAAGCTCGGCCACAATCGGCGACGCCCCGGTGCCCGTGCCGCCCCCAAGGCCGCAGGTAATAAAAATCATGTCGGCATTGTCTACGACTTCTTCCAGCTCCTCTATGGACTCTTCGGCCGCCTGCCTGCCCAGCTCCGGATTCATGCCGCTGCCCAAACCCTTGGTAATATTTTTGCCAATGTGGACTTTAACATCAGCCTGGTTGTTGTGCAGCGCCTGGGCGTCGGTGTTGACCGCAATAAATTCCACGCCTTTAATGCCGAGTTCGCTCATGCGGTTTACCGCGTTGGTCCCCGACCCGCCTATACCTAAGACTTTAATGCGGGCAAACGATTCGATTTTAGGTTTGACTTCCATAATTTTTTTCATGAAATTAGTTTAAGGATTTATACAAAAGATAGCTTATAAAATTATTATAACAAAGAAAAGAAAATAAGCAAATTTTATTTTAGTTTATATACTACGCGGCCGCGTGGGAAGTCAACCTAGAAATTTTAAGTAAATGCGGGAAGCTGGAAACGCTTGCGCAAGTCCGCATCATCGTCTATTTCTTCCGCTTTAATAATTCTCACATAGCCAATTAGCCCACTCTCCTTCAAATATGCTATGGCCTCGCGGTTTAAAGGCCACGGGCTAATAAACACGCTCGCCTGCAAACTTAAAAAACCATTCTCTTTAAGCATGCGCCTAAGCAGGTCGCGTTTGGAGCCGGACTCTTCCGGAATATCAAATATAATTATGCGCCATTTGCCGTCCCAGCGACCGCCCTTGGCCGAGGGCAAACGCGCTTTGGCTAAAAGCGCCTCAATTTCGCCGTTGCGCGTGAGCTTAATAAACCGCTCGTTGTTTTTTTTGACTACCTCCACCCACTTCTGCCGGCGCAGGTGGTATACCAGATTTTTAAATTCCCCGTAGGAAGAAAAGAGCGAGTCTTTAACAAACTGGCGGGGCGAAGGGAAGACCGCCTCAAAATCTTTTTTCGCGGCCAAAAGATACATTAAAACTTTGGAAGTTTTGGTGTTTGATTTCTTTGCCATATAATTTATTTTTTAATTTGACACGGTTAATATAGCGCGCGGCCGCGCAAGATGTCAACTAAAATACCATTTATAAACCCGCTCCTTGCGGAGCGGGTTTATAAATTCGATTCAACCTAAGTTATTCTACCTCCCCTATTCGGGCGACTTCTCTTTCGTGGTCCTCTGTTTGGCGGCCTACGCAGTTTCAAGTTGCCATTTTGATACTCCTCCAAAATTTGCCTGTACACCTTTGCACGATCAGTCTCATTGTTTGCGTAATTTCCTTGAGCTACTGCCGTGCCAAACTCTCTCTTCGCCCATCTCTCCAATTGAGGCCTGGAACTCATTATGGCTTCTAATACAAACGCCGGGGACATCTGAAATTCATTTACTAATTCCTGCACTAGGGGGTATGGAAAATTTTTACGCTCGATGCTTTCCCGGCTTTCTGTTCTAATTAAATCTTTAACAAAACGATTATAGCTCCCGGCATCGCCGGAGGACATCCAATCTTTTCTTAAATTGGAGTCTTTGCGCATAATCACCCGCAGAAGCTGCGCGACTTCCCTCTTCCTGCCCGTTATGCCTCCCCGCATTTCCTTGGCTTGCCGCTTTATGTCCGCATATTCCGCATCGGTTATGCCATACCGGTTTTTAAGCTCGTTCATAAACCGGTTTATGCCCACCCCGGGCCTGTCTACCGCATTAAGTCCTTCCTCGCTATAAATAAACTTATAAGGATCTGCCTCAAATTGTAGCCTGCCGTCGGCAATTAGCCTGTTGGCTTCTTTGGATGTCAAAAGTCTTCCGGTATCCTTAAAACTTTCATCCACTTTGGCTTGAATTTTTTTCTTCATTAAGTCCAAACCGTATTTTTGGTACTTACTTAAACCTTCAACCAACCGTTGAGCGGACCTAATAGATATTGAACCATCACTATTTACCACATACTCAACACCTAACAATTTTAATGCCCTATCAATCTCCTGGCCGCTGTCCGTGGTCTGCCAATAAACGTTATCTCGCCCTTTTATCACATTTAAAGTCCGGTTTAAGATCTTTTCAAGTGCACTTATGAAGTCCTTAACCTGAGACTCGTCCGAAAAATCTATAATCTTTTCGCCAGCGGCTTCCTGATACTTTCTTACTTCATCGTCAAACGCACCAAACCCACGACTCCACTGCTCAATAGGAGAGAGCCCATTTTTCAATGCCACAACAGCGCGGCGCGAATTTGTATATAACCTGGAAACCCGTGCGCCTGCAAATTTTATACCTGTGCGGGATGGGTCTTTTGCTCCGTAGCGCGCAGCTTTTATTTTGGCACCCAAAACCACGTCTTCTGCCATTAGGTCGTTATTATCATACCCGTCGACAGCAGTATAAATACTCGAACGAAAAGCAAAGTTTGCGCCCGATGACTGAATTTTTTCTGCATGCTTTTTTCTAACCTGCATATCGACATACTGGAAAAATCGCGTCCCAACGTGCATTAAAGGATTGCTTACGTATGATTCCGGGTCCCAATCAACCTGGCCCAAAAAAGCATCGACTTCGGGATTCTCTCCAAATTTTACAATAAAATTCTGAATATATTCCGGAGCCACACCCTTATTATCCGCATCGTTGCTGACAATAACCAAATCAGGCACATTTCGTCCCCTTTGGTGATGTCTCCAAATAACTGCGTCATTCAAATATTTCCTAATGTTTCCAATTTTTGCTTCCTCAATAGGCAAAATTTTATACATTACCTTTACCGTCATCTCGGGATGGTCATTTTTAAATCTGGCAATTTCTTCCAAAGTATTATCGGGCACAATCGGATTGCCTGATTTGTCTTTATCCGGATGGTTGACAAAGAGAATAATTTCAAATTTTCTTTTGTCCGCGGTTTGGTTGGTATAATTTTTTAAGGTGGAGTAAATATTCGCTCCTTCCTGGTGACCAGCAACGGGAATACAGATACTAACCAGGTTATCTTCGCTCATTGGGCCAGCCTGATCCGCAAGTTCTTGCGTTGCTAACAATCGGAATGCCTCCATGCGTATAAAGTAATCTTCTGCCTCATTATAATGGTCCAAGTCAGCATCGGGATTATTTCTAATTCTTTCCGAAAGCGCTGCCCTATATCTTCTGATTTGTTCGATACTTATGGCCCCGTAATTTAAGGAATTATAATCAGGTGTCGGGGAAGGAGGTTCAATACTTCCCGGAGTCCAGTCAACTTCTTCGAGGCCTTTCCGTCTGCCCACGTATGCCAAGGGCGGAAAAACAGTGGTCGGCACCCCTTCCGGCCCGGTGCCGGAAGGCGGAATAATTTCAAATACCGGGGTTTGCGTTGCCACAGTTTCCCCCGCGCCCTGCGCGGTATTCATAACATGGCCGTCGAAACGCATTTCCAAAAACCTGAACGGCAGTTTGCCGTCATGCAATTTGGAAGGATCAATTTTCCCAGTTGCCGGATCCAAAAACAATTTTGACCAGTCGTAATTTCCTTTTAATTCAATAAGTCCGTGATCATTCGCTCCCTGGACTATATCACTTAGTCCGGCACTGTTCGCACCTTCTGTCGGAATAACTACCGCCTGAAAATGATCTTTAAAAGTCCCGTTGTTTATAGATTCAATAATTTGCTCTCTTAAATGCATCATTTTCGGGTCAACAAAAGGCGTGCCGTCTGCGTTAAAATAGCCTTCCACTTGCCCAAAATCAGGGTCATTAATACGCTCCTGAACCTCCGTCAAAAAATTATCCATGACTTTACTGCAGTCAAGGTATACTTTATCGCCATGCGCCACCAAATAACCCATTTGCTGCTTGCCTTCAAACTCCAACATTTTTTTATGGATAGAGCTCCAGAATTTTCCCGCTTCATCGTGCCAATCAGCCCGTTTGTTTATTTGCAAATCAGGATATTGGGATTTGGTGCCGGCCACGTCTAAATTATGTATTCCTTTGTGGCTCGCGGCTCCTGGCACCAAACTTTCTTTTACGTTATAACCGTGGTCGCCTAGCCACTTTTTGGCATCTGCCGAAGGTGTTCCGTCGGGATTAAATTTTAAAGGATGTCCGGGTTCGCTTAAACGGTTGCCTGAACCGTCAAGCAAAATTCTGTCATTGGGGTCGGGTGTAGAAGGGTCACCCTGCCACTTTAGACCCTCGTACATTTTATATTTTGCCCCTCCCAGCATATAGTCTTTGGGAGCCGGGGCCGCATGGGCTGTGGGGAATAAATAGTCATAAGCCTCTCCGCCCGCCTTTTCGGCGTGGCGAAAAGCGCTATCGAGCATGGTTGAGTGCTCGCCGTAGCCAAAAGCATGCTGTTGTCCGCGCACGGCGTCCCAGCCGTGTTCCAAAGCGCCATAAGTGTGTTCCTGCCCAAAGGCGCTGACCTCCTGAATTGCCGTACCAAATATGACGCCCCATTTGGCCGCTTTTTTGCCGGCAGTCCACATTTTCTTGTGCTTGAATTTCTTAAATCTTTCATTCTGTTTTTCAATGCCTTCGTCGCCTTCGTAGAAGGAAGTAATTTTCCCATCCACGGCACTTTTTAAGTCGGCCTTAAACTGCTCTTCCGTCATACCGTATGCAAGAGCCCATTTTTTCAAAAGCATTTTGGCCGCTGCCCGCTGGGCATCCAGCCGGCCTTCTTCCTCGGCAATTTTAGTCGGATCTGACCAACCGATTAAATCCGCCTTTTTGCGCTCCTCGGAATATTCCTCTTTCCAAAACTTCAGCCACTTGCGCTTTTTTACCACAATCCCGCGCTCGCCTTCCAAAATACGCGAATCTATTTCCGCGACGGCGGCCATGGCCTTTTCATATTCTTCCAAACTTAGTTCGGTTATATCCCGACCGCTATCAACCCAATCAAACAGGCTGGCCTTTAAATTATTTTCGAGCTCCCCGGCAGTTTTGAATTTTATGCGGAATTGCTCCAACTCTTTGCGCCTTGTTGCCGTGCTTTCGTTAAATTTTCGGCCTTGGGCCATTTCCCGCGCGTGCTGCATCCTTTCCTTTTCCAAAACCTTACCTTCCCTAAAAGCGGCCGTAACTCCCGCGCCCGCCGCAGCCCCGGCAACACCAGCAACGGAAGAAAGGCCGCGCGTGAACAGGCTCTTTTTTACGTAATAAGCGGCAGTAACCACGGCCGTAATGGCGGTTTCGTTTAAAGCAAAACCAAAAAGCCCTCGAGTCTTAGCCTGGATTTTCTCCACCGCATTTTCCACGGCATTGAACTGCGCTTCGGTTTTGGCACCGCTCTTTGCCCGGCCTACCACCACATCAAAATCCAAATTCAAATTCATTACCGCTTGATGCTGGTCTATGCTTTGCGCCACTTGCCTCTCCACTTCCGCTTTGGCCATTTTGGCAATCTTTAAAAGGTTGCTGGCATACATTTTCCCTTTTTGCACCACTTCCGGCTTTACACCTTTTATTTCGGCCCAAATTTTTGCCTCTTCTTCCAGCACCCCTTGTTCGTCAATGTGGCCGGCGGCAAAAGCCTTGGCCGTGCCAATGAGTTTGTATTTAATAAGTTTCTCCTGTTCGCTCTCCCCGAGTGTATCTATTTTCTCGCCATGCTGGGTATGAACCAAATCCTCAACCAGTTCGCCCGTGGCGCTTCCAAAGCGTTCGGTTATGGCCCCGGTATACTGCGCGTGGGCCTGTTTTTGCAATTCCAACCGTCGCTGTTTTTCCTCTTCGGATATGCCTTTTTCCTGGGCGTTAAATTTTTTCTCGATAGAAAAAAGACTGCCGCTTTCTTCCATTTGCTTCTCGGCTTTCTTCTTGCCTGCGACTTCATAATAGTCGCGCGCCAAATTCTGCTTCCAGATGCTCTTTCCAACGCCTTTCCAAAACTTGCCGGAAAAAACTTTTTTCCACCCCTTGGGTATCTCGCCTTCCGGCTTTTCGTTAAACTGCGCCAAAGAAGCGTCCTGCGCCATTTCTTCCTGAATGTCGCTTATATCTGCAAAAACAAATTTTTCTTTTTGCGCTTTTTGCCGCTCTTCTTCCGGCAAATAGCGGTTGTATTCTGACATTTTCTTATTTCTTCCCCTTAATATAAGGAGGATGGAAGTTATAAAATGTTAAGATAGGTTCTAAGGTCATTATTTATCCAAACCCAAATACCGCAACCGAAACGCTCCAAGCGCGTTAGTTATAACTTCCTGCAAATTTGGGATATTAGCTTCACAAAAATCGCTGACCTCTTCCCTGCTGCCTATATCTAAAAGCCGGTCAAACTCTTCCAATTTTTCCGGAGGGAGGGCGGCTAAAATTTCGGCATTTACCCGCTCTTCCAACCTTTCGTACAAATCTTCCTCAAGCTGCCGGACTATTTCGGGGTCTTCAATACCCTGAAAATTTTTATCTTTTACCAGCTGCCTGGCAAATTCCTTTAATTTTTCCTCGGCTACCGAGGTTTTTATGGTTTTTTGTGTCATGTTAAAAAGGTAATTTATTTGCCTTAACTATGACATTATTATTTTTGCAAGTCAAATTTTTATTTCATAAGTTTTCCTATTCCAACCTCTCTTTCCGTTATTCCACCCACCCCCTCTAGAGGTGGATAGGTTAATGCATAACAGACTGAAAGGTTGGAGGGGAAAAAGTGATGTTCTTTTTCCCCGTGGGTCCCCT
>CAZDEP010000013.1:0-21273 GCA_964504715.1 uncultured Candidatus Saccharibacteria bacterium | reverse complement strand
TGGAAGGCTACGAGCCTTTCTGGCCTGGTGGCCGGCGGGAAGAATATACTTTTTACATCGACCCGCAAGATGGTACCGCCAATGCGGCCCGCTGGCAAGCCTGCGGCAACCGACAAATCGCCGAAAGTATGACCACGGTGGTCGCAGTGGCACCAAACAAAGCAGACCTTAAGTTCGGCGACTTCGTGGTTGGTGGTGGCCTGGACCTTCGAAACGGACAGATATGGTTGGCGGGAAAAGGGCTGGGCGTACAAACCGAGCCATGGAATCCCAATCCTCTTTTTTCCTTTCTTTCCTATAGGCAACCAAGGGAGGTGATAAGAAAGGTTCAACACCACCGTCACTCTCCTCTGTTGGCTTGTGAGTTTTACAGGTACGCCAACTGGGTAACCCGCCTTCTGATTAACCAAAACGTGGAATGGGCAGACACCGCATCGAGCTTTATGAACATTTTGCGGGTCCCTTTGGGGGAAGTTGATTGCTTCTTCAATAATCCCCTCGCCCTCTCGACACAAATTGGCGACAAAGAAGTCATTGAAGGCCAACGCGGACACGAACTCGGTGCGATTGCTGTATGCTGCCAAGAACTTGGCGCCTACGCAATTGACACAAGAACCGGCAAATCTTTGCAGGAATCTCCATTCACCTTTGACGGTATGACTCCGGTCATTGTCGGGGTGAACCAACAAACCGTCGAGTACTACCGCTCCATGATCGAAAATAACGCTGCCAAACTCATAAAACTCAACGGCGTTGCCATGGACGTGAGGGAGGTCATAGCAATACTGAACTCCAGCATGGGAACTCGGCAGTGGGAATTACGCTCGCTTGAGTAAGTCCTAACCAAATCCAAAGACCGCCCTGTGAGTTCTCGCCAAAAACGAGGATCTTGCAGGGCGGTCTTGTTGTTTTTTGCCGTTTATTTTTTCCTACTGCGTCCCGACCTATCGGGACTTCGCAGGGCTATGCCAGTCGCTGATTATGAGTTTAGAGCCTTTGAGCTTTACCACTACTTTTTGCCGATCCTTCCATTTCAATTTTCTTATATATTCAATGGGCAAGGTCAGGCCGATCGATTTTCCGCCGGCCATTTTGGTGAGTTTGCGGATATTTTGCTGGGATAATATTCTCATTTTTTTTATTTTTTTGTTACTGAAACATTTACTGAAATATTTCAGCAACTCTTAATCTATCCATTTAGTCTTATACTCCGGATTGTTCCAGGCGGGGTTGCCCTGGTCCATAAAATCCACTTTGGAATAGTCATAACCGTTAATACGGTAATCCGTCCATTCGCAAAAATACGGGCGCTGTTGGCAAACCACGCCGGCTAAGGCATCCAGCCCTGCGCCTACATCTATAAATATAGCATTTTTATACTGTTTTAAAAGAGGCAATAAGCCCAATTTGGCGCTCCCTACCCCCACAAGAAAAATTTTGGCCTGGCTATGCTTTATTTTTTCCCCAATGTCTTTTGCCAATGCCTCTAAATTGTCGGCCGCGCCTTTTTGCGGCACCGCCACATAGTCGGTAAATTTGTCCATGCCAATGTAATTCCTATATTCCTCTCTTTGCATTAAAAGCCCTATGAGCTCGCATTTTTTTTCGCCCGCTATAATGCCAATTTGGTTTTTAAAATTCCTAAAAATCCATTTGGAAGGCACTAGGCTGTAAACCGCTTCCATGGGGGTTTGGGTTTTGTTTAGGATCTCAACTGCTTTATTTTTATGGGGATGATTTTTTATAAATGGCTTTAAAAAAAAGCCAGTTTTGATTATGGGCGAAAAAATTTTGTCAAAAATAAAATTCAAATACTTAAAGGAGTTTTGGCCGCGAAATTTAAAATTCAGCTTCCAAAAAAATTTGTCGAACTTTTCGTAAAATAAATATTTTTTCCAGGAATTATGGAAAGACGGCTCAATGCTTACGGCAATAATGTCATTTTGCCAAAACAGCCTTCTAAATAAAGCCATATCAATTTTCTCGTACGGCACCGTTAAAGCCCTCCGGCCGGGCTTGGCGCTGCCGATTTCCACTTTTCGTAAAAAATAATAGTCGCCATCACTCGCCCGCACAATGCTGGCGGCTTTGCCTTGCTCCGATAAAGCGATTATGGTGCGCGCCAGGTCCAAAAACGCGGCTTGCAGGCTTTTATAATACAGACCGGGATGGAGATGGAAAACGTGATGGTTGGCGTCGTCGGAATTTAGCTGCTGGATAAAATAGCCGCTGTGCGGTTTTAAAAATTTCCAGGTCCTATAAACCCTCGCATTCCCCCCCATTAATTTTTCCGCCTCCGGCCAATGCGCCAAACCCGAAATTTCTAAATTTTCAATTGTGCTTTCATCGGCATTTAAATATACCAAGGTATGTTTTGTAGACTTAATCGCGCTATTGACGTTGCTGCCGGCTATAACCAAATCAAAAAACCTGCCCGATGCTGTTTCGGACACTTCTAGACTTGGATAGCGTTCTTGAATCTGCGTCGTCAAACCGGCCCGCCCAGTCAAATTTAAAACGCTGCCTATAACAGAAAAATCAAACGCCTGTTCTAAATTACTTAACTCCATAATATCCCTTATACCAATTAACAAAGTCCTTAATCCCCTTCTCTAACTTCGTTTGCGCTTTAAAATCTAAAAGTTTTTCGGCCTTTTTACTGCTACCGTAAGTTTTAAGCACATCGCCTTTTTGCAAAGGCAAAAATTTCTTCTCAGCTTTCCTGCCAATGGCTTTTTCCAAAGTGCTAATAAAGTCTATTAAATTTACGGGCTTCGATGCGCAAAGATTAATTACTTCCCAGGCAAAAGGTTTTTGTATGGCTTTTACCACTCCTGACGCAATGTCATCTATATAAGTAAAATCCCTTTGCATTTTGCCTTGGTTATAAACTTCTATAACCTTACCTTCCAAAATATTTTTTGCAAACTTAAACAGCGCCATATCGGGCCTCCCCCAGGGGCCATAAACCGTAAAAAACCTTAAACCGGTGGCGTTTATACCGTAAAGCCTGTGGTAAGAATAAACTAAAAGCTCGGTGGCTTTTTTTGTAGCCGCATACAAGGATACCGGCTGGTCCGTACTATCCTTTTCCCTAAAAGGGACTTTGGATCTTTGGCCGTATACAGATGAGCTGGAAGCAAACACAAAATTTTTGACTTTAAATTCGCGGGTGAGTTCCAGTAAATTCAAAGTGCCCTTTAAATTGGCTTCTTCATACACGAACGGATTTTCCACCGAATATCTCACTCCCGCCTGGGCAGCCAAATGGCAGACAGAATGGATTCTATTCTTTTGGAAAACCTTTTTTAAATTTTTATAATCCGCAATGTCGCATTTGTAAATTGGCACGCGGGGCAACAAAAATTTGACCCTCGCCTTTTTTAAATTGGGGTCGTAATATCGGTTAAAATTGTCGACGCCGATGACTTTATAGCCTTGTTCTAATAATTTTTTAGCCGTATGGGAACCTATAAACCCCGCCGCTCCGGTCACTAAGATTGTATTCATAACTTTTTCCTCCCCAACATAAAATAGCTGTGAGGCAACTGTTGGATATTTGTTAATTGCCAATCATAGCCGGGCCTTTGGGCCATAAACTTTTTAAAATATTCCAAGTTGTTTACCTCGCTCCCCGGGTTTGAAAGCATACCCTGGAAGGCAATTAAAAAGGCCCCGGGAGATTTTACAACTTCAAAAATTTTTTCCCTCAGTTCTATGGGGCTTTCCGAAAGCGACCAGGTGGCCAGGAACAAATCGGGGCTTTCTACTAAATTTGCATTTGAGCGCAAAACTTCCACGCTGTCTAAAAGGCTGACGGAGGAATTAACAGACCCCGAGGCCAAGGCAGCCGGGATATTTATTGAGTTTAAAAAATATTCCTGCAAAAAGGAAAATTCGGGCAAATCATAAATAAAATACTTGCCGCTAAAACCCAACCGGTAAAAAAGCCTGCAAAAACTGCCGTAGCCTCCCCCGAACTCAAAAATAGTTTTAAATTCCCGGGTTTTTATTTCCGGAAAAACTTTTAAAAATTCCTGCCAAATATAGGCATGATGCAGCAAATTGCCGGAAGTTTGGGAGTAAAACCAGTAAGGCCGAGGGTTGCCCGGCTTTTGCTCGACCAAAGCTTTTTGAAATTCGGGCCACACGGGTGAAGCCTTCAAAATGTCTAATTCCAGCCTGTCTTCCGGCTCATGGAACATAGACGAGCGGATAGGCGCCCAATTTAAAAAATTCCTGGGGTCTTTTTGCAAAATATCCCGGCGGATGTTATTGCGATAAGCGGTCCAAAATTTTTCCGCTGCCGGACGGTTAAGCAAATCTCCGCTGGACTGTAAATTTTTTATTTTGCCCCTCAGAATTTCCGCGCGCTTCTTTTCTTCCGCACGGGGGGGCTTTAAGCCCGACAACAAAACCCACGTTTTAAGCTTGTGGAAGGATTTGTACCAAAATTTTAAAAACTTGTTCATATTTGGCTTATTTGGACTGCTGTGGTTTTTCTATAATTTGTTTTAGCATGTTAGCTGTAAGCTCAACGGCTTGCCTGTTCCAGTGGTAGTCATCCGCCTGGTATAAAATTGCGCCGCGATTTTTTACTTCCGCGGAAAACAAGCTTTGGGTATCCGCCACTTCCACTCCGGCCTCCCTTAATTTTACTATTAATTCAGGTAAAAAGATAGGCTGTTTTTGCCCAGGAACATATTGCCAATATATGTTCTCCTTGTTGGGTACCGGCAGGAAAATAAAACGTATGCCGCGGCGTTTTAATTCCTTATCAGCCGCCATAATTTTTCTTGCTAACCCTTCGGCTTGCTCCCCTGTGCGGTTTTCATAAGCCTGGGGGTCGGTGTCAAAAAGCGTAAACTCCGGGATGTTGCCCACCCGTACCGCTTTCGGCGTTAACGCATAATCTATTTTGGAGCGCAAAAAATTATACATAGTCTGCTTGCTCATCCTGTCGAGCAGGATGGACAGGGGCTGTAATTTCCGAAAAACAACGGTTGTCCTTAAAGCCTGCTCTTTCCTTTTAAGGCCGGTTAATTTGCTGCCGGAATCCATAAAAGGTACGTTTAGCAGGCTCTTTTCGGAGGCCTCTAAAATTACCACTTCCGGCTTTTGGGAAGCAGGATACGCGGCGCTTAAAAAATAATCCAGCCCGGAAAAATCCAACGGGTAAACGTCTTTGCCGATTATTTTTTGGAGCTGCTCTGAGAGGGTCTCCGCTTGGCTCAAGGTCAGGCCCGCTAAATGGGAATCTCCGATTATTACAATAGGGCTCGACACTGATACACCCGGATGCAAAGACTTCCTGTGCCCCAAGGCATCCGTCTGCCAAAAATTTTCCTGCCATTGTTCATAAGTGGTATGGACGCCCAAACCGCCCGATTCTTTTGCGGTTATAGTAAAGTTAGGATAGAACGGACCGGGCAAGAGCGCCTTGCCCAAAAACGAATGCACAATTAACGCTTCGGGCACCCGGAAAGTAAAATAATTGATGGGCAAAACAAACAGTTCAATCACCCATGCCAAAAAAATTGGCGAGAGGAAGAGCAGCAAGCGCGTAATAAATTTTTTAAATTCCTGTTTTTGCATAACTTTATAACGAATACACGGACATCCGTGCCGGCACAAATTTTAATCTATAAATAAATTGGTACCTATAAGATCGGCGGAATCAGCGCGTCTGTGAATTCAAAACTGGAAATAAATAAACTGTTGGCCGCCCCGCACGCTTAAAAATAAGAGGCAAGCCAATACCACATAATAAACCAGCCACCTTATATATGCCGGCCGGGTTTTTAAGCGCCCAATAATTTCCCCCGTCCGCTGGGCCAACTCCACGCCGATTAAGATAAGTATTAAAGCAAAAGACAGGCCTAAGGCGGCGGGAGTTACATTCAAACCGCTTAAACCGGCGCTTTTAAAATCGGAAAATAAATGCGTGGCAATATAGCCCGCGTCGCTTAAATTTTGGGCCCGGAAAAAAATGGAGGTAAAAGTGACAAGGGAAAAAGTTGTAAACACTTGGACAAATTTTCTCCAAAAACTGTCCGCCGGAACCTTTAGCTTCTGCCAAAACCTTTCCCGAAGGTTTTTTGTCAACATTGAAATAATTATATAAGCGCCGTACAAACTCCCCCAAACTACATAGGTCCAGCCTGCGCCGTGCCACAAGCCGCTGACAAAAAAAGTTACGAGCACGGCCAAATAAATTTTGTATTTGCCCCGGCTGCCGCCGAAGGCGACAGGATAATAAACATAGTCCCTCAGCCAGGAAGACAGGGAAATATGCCAGCGGCGCCAAAATTCGGAAATACTTTTGGAAAAAAACGGACGGTTGAAATTCTCCATTAAACGGAAACCCAGCACCTGGGCCGCCCCCCGGGCGATGTCGGTATAGCCGCTAAAATCGCAATAAAGTTGGAAAGAGAAAAAGACGGTGGCTAAAATTAAAGCTAAACCTGAATAACTGTGGGGATTGCCATATACCGTATTAACCAAAATTGCCAGCCGGTCCGCAATCACGATTTTCTTAAAAAACCCCCAGCCCATAAGTTTCAACCCGTCAACCACGCGGCCGTATTCAAATTTATGCTCCTCATAAAACTGGTGCAATAAATTTTGCGGCCGCTCTATGGGGCCTGCCACCAGCTGGGGAAAAAACATGACATACAGGGCGTAGGTAATAAAATTATACTCAGCCTTTTGCCTTCCTTTGTAAACTTCTATGGTATAGCTTAAAGCCTGGAAGGTGTGAAAGGAAAGCCCTATTGGCAAAATAATTTTCAGAAAATTTATTGAATAGTTCCAGTTTAAAAAATCGGCCGCGGCGTTAAAGTTAAAAACCAAAAAATTAAAATATTTGAAAAAAACCAAAATACCAATGTTGGCCAAAATGCTTAAACCTAAAAATAGCCTGCGCCTGGAGCCCTGGATTTTTTCCAAATATATGCCTGCAAAATAATCTATAACAATGGTTGCGCCCAAAATAAGTATATATTTTGGCACAAAAGCCATATAAAATGCGCAGCTCATTAAAAGCAAAAAAAGATTGCGCCATTTCTGTTTTAGCAGGAAATAGGCAGCAATCGTAAAAACAAAAAAATATAAAAATGAAAGGGAGTTAAATAACATAGTTCACCGATACGCAGATTTCGCAGATCTGTTAAATTTCCGGATTAGCGCCTTTACTCTTGATCAAATTAACCGCGCCGCCAAAATTTTTGACTGCCATAACTTCATCGTAAGTAAACTTAATATTATAAGCTTTCTCGATTTCCGTCACTAAAATAATCGCGTTCAAAGAATCCCAGGTTGGCGTATTTTCAGGGGAGATTTCCCCCGTGATTTTTTCCTCGGGAATATTAAGGATGGAAGAAAAAATGGAAGTTAATTTACTCATAATTATATTAAATTATAGCCCGACCCCACATACTTAGGCAATATTCAACGTATATTCTTTCCGCTCTTTGTTTTCGCTTAAAAGCTCAAAGCCCATGGAAGGCAGAAAATCTTTGGCCGGGTCGTTCTTGGGTGAGGGTATAAAGACAGCCTTAAGCTCTTTTACACCTTTGGCTTTTAATTCATCTAAAATAAAATTGAAAAATTTTTGTTCCACTCCCCTGCCCATAACACGGCAGCTCATTAGGAACGAATCCAGCCGCGCATTGGAACCTTCCTTAATAGCAATGGCCATAATGGTAATGCCGTAAGCGCCGAACTTGTCGGTGACATCGGCAAAAAATACCCAACCTTTTTGCATAAAATTTTCTATCTCTTTTTCGCTATAACGCCGGGTAGTCAAATTAAACTGGTTGGTCTTGAGGGTCATTTGGGAAAGCCGGGCAAGGGCATTGGGGTCGTTAAGAGCAGGCTTCAATTCTATTTTGAGCTGCTTAATGTACTCATTTAAATCTTTGGCGCTGGTTTGGATGGCTTTTCTCTGCTGTTCCTCTTGGTACATCCTGCCTTTTGCCTTATCTTCGGGGGTTAAAGGCAGGGGGCTAAAGACAGGCAGGGAAAACAAAAATTCCGCGTATTCCTCCGGCTCTAAAGTAAATTCAGGGACATAAACGTCGGGCAATTGCTGTTTTACCAGCTCTCGGTTAACCGGATCGTCGTCTAGAAACACCATACTGTCCGGACCAATATTCAACTCCTGCGACAGCTCCCGTAAATTTGTAGCCTTGTCATGCCAATTTACCCGCATAGCCGCAAAATGCTCGCGCTTTAAGACCATATGGGCATGGCGGCCAAAAACTTCTTCTACATCGCTTAAATTATTTTTACTGTTAATTGCCAAAATAACTCCCCGATTATGGAAGTCGAGAACGGCCTGTTGGAAATTTTTAAATGCCAACCCCGGGTAATCAGGCCCAAGGGCAATGCCGTTAAGGCCCGACTCCCCCACCACACCTCCCCAAAGAACATTGTCCAAATCAAGTACCAAACACTTTTTCGCCTGGCCAAACTTGGCAAAAATGTAGGCATACCATTCTTCCGACAGGGTTTTTAAAAATTCCGTGGTAAAAGGAAGATCAAACGCATATAAACTTCTTAAATCGCGCGCATTTTTTTCTCCAATCCTGTGAACCAGCCTGTTGGTGTCAAAAATATAAAAATTTTTCAGATCCCCGGCCGCAGACGCCAAAGCTTGGTTATAACTTTCGACGAGTTTAAAAAAATCGTTGTCGGAAATTAGGTTGCCATAAGCGCTATGGTACGGCAAAACAAAATTATTAATAACAACAATACCCGCTTGGTTTTTTACAAAATATTTTATTTCTTCCAAAATTTCTTTAAAAAAAGACGCCTCTTTAAATTCAGTTAAGTTATAAATATTTACATCAAAAAAAATAAAGGTTATATCGGCCGATTGGCTGTAAAGTTGGCTGCTTCTGTCTTTAAACAAAAAATGGTACTGCTTATAAGGCGTTTTTAAAACCTCCGGGTATTGCGCCTGGCTTAAAACTTTTCCCGTCAACAGCTTTGCCAAAATCTCGTCCGTAAAATTTGTCACCAAGCGTATAACCACCTTTTTATAAGGCCGGGTTTCGAAATTTTTTAAGTTATTGGCTAATTTAATGTATTCAATGGCTTCCATATGCTTTATTGAAAATTATAGTCGGGTTACGTTAGTTGAATGACCGCAAAAGCAATAGCCAAATTATAAGAATGGGAAAGACTAATTAGAGCACTGTATTTTTGGTATGCCGGCTTTTTAAAAACCACCCGGGGCTTTCGGGCCTGTTTGGAAATTTCAAAATCATAATAACCGGTGCCTTCCGGCAAAGCTTTTAACACCGCTTCTTTGGCGGCGAAACGGGAGGCTAAATACTGGAACCTGGTTTCGTCATTGGGGACATTCCTCAATTCATTTTTTGTTAAAAACAGTTCGCAGGCCCTGTTTAAATATTTAGCGGATTTGAATCTGGCAATTTCCACAATGTCAACGCCAACTCCTAGCATATTACAACGCACTCCTTTCTGCCGAATTAAGAGGGATAAATAATCCGTTTACAGTTTGATTATTGGTGATTTCAAACAATGCTTGGGCCACTTCCTCAGGGCTTTGCACAAATCCTTTAGGCATTTTTTCGGTCATAAAATTTACAACTGCTTCCGGAATATCTTTGTTTAAACCCGCGGGCACAAAGCCCGGCGCCAGCATGTTTACCCTAAGTTTGGCGCCCGCCAATTCTTCGTGTAATTGCCTTAAAAAACCCCGCAAGGCCAACTTGGCGGAAATATAGCCGGCCAAAGAAGGATGTGGAACTCCAATTTCCGCATACAGGCTGCCGAGGGCCAAAATGCTGCCCGCTGTCCCTTTCATAATTTCGGCGGCTTTTTTAATGACATTAAACCCGCCAAAAACGTCGACCTCAAAAGATGACAAAAATTCTTCCCGTGAAAGGGCAAAAATCTTCTTTATAACGGGCCTGGAAACGGCAGTGTGGATAAATGCGTCCAAAGAGCGTATTTTTTTAAACGACTTTTCCACTTGGTCTGCGCGCGTAATATCGCACTCTATAAATTCACAGCCAGCCACTCCGGAGGTCTGGCTTAAAATTAAAACCTGCCAGCCTGCGGCTAAAAACTTTTGCGCCGCGGCTGTGCCCAAGCCCCCGCTTCCGGTTATGGCAATTATTTTCTTATTCATTTCAGCAGTTTAACCAAAGCCATTCCGCTTACGGCGATTTCCCCGCTCTCCGCTAAAATGGCCCGGGTCCGAATTTTAAGCAATTTTAAAGCATCGACTTTTTGTTCGACCAAGCCTTCTATTAAAATCTTAGAACCAAAAAAAATCGGCTTGTGAAATTCCAAAGTTTGGGAAAGATATAAATTATATTTCCCGGGCAAATGGACGCCCAGGAGCCTTGAAAACAATGCCCCTATAATCATGCCGTGCGCAACCGGCTGCTTAAATTCGGTTCTGGCAGCATAAACATCGTCCGTGTGCAAAGGATTATTGTCGCCCGAAAGGCTGGCAAAATTTTCTGCCAATTCTTTTGTGATTTCAACTTGGAATTCGGCCTTTTGCCCTTCCTTTATTTCTTCAAAGCTTAGTTCTGTCATAGCCGTATTTTAGCAAAAATCCTGGGAATACGTGAGTCCTTACGCAGGCTTTAGCTCATAGCCTTTATCTAAAGCGTTTTGCAACTCGCGGGCGCCCTTAACCACCTCTCTTATAGAAATGTCGGTATGGGAGTAGTCAATGTCGAAATTAAAAACATTCAAAGGCACGGCAATAAACTTATAGATAGGGCCGATTTTGAGGCTGCCGGCAAGCTCAATGGCGTGGGGGCTGGTGTGGTCAATTTTGTCCATATACCACTTAAGTCTGCGCGCATAATCTTTGGCGTTGGCGACAACGGTATTAAAGAAAAAACCGTAATGGAAATTTTCCAAAATTGCGAATTCATATTCATCGTATTTAACGGTTCCCACTAATTTGCTGGGATGATGCTTAAAGTCCCGCGAGTCAGGATTGTAAACCACCCGGCGTTCAGCGCGGTCAATTTTGTACTCGCTCACGCCTTCAATAAAAACCAAATCCACCAAACCCTCAAAGCTGTTAAGCAGGGCGGCGCAAGCGGACAAAAATCCTTCACTTAAACCTACAATGGGGAAATCGTCAAACAGCATGACAAAATATTTTTCCTTTGAAACGCTCAGCAAATTATAATACGCGCTGTTTAGCCGCTCGGCCTTATTCTGATACTCAAGCTTAACGCCTTTTAAACTCTGCAAAAATTCCAAATTTGAGGCCGCAAAAGGCTGCTGGGATGCATCGGCAATTTTAAGCGGCACCTGGCCGCTAAAATTTTTTAGGCTTTGTTTAAAAGCCGTATAAAAAATACCCTCCCGCTCTTTAGAAGTAATTCGGAATGAACTGGCCAAAAAAATATTATTCTCTTTTTGAAAATCTGCCGCATCCCCTAAATTTTTAATCCTTGATTTTATCTTGGCAGCCTCAAGGGGCCCCATTACCAGGGCTCGAAAAATAATTACCGGCAAATAAACCAGCCAAAGCAGCCTCCGTTTTAAGGCCTTGAAATTGAATTTCATACGGTTTTTTTACCCCATCCAAATTTAAGCAAGATGCGCCAAAAAAAGCCTTTGTAAGCCTGCCAATCCTCCTCGTCTAAAAAACCGAACAGCTTATAGAATGCCAAATAAACAACGACCGAAAGGCTGCCTACGACAATCAAGGACGCAATATTCCGGACCAGCGGGTTGAGAATAAAAAAATACGAGGCGTAAAATGCCAGCGAGGTCACGGCTAATTTGCCAACCAGCTTGGCATAAAACATTGCCCGGCCGGTCAGTCCCAAAAACCTGCGCTCCACCAAGAAAATAATTACTACCACGGGCAGGACAGAAACCAAATAAGCCCACGCCGCACCGCGAATTTGAAAATGCGGCACCCACCACAGCAAAAACACAACATTTATAACGGACATGACCAAAGAAGCCTTCATTAAAAACCTTACCTTGCCAAAGCCCAAAAGGAAATTATTCAGCACGCTATATATGGACAAAATTCCGTTGGTGGCCGCCAAAATAACCAACACCCCGGCTCCCTGGTCGGCAACTTCCGGCCCAATCCAAAAATAGAGAATTTTATGGGCAAAAAGGGCCGCGCAAAGTGACATGGCCGCGGCCAGCACAATAATATTCCTAAAAACTTTTTCATAAAGCCGCGTAATCTGTTCCTTTTGCCCCGAAGCGACAAGCGAACTTAACATGGGAAACAGCACATTGGTGGAAGTGCCGCTCACGCCGTTGATCTTTTCGGCAACATTCCCGGGCAAACTGTAATACGAAAGCTGAACCGGCGAAAGATAGACGGGAATAATCAGGCGGTCTAGCTGGCTTAAGGCGTTGTTAGCCAGATTGGTCACAAACGCCGCTACCCCGAACCGATAGCAGCGCTTAACTTCTTCCCAGTGCCAGTCAAAATGCAAAAGCCTTAAGCCCGTTGCGCGTCGCGTCCAAAAAACATACAGCGCCCAGCTTAAAAAAGTCACGGCGCCGGCCGCTGCATAAATCATCTTGAGCTTAAAACCCATAAGCGCCAATACCAAAGCTGCCACATTAAATGCGGTCAAATGCACCAGCGTCACCTTGACCGTTAAGTCGTAGCGCTGCCAAGCCTTAAGCAGGCTATTGGGTACGTTCGACAGCGCGCCTATAAAAAACACCGCTCCGGCCATAATAAATACCGGCAAAATATTTGTCTGCTGGGCCGGCGGGATGTGGAAAACCGAAAGGAAAAATTTGCCTACGGCAACATACACCAGCAGCCCCACTAAGCCAAAAGTCAAAAACAAAAGGTTGACAGAGCCAACCAGCCGGTGGAGTTTGCTTTCCTCGTTGCGCGCACGGTATTCTGAGGCATGTTTGACTATGGAAATTCCCAAACCCAAGTCGATTAAATTTAAAAATCCGGTAATGGTGTTTAAAAGCACATATATCCCAAAATCCTGTACTCCGAGCTTGTTTACCAGTACCGGTGTAATAACGATGGAAAAAACCATCGGCAGCGCGTAGCCCAAAAAAGAGTAGGCGGAATTTTTAAATGTGTTATAACTTACCGAATTCTGCTCCATGGCCTGTATTATAGCAATTTTCCGCAGGTTTGATTAGTCTAAAAAATGCTGATATTATGGCTGTATGATTAGACTCATGAAATCGGCATTTTACCAAGAAGGTCCCACGCGGCAAAAACTGGCCGACTTTGTTTTGTCAGCCCCTATGTTCAGCATGGCGGCGGAGTGCAAAAAATTTGAAACGGATTTTGCAAAAAAGCAAGCACGCAAATTCGCCGTACTTTTTAACAGCGGCAGCAGCGCGAATTTGGTACTTATACAAGCGCTCCTAAACTTAAGGCGTCTTAAACCCGGGGCCAAAATAGGAGTTTCCAATATAACCTGGGCCACAAATATAATGCCGCTTATTCAGCTCGGCCTTACCCCTGTCCCCCTGGATTCCGAACTTGCAACCCTCAATGTTTCTCCGGAAATATTAAAAAAGGAAATTAAAAATTTAGACGCCCTTTTTTTAACCAACGCTTTGGGATTTTGCGGCAATTTGGAAAAAATAAAAAATTTATGCGAAGAAAATAAGGTCCTGCTGCTTGAGGATAACTGCGAATCTTTGGGCTCCAAAGCCTATGGAAGGTTTTTAGGCAACTTTGGCCTTGCCGCCACTTTTTCTTTTTTTGTCGGCCACCATCTTTCCACCATTGAAGGCGGGATGCTCGCAACCGACGACGAAGAACTGGCGGATATGGCAATTATGTGCCGGGCCCATGGCTGGGACAGGAATTTAAAAGCAGAAAAACAGCAGGCCATGCGCAAGTCAGCGGGGGTGGATGATTTTTACGCAAAATATTTATTCCATGATTTGGCTTACGGCCTAAGGCCCACGGAGATAACGGGTTTTTTGGGCAATACCCAGCTCCCCTATTGGGATGAAATCGCAAGCAAGCGCGAGGCCAACTTTAAAAAATTCCAGGCTGCAGCCGGCCAGAACCAAAATTTAATGCAAATTGACGCCGGTCATATGGACTTAATTTCCAACTTTGCCATGCCGGCTATTTTCAAAACCAGGCAAGCCTTTGAAAACTCCAAAGAAAAATTCCTTAAGGCCGAGGTAGAAATAAGGCCGGTAATTGCTGGGGATATGACAATGCAGCCATTTTTTAAAAAATACGTAAAAACAGACACCACTTGTCCCAATTCCAGGATTATCCACGACCAAGCTTTTTACTTGCCAAATAATCCGGAACTAGACGACAGCGAAATAGAAATGCTGTGTAATTTATTAAAATAACCGGAATCATTATTTAAAAATAAAAAAATAGAAAGATTTAAAGATTCCTTATTTTTCTATTTTTCTATTTTTAAATCTTTAAATTGTTATCTCTATGCAAAAAACTTCAAAAATTTACGTCGCCGGCCATAACGGCCTCGTCGGCTCGGCTATTATTCGCATGCTAAAAAAAGAGGGCTTTAACAACCTCATCTTTAAAACCCAAAAAGAGCTGGACCTGTTGGACCAAACCGCGGTAAAAAATTTTTTTGAAAAGGAAAAGCCTGAATATGCCATAGATGCGGCCGCCCGCGTGGGCGGCATTAAGGCCAATATGGAGCACCAGGCCGACTTTTTATATGAAAACCTGGAAATCCAAAATAACCTGATTTGGAACGCCCATTTAGCCGGGGTAAAAAAGTTTTTGTTTTTGGGCTCCAGCTGCATTTACCCCCGCATTTGTCCCCAGCCTATGAAAGAAGAATACTTTATGACCGGCAAATTCGAACCCACCAACGAAGGCTACGCGGTAGCCAAAACCGCGGGGCTTAGGCTTTGCGAATACGTCTACAACCAGTTCGGCAAACCGTTTATTTCCGTAATGCCCAGCAACATTTACGGCCCCAACGACCACTTCCATCCCGAATATTCGCACGTGCACGCGGGCATTATGCGCCGTATGCACGAAGCTAAAATAAACAACGCCAAGGAAGTAATTATATGGGGCACGGGTATTACCCGCAGGGAATTTTTACACGTTGACGACTTGGCGTCCGCGGTACTCTTCTTGATGCAAAATTACGAAGGCAGGGAATTCCTAAACGTCGGCTCAGGCAGCGACGTTTCCATAAAAGAACTGGCCGAACTTTTAAAAAAGATTGTGGGCTTTAAGGGCGAACTGGTATTCGATGCCACCAAACCCGACGGTATGCCCAAACGGCTTATGGATTCAAGCAAAATCAACGCCCTGGGCTGGCAGGCTAAAATAAACCTGGAAGACGGCCTGGCCGAACTATACCAGTGGTTTTTGGAAAACGAAGTCAATAAAAATTAGAGCTATAATTACAAAACCCGCCCCAATGTAAGGGGCGGGTTTTGGTTTAGTCCAACTTTAAGTATTTCCTTATGTCTTCCGGCATATCTTCCTCCATGCCAAAAGCAGAAATAATTTCAGGCACAAGCTTTTCAAGTGGCTCGCCGCTGGCATGTCGGTTGTAGAAATCGGCCGCCTCCTTGCTGCCCAACTCTGCGAGAATGGAGATAAACTGGTACCACCTTTTGGCATCTAAGTCCCGGTTGCCCACCTCATCCTTTACCTGCGAGGGGTCATAGCTGTAATTTACGTCCACTGCATTGACTTTTAAACCCACGCTTTCTGCGTTGACGGCAGGAATTATGTTGGAATCCCATTTATTCAATTTGCTCCTGTACTTTAAAAATTCTTCGCCGCCTTTGCGGTTAAAAACCTTGGGTCCGAACCATAAATCAAGCGGCCTTTCCGCTTCCCCTCCTTTTCTTTCCGCCAAGAGCCTCGCCGCAATTTTATTGGCCCAGCTTTCCAGCCAGCCTTGGATAGGCACCATTGTTTCTTTGGAAATTCTCTGAGGAACGGACACGTCAGCCTCGCCCGACTTTAGGCTTTTTAACATACTTCTAACGTTATCCACGGTTAAAAGCTCATCTTTTTCAGGTTCGGTCCATAAAAAATATTTAGCCTTTTCATCGGCCATGGCCCGGGCAAAACCATAACGCCTGCCGGTGCCCGTACCCACTCGCTGGCTTCCCTCACGGTCGTTTTCGGGAATATCATTTTCCGCACATAACTCCACGGTGTCGCCATAATCTTGGCGCACGGAATTTATAAAATCCTCGTTAGAACCGCCGTCCACCACAATGACTTTTAAACCCAACTGCCGGGCTTTTTCAAAAAATCTTAAAGCCAGCTTCTGCCTGACCTTTGCAGTTACGCTATTACCGTAAAAAGTTTGGGTAATGACCCTCAAATCCGCAAACTCCCCCTTTATATCCTTCATTTCCGCTTGGGAATACTCCGCAGGCGGCCTATTTTCTATTTGCATATTACTTTTCCGCTTCGCACATTAATTTTACCAGCTCTTTAAATTTTACTTTCGGTTCCCAGCCCAAAACTTTTTTTGCTTTGCCGGCATCCCCGAGCAAAAACTCTACTTCCGCGGGACGGTAATAAGCAGGGTCTATTTCCACCAAAATTTTGCCGCTCGCTTTGTCCCTGCCCACTTCTTTAAGCCCCTCCCCTTCCCAAACTATTTCAAACCCAAAATATTTGGCTGCCTCTTCCGTAAATTCCCTCACGCTGTGGCTTTCGCCGGTGGCTATGACAAAATCATCCGGCTGTGCCTGCTGGAGCATAAGCCACATAGCTTCCACGTATTCTTTGGCAAACCCCCAGTCGCGCTTGGCTTCCAAATTCCCCAAATACAGCTTGTCCTGTTTGCCGTTTTTTATTTTATAAAATGCATGGGTAATTTTTTTGGTTACAAAAGTGCCGCCGCGGCGCGGGGATTCATGGTTAAACAAAATTCCGTTGCAAACAAACATATTGTAAGATTCGCGGTAATTTACGGCCAAATGATGGGCAAAAACTTTGGCGCAGCCATAAGGACTTCGGGGATAAAACGGCGTCTCTTCATTTTGGGGAGTAGCTTTAACCTTACCAAACATCTCCGAAGAGCCGGCCTGGTAAAATTTAACTTTCAGGCCCGTTTCCCTTACGGCATCAAGCAGTCTTAAGGTGCCTAGGGCGTCAGCTTCCGCGGTGTATTCCGGAAGCTCAAAACTTACTTTCACATGGCTTTGCGCGCCCAAATTATAAATTTCATCCGGCCTGACTTTCTCCAAGATCCGGTTTAAATTGCTGCTGTCTGTCAAATCCCCGTAATGCAATATTAGTTTTTTATTTGCCTCGTGCGGATCCTGGAAAATATGGTCTATTCGGCCCGTATTAAAAGAGCTGCTTCTTCTAATAATGCCGTGGACCTCATAGCCTTTTCCTATTAACAACTCCGCCAAATAACTGCCGTCCTGGCCGGTTATACCGGTAATAAGTGCTTTCTTCATAAATTAACACGGATCTACGGATTGATCACGGATCCACTGATGCCTACTGATTCGCGAGCAATACACGTTTAGGGTTTAAATATTGTTCTCTAAAATTGACTAAAATTCCTAATTTAATTTGAGTTGCCTGTAAATACCTTTGTAATTGATAGTAATCAGCCTTTAATAGAAAGGGTTTGGATTTTATCTCTATAATGATTTTGTCCTGAATAATAAAATCCGTTATATTTCCAGTATCCGAAATCCTTTGCTCTCTACTATAAGGCCATTTTTTTGCAATCACCTTTGTTTCGATCAAATCGGCAAATTGCTTTTCTTTGGCAAATCTACCGAGCTCATTGTGAACTTCAAATAAGATTCCCCTTATTTCATAGGTCAAGTCTTCATAAAGCAAATCAATTTTCTTTTTTCCATAAGTCATAGAGTCTAGTATCAGCAGTCATCCGTTTATCCGTGTACAATCAGTTGTATCCGAGTTAATTAAAGTGTCCCTGCTGGCAGATTTCTTCCATTATTTTGTCTATATCATAAGTAAATTTCCAATCGGGATAATGCGACTTAAATTTTGACACGTCGCTTATGTACCAAATATGGTCGCCAATCCGATTTTTTTCTATATATTCGTAATTGGCTTTTTTCTTTAAAAATTCTTCCGCCTTTTTTATGGCTTCCATCATGGAAATATTGCTGAAGCGGCTGCCGCCCGCATTATAGGCCTCGCCGGGGCGGGGCTTTTGGTGAAAATGCCAAAACATATTTACCAAATCGTATGAATGGATATTGTCCCTGACCTGCTTGCCTTTGTAGCCAAAAATTGTGTACTTGGTTCCCGTTGCCACGCATTTTATTAAGTAGGCCAAAAAGCCATGCAGCTGTGTGCCGCTATGGTTTGGGCCGGTTAAACAGCCGCCCCTAAAAACGCCGGTTTTAAGGCCAAAATACCTGCCGTACTCCTGCGTCATAATATCGGCAGCCACTTTGGAAACTCCAAAAATGCTGTGGGTAGTATGGTCCAAACTCATGCTCTCGTCTATGCCGCCATAAAATTTATGGCTATCCGGCAATTCCCAGCGGGTCTCCCTCTCAACCAGCGGCAATAGATTTGGATTATCTCCGTAAACTTTATTGGTCGAAGTAAAAATGAAAGTTGCGTTAGGTGCGTATTTCCGCAAATTTTCAAGCATAACCAAAGTTCCGTTGGCGTTCACGCTAAAATCGGTCATGGGTTCCTTCACCGCCCAGTCGTGGCTGGGCTGGGCCGCGGTATGGATAATAATGTCAAAGTTGTGTATTTTGAAAATTTCTTCCACTGCGGAATATTCCCGAATATCAATATTATGATGTTCGTATTGTTTGCCCAAATCGCTTTCCAATTTTTTTCGATTCCAGTCCGTGCTTGCTTCCGCACCGAAAAAATATTGGCGCATATTGTTGTCTATGCCCACAATCTCAAAATCTTTTTTTGCAAAAAATCTGGCAGCTTCGGAACCAATCAAGCCTGCGGATCCTGTTATAAGTGCTTTCATAAATTAATGCGGATCTACCGATTGGATGCGGATCCGCTGATATCTACTGATTCTAAAATCCGTAGCTAATCAGCTATATCCGTGACCAATCCGTTATATCCGTGTGAATTACAATCCCATAAATTTAAATATTTCTTTAAACCTTTTTTCGTACGTATGTTCTTTTAGAGTCCGTTCATACCCCGCCTTGGCTATGGCTTGCCTCTCTTGTCCATGCTCCAAATAGTATTTGGCTTTGGCCGCCAAATCTTCCTTATTCTTAAATATTACCATTTCTTTGCCTAATTCGTAATACTCCCCCAAATTGTCGTCCGAAAGGCCTGTCATTAAAAATCCCCCGCAGGCCGGGACTTCAAAAGTCCGTGATTTAATAGTGCGCCGTTGGGTACCGAGCGCGGCCCGAAAGTTGTCAAAAAAATTCTGGATATTCAGTTCGTATTTACCCTGCTCTTTCTTTATGAACAACTTTGCCAAAAGATTCATTTTTTTCTTAAAGCCATAATAAGGGGTTTCCGTAAAATTCAGATTGATTTTACTATAGGAAAAAATATCCAGCATTTCCTGTATTTCTGCTCCCCCGCCCGCGGGCCAGCCCCGGCCGTGTCCCCGAGCGGGCAAACCGGCTTTAACCAGGGCGTCAATATAGTCGCCCCGGCTGCCGTATTTCTGCCCAAAAAAGGTAATTTCATAAATGCCCGGATCTTTTGAAACATCCTGGGGTTTAAAAGCAAAATGATTGGCCGCCCACTGGGTCTTAATTACATTTAAAATGCCTGCGCTTCTATAGGCAAGCAGCGCTTGGGAATCCGTAGTGGAAACCGCAGTAAACAGGGGCGCCCAGTGCCGCGAATACACCGGAAAACGCCAATGGTCATCGCCAAACCAATTAAACGTTTTGGTTTTGGTTTTGCGTGTAATGTAGCCTATGGTTTCCTTTTTTATTTCCTCGGTAAACAAAAAACAAAAAAGCAAATCCGGCTTTTTCTCTTCCACCGTTTGAATAAGTCGGCGATTCATTTCTTCCCTTCCCTCTTGGATCAAAATTTCGTCCATGGGAAAATACTCGGCCTCAATGCCTTCCATATTTTTAAGCGTATCAAAAAAACTTTTGTCCTCCATAGACCTTCCCCTTTTGGGATCGCCGTATTCGTTTTTCAAAGCACAAAAGAGAACTCTAAGCATAGGAATTTAAAGATTCAAAAATAAAAAAATAGAAAGATTAACAGCATTTCCGAATTTTTTTCCACCTTCCTAGGTTAATTGTTTTTATTAGGTTAGATAATAGCCAGACTTATATGACTTATATAAAGTAAGAAGCGCTACACTTTGGCGGGCAGGTATTTTTCTATTTTTCTATTTTTGAATGTTAAATGTTAAACTCTAAAACCATCGGCAAGTGGTCAGAAGCCAAATTGTAAGGCACTTCAAAACTTTTAACTTTTATTTCGGGGGAAACAAAAGTGTAATCCGCAAAATACTGTTTACTGTCATAAAACGCCCAGGAAACTTCATTGCGGGTATTTTTAATGCCAAAATCTTTAATAAGATTGCGCATATTGGTTTCCAGCAATTTAACGCTTTGGGTTTCGGGCATTAAGTTAAAATCTCCGCATAATATTTTAGGCCCACTCGTTTCAGCCACGGCTTTGGCCACTGCTTCAGATTGCATTAGCCTTTCAGGGGTATCGAGTTTATGGCCGGGTAAAGCCAGGCCATGGAAATTAAAAACAGAAAAAGGCTTGGAAAGCTCAACCTCCACGTGCTGCAAAATCCGACCGTCGTCCGGGCTTAAGTTCTCCGGAATAATCTGCAGGCTCCTGACAAGCTTTGAAACATAGCTTTTTTTTACGAATGTCGCCAAACCATATTCAACCGGAAAATCCACCGGTTCGCCGTTACACAGGCCCGCACGTAAAACGGAAAAGTAAGCATTGTGTTCTTTTAAAATTGGGAGCAATTCGGAAAACAAATGAGTGCGGCAGCCTTTATACTCTTTTATGTTCGAATCCGAGCGGTAGACTTCCTGCAAACAAAAAATATCTGTCCGCGCCGCTTCGGAAGAAATATAATCAAAAAATATTTTACCCTGTTGCCCGCCCCAACAATTTAAAGATAAAAGTCGCATAGATAATTTAAATTTACCATAAAACCCCTTTCTTTTCAACGATTTAATGTGCTACAATAGACCTAAATATGGCTAAATCCACAAAAAGAATCCTTATAGCCGGAGGAGCCGGTTTTATTGGCAGCAACCTGGCATTTACCCTTCATGCCCAGGGGCATTATGTATTCTGCCTGGACAATTTTTTTACCGGAAGGAAAGAGAACTTAA
>CAZDEP010000012.1:25234-28924 GCA_964504715.1 uncultured Candidatus Saccharibacteria bacterium | reverse complement strand
CCCCGTCAAAGCGTATTCCTCCGTTGGCATGCAGCTCCCCGCTTATGGATTCAGTATTCCCAATCCAGACGTCGGTATTGGTTAAAAATGCGTACTTGGCCAAACTGGGTATGCCATAACGCACTGTCACAGTCCTTTTTTGACTCGGGTTGTCCAGCGTGTAGCCGGTCGAACGAATGGTAACAATGGTAGAACCCACCAAAGGCGGAGTGATTTTTAAGCTATATTCGCCAATTTTTTGGTTGGTGTCTTTGTCATAATAATCATGGACATAAGGCCCCGGCGTGGTGGAGGCGTTGCCGTCCCAAAAATCTTGCGAGAAATGCGCCAAATGCCACTGGTAATAATTCGCTCCCGCTTCCGCAATTTGGAATGCCTGCTCCCTATTCACGCTGCTCCGAATTACCCTAAGCTGGCTAACCGCATAAGCCAAAGCACCCAGCATAACCGTGGAAAAAATAAAAATAAGTATTAGATTGTAAACTAAAACCGCGCCCCGCTGGCATTTGGTTGTTGGATTGATTGTTGATGTGGAATTTGGCATTTAGTAAGCCTGGTTAGATATGCTTTCATTTCCCCAATTAGCGCCGTTATTGCCGGCAAAAGAAAAATCCACCGTAAAACGGCTCGAATTGCTGCAGCCGGTAAAATTGATTGTAACGGTTGTTGTCCGGTTGCCTCCCGCGGAAATATTGCCCATTAAAAATGGAAAGGCGGCCGGCAAAGTAATGGTCGGCGAACAGTCGGTCCCGGAAGTTTGAGTGAGGCTGAATGAATAAAGGCTGACATTGTTTACCGCATAGCCGTTAGGGTTATTTATCCTTATAGTCCAATTGCGGGCGCTTTGCGGACCGGATTTGTTAATAATGCTGCCGGTTAAAGTTTCGGGCAAGATGGAAAAATTGGCCGTGACAGTTTTATCCGAATTCATAACTATGGTCGTCGCCGGAGTCGTGGAATTGGCCACGTCCCCGGTCCAGGTGGAAAAACCATAGCCTAAATTAGGATAAGCGGTTAAGTTAACCTGGGAACCTTCGGAGTAAGTAGCGGCGGAAGGAGAAACCGACACGCTGCCTGAGCCCCCGGGGGAAACTTGGGATGCGAGCTGGTAAAAATAGTCCGGGAAGCCCGGATCAGCCAAATTGGTCTTAAGGTTACGTACCGCTCCGGAAGCCGTAACCGTATAAAAATTGGTATTGTTTACGCCCGCCTTGTTAAATATCCTTAAATCCACTTTTACAAACTTAACCGCCGTTACGCTTACGGGCTGCGGCAAAAAATTATTTGCCACCCCCTCGTAAGTGCCGTCGTAATAGTAAAAAACAGGATCTGCGCCATTTGCCAGGTTATTTTGGACAACTGTAATTTTTTCCCGTGATGGACTGTAACTCATGGAGTTGCCGTAGGGTTTTGTTATGCCCTTGTACAATTTTTCACCCTGGACAAAATACCTCACCTTTTCCACATCCGTTCCGCCGTCTATGTTGGAATAAAACACCAAAGACTGCGGACCGGCTGTATCTAAAGAATAAGCGCCGGTGGAGGAAACCTGCGCGTTGCGCAACTCCCCTACAATACCAAAAGCTAACTTGCGGGCCTGGTCGGAATCGGCAAGCAGGCCGGCCTGGGTGTTGGAAGAAACCAATACGTTGGAAATTAAAATTGCCAACCCGCCAAACAATAGTATAAAAAGCGCAGCCGCAATAAGCAGCTCAATTAAAGTAAACCCGCGATTTAATTTCAAATTCCGAATATTAAATTTCAAATGATGGCCAAAATATTTGGCATTCGAATTTTGGTCTTTGGATTTTCTTTGTAATTTAGAATTTGTCATTTGGAATTTAAACTATGGGCTCATTAAAACTTCGTAAGGCTGGTTGCCGTTTACGTCCAGACTGGGAATGCTTACGGCCTGATAGCCGGGCAAAGATACTTCCAGCGAATAATTGTTTCCCGAAGTCAAATCGCCAAAATAAGTTTGCCCCGGGGTGAAGCAGCCGGACACATAGTTAAATTGCACCGAAGTTAAAATCGGCGTTTCTTTGTCGTCGGAGGTGGACAAATACACTTTATACCTCAAATACCGGTTATTGTCGTGGATGCCGGCAATGTTCGTGCCCGCGGTGGTGTAAAAAGTGTCGGCGGTGCCGTCCGGGCCCGCATACTCCCAGGGGCCTGAAGGATCGTTGGATGAAGCAATTTGGAATTCCAAGCCGGTGGCTGCGTTCTGGCTAACCGGCGACCAAGTAAGGGTGGTAAAATTCGAGAAGGCGGAACCGGTGTCAAAAATAGAAGACTCCAGCCAGCCGCTTGCGGCATAACGGCCGGAAGTTTTATTCAAGCGCAAGCCCGTAGGTACGGAATTAATATCCACATTCCCATCGTCGGCAAAATATCTGGTCGGCGTTGTGGTCGACCAGTCCAGCTGGCCGCCGCCTCCGGTCCAACTGGATTGAGCCCAAACCGAGCCGCCGGTGACGCCATAATAATCCTGGGGCTCACTCCCGCCTTTTTGCAAATGTACCAAAGCCCCCTCCAAAGCCGTGCCCGTCGAGGCATCTTTAACAATTACCAGTAAACTGTTAGCCGTGGAATTGCTGCCCAGGATCATGGTAAATGTCTGACTCGTCCCGGGCTGGACATCAATTTTTTGGATAGGCGACGTCCCGCGGATTACGACCGCCTGGCCAGTAAGCAAAGTTGGCGTGTAAGTGTCCCATTCAATATCACTTAATACCACCTGCCCTCCTACCGAAGTATGGTCCTGGTTGTATTTATAAACATTGGGGTTGGTGCCTACCAGCTTGTCGCCCCGCACATTCATGTTTATGCCGCTAATATTCTGGCAAAACTGGTCCAAAGTTTTTATTGTCAAATTGGCCAGTAAATCTATGCTAAACGGGATTTCTGTCACCTGTCCGTTAACCACAGTGGCGTCGGGCTTGGTGGGATTGGGGTTCTGAACGGTAATGGGATAAGTTTGGTCGGTGGAATATCCCGGCTTTGTAACCACCAACCGGTAATTGTTTACGGCTGCCGGCAAACCCACCTCCAGCCATTGCCCGGCCGGATCGCTGGTTCTGTCGAGGACAATTGCGGGACTCGAAGTTGGGTGTTGAATGTGGATATTGGCATCGGCCACCGGCTGCCCGAAAGAATTAAAAACTTTTACCCTAATGGCGCCGGCGTTTTGCGTGCCCTCCAGCCCTTTGGGCGATACGCCGGTTAAAAAGTCCGTCACCTGGCCTGTCGCCATATTTAAAACGCTCATTTTAACCTGTTTATAGTCAGCCGGTGCCGGATCGTTGGGCGAGCCGCCAATTGTGCCGTCGGCCGGGTCGTCCACATAAGTTACCTCGTAATAAACTTTATAGGCATAGCCTTCCCTTTGGATATTTATGGCATTGCTAAAATCGGCCAATAACCCTTTGGGGTTGCCATTTATTGTGCCCACATCCGCGTAGGGAATATTTCTGATTACTTCCAAATAATTGGCCGCCAGGGAAGCCAGGGCGGTTTTTTCCCTGGCCGATTTCACCGTGCGCGTCAATGCCAAAAACGAAGCCAGCACGCCCGCTGCGAGCAAGACAAAAATGCCCATGCCCACCAAGAGCTCTATTAATGTAAATCCCTTGCTAAATTTTTGAATTTTTATTTCCCTCACAATTTTTTGTTTCAAAAATCCAATTT
>CAZDEP010000012.1:19463-25134 GCA_964504715.1 uncultured Candidatus Saccharibacteria bacterium | reverse complement strand
AATAACCTATTATACCATTATTTTGCTGCGGAGGCAAAATTGAATCGCGTATCTTTTTTTTAGTAGTAGTTGCTCGATTTATCGAGCCTCAGCAGGCCTGATAAATCAGGCAACTACTTCGGATTGTAAACTGTTATGAATTTAATGGGGTAATGGTATTCGGCGCCATTTTCGGGCAACCCCGAAGGATTATCTTTTTTAAATACCAGCCAACCCGTTTCGGTCGTCGGCTTTTCAAAATTTATATTCGATTCAAAAGCCACAAAATTGGCGGTCATCCAGTCGCCTTTCGCCTGCGCATGGCTTTGCCCCAAACGCTTCCAGTTGCTGTCATAAATTTCCACGGGAAAACTCGCTTCAAAAAACCAGCCGCCTTTTGCTTCACCGGTTATTTTCAGCGGGGAGGATACGACTTCATTTTCTTTCGGGCTTACGATTTTAATGTCAGTTGAAACCGAAGATGTGCCGTTGCCCAAATATTGGACTTTATAGATAACTCCGGCTTTGTCGTCGGTAACATACAGACTGCCGTCGGCATTTACTTTTACATCCACCGGGCGGCCCAAAGAAGTTTTTCCGTCTTTGGCCAGCCAACCGGAAACAAAATCTTCGGTTTGATATTCGCCTTTTTGGTCTTTAAAAATTCTCGCCAATTTATAACCCGTAGGCTCGCTGCGGTTCCAGCTGCCGTGAAAAGCGACTATAATATTCCCCCAATACTCCTCCGGCCACGCCGGCTCTTCGGGAACAAACCCAATGCCCAAAGGCGCGCTGTGGGCGGGCAGATCAATGGTGGATGCTACTTTGTCTTCGCAAGGATTTCTTACGTACTGATTTTTGTCAAAATTGGTATCGTGGATATTTTTGCCGTAGCAGACAGGCCAGCCAAAGTTCGGTATCGAACTTTGGTCCTGAGCGTTAGTCGAAGGGCTAGAGCCCGAGGCAGCCGAGGGATCTCCTGCAATTATATTCACCTCATCCGGCGGCAAATTGTCGCCCAAATTATCCCGCCCCATTTCCGTGGCCCACATTTTCCCGTTTACGTAATCCCAGGTAAAAAATACGCTGTTTCTCAAACCTTTTGCCACCTGTTTAAAATCGCTCCCGTCCTTATTTATAGAGTAAATTGCGGCCAATCGCGCGTCTTTTTCATAACACACGTCGCAACTGCTGCCTATTGATACGTATAGCCTGCCGTCCGGCCCAAAACCCAAAGTCCGCGTATTATGGCGTCCGCCTTTGGGCAAATCGGCAATTTTGTGCAAAGTATCTTCAGTATATAAAGCCACGCGGGAAATTTTGGTTTCTTCCGCTATATAAAGCATGGTGCCGCCATTTTCGGGATCAATCGCCAAACCGTGTGGTCGGTTTAGACCCTTGAAAATTTCGGAAACTTTCCCGCTCCCCGCTTCTACCACGCTAATTTTTCCCTCACTCGGCTGGCTTACCCATAAATTGTTAAGCCCATCCAGAGCCATTACCCGGGCGCCCGGCAAATTTTTTGCAAAGATGGAAATGGCAAAACCTTTCGGTAATTTTAAAGGAAAATCCGTCCGGTTTATGGCCTCAGGCAAGTCGGGGTCGCCGTAGGACGGAAGCTCGTCTGTGATATTGCCGCTCGGCCTCCTTATTGCCGGCAAAGCTCCTTTATAATTTTTCCAAACATAAACCGCGCCATAAACTGCCATGGCCACAACTATAATGCCTAAAATTGGCAATAAAGTTTTTTTCATAAAAAGTCAATCCAACAATCTTGAGATTATGAGATTGTTATTATACTATTTTTTTTACGCCCTCTTCTATCTCCCTTGCTTCCTCTTTCACCTCCGGCCAAACCTTTTTCCAAAAATTGGGATGGTCAACAATTATTTCGCCCACAAAGGAAAAAGGCAGAACCACCAAAAATATTACCACCAGCATTTGCCAATGGAATTTAACTTCGCCCAAAACCAAAACCGAAATTATGTTGTCCAGCATGTTCATCAAAACGCCGAAAATAACAAATTCGGCTATTCTTACTTTTTGTTTATGGGTCATGAAAAGATGTCAGATTAAAGATTAAAGAATTTCGTTTTTCAGCCATTGATAAAAATCTTTTTGCACGTTTTCCATTTCCCACTGGCCAATAAACGGGACTTTGTCGCTATGCAGGGACTTTACCAGCTTGATAATTTTATTATAGTGCTTAGGCAAAGTTTCCAAAGTCAAAAGCGGGCCTGTGGATTTTTCGATTTTAGATGTTTTAGGCGCGGACGCTAAGCGAGGCGGCCAATAATAAACGCTCTTTATGCGCGGGATCATCCCATAGCATGCGCACAGCCGCGACTTTAAACAAGCCAAACCAATCTTGTCGGCTTCTTTTAGACTGTTCGTATTTACCACCACCCAAATAATTTCATTGTCTGACATATATAGTATTTTTTTGATTCCCTAGTTTCTTTGTCATTGCCTGCCTGCGGTAGCAACCACAGAATTATTCCGACGGCTTTTTGTCTACTTCGGATGCGGAAGGAGCGTCGTTTATTTCATTCACTTCCACTCCGCTCACCCTCGCCCCTTGGGGTCCAACCTTCGCCCATTCAATAAAATTTTCCAAATTAAAATCCTCCCCTTTTGCGTCTATTATTACGCTGCTGTCGATCCCGTTGTCCGCCTTGCCCTCCAAGTTAAGCTCCGTAAACTTTTCGTAAGCGCACCACCTAAAACCCACTCCCTGGACCTTGCCTGATATTTTTAATTTAAGATGTTTAATCATGTCTTCAATAATTTTGTCAATTATTTAAATTTTGTCATTTTTGTCATTTCATCCTCGGTCTCACCTTAATCCCTAACGCCAGCTGTTCCCTATGCCCGGCCGGCTTGATTACAATTTTATTGCTATCCGAGCCTACTTCTACGCTGTCCCCTTCTTTTAAACCCAAATCGTCCAAAATTTTTTTGGATAATGTAACTGCCAAACTATGCCCGGTTTTAAAAATTTTACGCATAGATTTTACAATATTTCCCAAAAGACGACTTTAACTCGCCAGTTACATTAATTATAACCCCAAATCACGCAAAAAACCAGCCGTTGACAGCAGCCAAAATTGGACGCAAAATATATTAAAGTTTCCGCGAAAGGCCAACTCCCGGATACCTTCTCCCAAGGCACGCGGGTTTAGGAATTCCCGTCCTTTTGCGAGGGAGCTGGCCTTTTTTTTAAGGAGGGAACTTAGGTTTTATTACCGCGGGCATTTGTATCCCTTGGACAAAAGGCGATGTAACCGCGCAACTTGATGCGCGATGACCTCCGATGCCCGCGGTCTTTTTTTTACCTGCGTTTAATATGCTCCAGCGCATAGTCGAGGCTGGAGCCGACTTTCTTGCCCGGGTTAAAAATATTTAAGGGGTCAAAAATATTTTTAACCTCTTCGAAAAGTTTTATTATTTGGGGTCCGAATTGTTTTTCCAAATACGGCGAACGGATAAGCCCGTCGTTGTGCTCGGCGGTTATGGTGCCGCCAAACTTAAGCACCAAATCATAAACCTCGGCCGCAAGTTTGGGGATAATAAGCCTTTGGGAAGCGTCGGCCAAATTCATAAGCGGAATAATATGGAAATTGCCGTTGCCCATATGTCCGGCCACGGTGTAAATAATCTTGTCTTTATATTTTTCCAACACTTTGTTAAGCTCGGGCAAAAACTCCGGCAACTTTTGGGGGATGACGGCAATGTCGTCTATAAAAGGCGCGGTAGACCTTCCGGAAACATGCTGCCTGAGTAAAGCAAAAGACTCCCTGCGGATTGTCCAGTATTTTTGCACCTCGGCCTCGCTTTGGCAAAGCCGGGTTTTTATTTTAAACTTGCCCTCCACTTCCCTTTTTAAAAGCGATGCCTTTTCGTTTACGGCCTGCTGGTCGTCGCCCGTAAATTCGGCAATTAAAATTAATTTGGGCATCCCGCCGCTCAGGGCCATCCAGGCTTCCGGCAAAAATTGCCAGGCCAGCTTAAACGCGTTGCCGCGCATTTTTTTAAGCATCCCGGGCATAAACCTTACGGCCATGTGCAGGGTCTGGTCGTCATAGCTTTCAAAACTCTCCGGTTTGTGTTCCACTACGTCGGCCACAATATCGCCCAAATTTTCCGTGTCTTTTAAAAACATTACCAGCAAAGAACTTTTGGGCTTGGGCTCCACCAGCCTAAAGCGGATTTTTGTTACCAGCCCCAAAGTCCCCTGGCTGCCCACAATCAGCTTGGCCAAATTAAATTTCACGCCGTCCCAGACTTCCCATAAAAGGTAGCCGGCGGAATTTTTGGAAGTCTGGGGTTTTGCCGCATCTATAATTTTTTTATTTTCTTTTATTAAATGGAAAATTTTCCGGTAAATGTCGCCCTCCAGAGTCTGGAGTTTGAATTTTTGCTCCAATTCCCCCTGCTCCAAATCTGTAAATACGCATTCGCTGCCGTCTGAAAGCACCACGCTCAGTTCTTCCACAAAATCTTTGGTCTGCCCGTAGGCCAAAGTTTTTTCGCCCGCGCTGTTGTTGCCCACCATGCCGCCTACTGTGTTTAAGCTTTTAGAGGCCGTATAGCAGGGCAAAAGCAGCGCGCGTTTTAAACTTTCCGGTTCAAAATCGCGGTAATAAACGCCGGGCTCTATGTCTACAAAATTCGGACCCCAAGCCAAAATCCGGTTAAAATGCGTGGTAAAATCGGCAATTATCCCTTCGTTTAAAGGCCCGCCGGACATATCCGTACCGGCGCTTCTCGCGGTAATGGATAAGACTGCCTCATCCCCCGCCTTTTCCAAAGGGGGGGCTAGGGGGGGTTGTTTTTGCAACGCCACCCACTTTACCAACGCCTTTAAGTCTTCCACATCTTTCGGATGCACCACAGCCTGCGGCCTTACCTCAAAAATGCTCGCGTCCTGGCTGTATTTGATTAAAGCCTCTTCCGACACATCGACTTCGCCTTTTATTTTTGTTTTTATTTCGTTGATGTTCATATCTATCAATTATATCACACCAGGCATCATTTTATTTTGAAATTTGTAATTTGGAATTTGTTATTTCAAATATGACATCTTTGCGCTCAACCACAATTTTCCACTTCTTCCGTTTGGCTATTTTTGCCAGTTCCAAATTAGGATTAAACGCAACCGGCCGCCCAACCAGAGAAAGCATGGGCACATCGCTCTGGGTGTCGCCCACCGCGACCGACTGGCTTAAATCCGCTTTATAAAACGCGGCAAGCGTCTTTAATATTTTTGCCTTATGGAACGCCGAATCCAAGTTCAAAACTTTGCCTGAGAATTTTCCGTTTTTTATTTCCAATTCCGTGCCGTAAAATTTGTCGAAGCCGATGGTTTTGGCATACTCTTCCACTATATAGGAAGGCGAACCGGAAATTGCCACCAGGAAAAAGCCCTGTTTTTTTAAATTTTTTATTAAATCCCGGGTAAACCTGTACACGCGGTCTTTGTGGATGCTTATAACCCCGCGGGCAATTTTATTTACGCTGGCAAATTTTTTGCCCTTTATGTACTTCACGTAAATTTTTACCACCTTGTTTATGTATGCCTCGTAACTGCCTTTTCTGTTCAGCCAATCCACATATTCCTTTTGGATTTCCTTTTTGGCGCGCGCAGGAAAAACCCCGCTTTCCACCAAAGCATGGGAAAGCTCTATTACCA
>CAZDEP010000012.1:16674-19363 GCA_964504715.1 uncultured Candidatus Saccharibacteria bacterium | reverse complement strand
AAAAAGCCCCGCAAAATTCCCTCATGCGCTGCGCGGCACCGCAGCGCCTCGAGGAACATGGGCGCGCTGAATGCCGCGCCCTTTTCCTCCCCGCCCCTCTTGGGGGGCTGGGGAACTTCCTCTTTTTTCCCATTGCCGCCCGAGGGCGGCAATGGGATGGACTTTACGGATGAGTCCTTTTCCATGCCCCAAACTTTACTCTTTTTTGCCTAAATATCAATACCTTCAAAAAACGCCCCTCTTGACAAATTGCTTAAAATGTGCTATATGAGCAAAAATGACAAAATAAAAAAGAGTTAAGGGGCAACTTTCACAAGCTACCCCTAAAACCCTTACGACGCCCTCTTAAAAAGGCCCACCAGGGCCTTGAGGAGGGCGTCGAGCGCCCATTGCATCGGGTCGGGAAACGTTCCGACCCGATGCAATTTGAAAATCCGCATTGGGGCCTCCATTCCAGCAGATTATATTAAACAAAAATGCTTAAAGCAAATCCCGCTTATTTTTTAAACATATTCTTTTACAATTGACCTTATGGAATTTTTCCCCTATTCTGAACAGCGGGGCATTAACAAAAAAACATATGTCTAAATTGGACACCATTTATAAAAAAGTGGAACCCATATTTGCCGGCAGCAAAACTTTAACGGTCGTGGGCGGCAACTGGGGCGACGAAGGCAAAGGCAAAATTATAGATTTGGTTATGAGATATTTCGATGCCGCCGTAAGATTCTCGGGCGGCGCGAATGCCGGACACACGGTTTTCACGGACAACGGCAAAAAAGTAGTCAGTCATTTAATTCCCTGCGGCTTGGCGCAAGACAAAATTTGCGTTATGGCCCGCGGGGAATTTTTTAATGCCGAACTTTTTATAAAAGAACTGGCGGACATAAAAACCTCGCTTGCCCGGGAAAACGTGGCCGAAGTTTACGTGGACCAGCAGGCGCCCCTATGGACCCCCTACCACCGCCTGTTTGAGGCCTATATAGAAGCCATGCGCGGCGAAAAGAAAATCGGCACCACCAACAAGGGCATTGGGCCTTTGGAAGGATTATACAAACTCCGCCTCGCGCCCGTGGTCGGCCATATGTTTGCGCCCAAGGCTTTGGAGATAGTTTTAAACGCATTGCATAACGTGCTAAAGCCGTCTTTTGATTACGCCTTAAAAGAAAAATTGATCACGGAAAAAATTCCCACGCCCAAAGAAGTTAAGGATGAACTGGTTAAAATGGCCGATAAAATAAAACCCTTTGTGGCAGACACATCTTTTTTAATGGACAAAATGCTCAAAGCGGGCAAAAAACTTCTCTTTGAAGGCGCGCAAGCCACGGGGCTCGATGCTTTTTGGGGCACTTACCCGTTTGTCTCTTCCGGCAACTCCGCTTCCCAGGGCGCGACTTTGGGCTCGGGCCTGCCTATGCATAATTTTGATAACGTAATAATCGTCTGCAAGACTTTGCCCACGCGCGTAGGCATGGGCCCTTTCCCTTCGGAGATGTGGGAACGAAATGCGGCCATGGATTTCGCGCGAAACAATCCCGAACTTTTTGTTAAAGGCGCAAAGCGGGAAGAATTTTTAAAATTGATGATAGAGAAGATTAATACCGGAAAAGCCACCCATGCCGAAATGTCCCAATACTTCCAGGTCTTAGGCGACGAACGCGGGGCAACCACCGGCAGGGGCAGGAGCGTGGGCTTTTTGGACATCCCCTGGATCCAATATTCCGCCCGCATAAACGGCCCCACGCATATTGCTTTAACGCGCTTTGATATGCTCTCGGGCATAAAAAAAGTCCCGGTGGTAGTGGGCTATAAGTTGGACGGTACAATGCTCGAACCCGGCCAGGTTCCCCCGCCCTGGCGCGTGGGCGACGTGGAACCAATAATGGAAGAATGGGAAGGCTTTGAAGAAAATATTTACGGCATTTCGGACTTTAAAGCTTTGCCCGCCAATGCAAAAAATTTCATCCAAAAAATCGAACAGCTCGCCGGCGTACCCGTAACCTTCATAGGCACCGGCCCGGAAAGGGATTCTATAATAGTTAAAAGTTAGAACCTCAATCTGTCGCAAGCATTACTTTTTCTGTCATCCCGGACTTGCCTGCCGGCAGGCAGGCTTGATCCGGGATCCAGTCTTCAAATGCCAATACAAAATTGAATAGTTACTTAACACCTGGATTCCGGATATCCCTCAGATGCATTCGGGATTCCGGAATGACATACTAAACCAAAACCCCCACCTAACCTCCCCCCTCAAGCCACCCCATTTTCGCTACGCGAAAAATGGGGACCCCGGCAGGGGGAGGAATATGACAAACCCCAAGCCCCAAACCTGGGGCTTTTATTTTTTTCTTTCCGGGTTATAATCCATTCTAAAGGGACTTTAGGGAAGTCCCCCGGCTTGTGGGCCACACGCAAAGAGTTCCTCCCATTTTAGGGAAACTCTCAGGGATTGAAACAACAATCCCAAAAAAACCCACTAGCCAGGGGGCGATACCACCTCCCTTTCGGCGAGCCCTGTTGTAAACGGGCCACGCCTCCAAAGGAGGCACTACCCAAGACTATAAAAAACCTAGGGCATAGACCCTTATTTTTATACTTTTGCGGACGACCAGACGATAGCCACTCTTTCCATTTGCCCGGGACCCCACTCTTGGATTAAAAGCCAAACCCCCGGGCTTTTTTCTTTGGC
>CAZDEP010000012.1:0-16574 GCA_964504715.1 uncultured Candidatus Saccharibacteria bacterium | reverse complement strand
TTGTTATAATCAAATTGCCTGTTTTGCCAATATCTAATACCTAACCCCTAAAATCCAACGATGGCATTTCGCATCCACGTCCAAAGCAAAGTTCCCGACGCCCGCAGTGTATCCAGACGGGCGTTTTTTAATGCCCTTTTGGGCAAGAATAAAGTATCAAAAGTGGTCATTATTGATGCCTACACAGTTGACACTAAATTAAATAATCAGCAAACCCAAAAAGCCTGTTCCCTTTTGGCAAACCCCCTGACTGAAGCATCAAGAATTATGAATTATGAATTAAGAATTAAGGAAAAATTTGATTGGGCAATAGAAATTTCTTTTTTGCCCGGCGTTACCGACAACGTGGGCCATACGGCAAAGGAAACTATTAGCGATGGCGTCAAATATAAATTTAAAGATAGCGAAAATGTTTATTCCTCCCAAATTTATTTCCTCTCAGGTAAACTGACCCGGCAGGACGCGAAAAAAATTGCCGGCGCCCTGCATAACCCCCTCATCCAAAAAGCCACTCTCCTCTCTTCCCCTAATTTTCCTCCCAATCTGCCCAAAGTCAAACTGACTGCTTCATCTAAAATTACAAAAGTGGATTTAAATGTGAGCGATGAGGAATTGATGAAGTTGGGGAAATTGGGAATTCCTGAAGCTGTCATTGCGAGGCCTGTCCCGAGCAAAGCGAGGGAACTGGACGAAGCAATCTATCCCAAAAATAGATTGCCGCGCCCCTCGGATGCACTCGGGGCTCGCAATGACAAGAAAAAAAGACTTGTAATAACACAACGAAGAGGGCCGCTGGCTCTTGATCTTGATTATTTAAAAGCCATCCGCGATTATTTTAACCGGCTTAAAAGAAAACCCACGGACGTGGAACTGGAAACTTTGGCCCAGACCTGGAGCGAACACTGCAAGCATACGATTTTTGCCGACCCAATGGACAATTTAAGCCAGGGTCTGTACAAAACTTACATAAAAGGGGCGACAGAAGCCATTAGAAGACAAAAAGCGTACCGCCGAGAGGATGCCCCTCTCGCGGCGAGAGGGGCATCCTCTCGTAAAAAACAAAGTTCACCAAAAGGCGATTTCTGCGTTTCGGTTTTTACAGACAACGCCGGCGCGATTGTTTTCGACAAAGATTTTTTAATAACGCATAAAGTCGAAACCCACAACACGCCTTCGGCACTCGATCCTTTCGGCGGCGCCATAACCGGAATTGTTGGCGTTAACCGCGACGCTTTGGGCTTTGGCCTCGGCGCCAAGCCGATTATTAACACCTATGGTTTCTGTCTGGCAAGTCCGGATGACAAAACCAAATTGTATCGCGACAAAAATTTACAGCAGCCCATGCTGTCCGCGCGCAGGATTATGGACGGCGTGGTGGCCGGCATAAATGCCGGGGGGAACCAGTCGGGAATCCCCACCAATGCCGGTTTTATGTATTTTGACCCAAGGTACCGCGGCAAGCCTTTGGTTTTTGCCGGCACTGTTGGGCTTATTCCGCGCAAAATAAAAAATCGTGATGCGCACATTAAACAAGCTAAAAATGGCGACCTGATTGTTATGGTCGGCGGACGGGTGGGCCAAGACGGCATCCACGGCGCTACGTTCTCATCGGAATCTCTGGATAGCCACAGTCCGGCCACGGCCGTGCAGATTGGCGATCCGATTACGCAAAAAATGTTTTCCGATGCCATTGCCAAAGAAGCCCGGGAATTGAATTTATACAACTCCATAACCGACTGCGGCGCCGGCGGGCTGTCGTCGGCCGTGGGAGAAATGGCAGAGCAGTCAAACGGCTGCTTAGTCAGTCTTGATAAAGTGCCAGTAAAATACCCGGGTCTCGCGCCCTGGCAAATTTGGATATCCGAATCACAGGAAAGAATGGTTTTGGCCGTGCCGCCAAAAAAATGGCCGAAGTTTCAAAAGTTGATGAAAAAAAGAGGGGCAGAAGCTACCGTCATAGGCAAATTTACGGATTCCGGCAAGTGCGTAATTGAATTCGGCTCGCCCCGAGCACGGCGTCGGGGCAAACAAACGGTCCTGGATTTGGACATGGACTTTTTGCATAACGGCAGGCCGGTAAAGCAACAAAATTCCAATCCCCCCTCCCTCAATCCCTCCCCTCAAGGGGGAGGGAAGGGTGGGGTGAATAAAAAAAATCTTGCATCTTATATCTTAAATCTCCTCTCCAACCCCAACCTCGCCTCCACCGAATTTTTGGCCACCCAATACGACCACGAAGTGCAAGGCTCCTCGGTTTTAAAGCCGCTTTCAGGCAAAGGCCGCGTAAATGCCGACGCCACGGTTACAAGGCCGGTATTAACCAGCCCAAAAGGCGTAATCTTGTCGCAGGGTTTTTATCCTTCCTATTCCGAAATTAATCCTTACAATATGGCCGCATGCGCCATAGACACTGCCATAAGAAACGCGGTGGCCGCGGGCGCGGATGTGGATTATTTGGCCTTGTTGGATAATTTCTGCTGGTGCTCGCCTGAGGACCCGCGCAGGCTGTGGCAATTAAAAGAAGCGGCGCGCGGCTGCTACGACTACGCCACCAGCTTTGGCACGCCTTTTATTTCCGGCAAAGACAGTATGCACAATGACTTTAAAGGCTACGGCCAAGACGGCAAAAACATAAAAATTTCCATACCCCCTACACTATTAATATCCGCCATTGGCGTTATGGCCGATGCGGGCAAAACGGTTTCTTTGGACGCCAAATTTCCCGGCGATGCGGTTTATATTTTAGGTGAAACGAAAAATGAACTGAATGGCAGTGAATTTTTCCAGCTACAACCTACAGCCTACAACCTACAACCTTCCTCCGTTCCCTCCGTGGACGCGGAAAAAAACTACCGGCTGTACAAAGCCTACCATCTCGCCCTCGAAAACGGCCTTGTCACTTCGGCCATAAGCGTTAACCGCGGCGGGCTCGCGGCTGCTTTGGCTAAGATGTTAATTGCCGGGGACTTGGGAGCAGAAATTTCTTTTGCCGACCTTCCCGGCCTCTGGAACGAAAATCACGAGGCCCTTTTTTCCGAAAGCCAGGGAAGGCTTTTAGTCAGCATTGATCCTAAAAAGGCGGAGCAGTTTGAATCCGCCATGGCGGACAACACTTTTGCCAAAATTGGGACGGTTACCAAAAAAGATAAAATGATTATTGCGGACCGTTCGGGGAAAAAAATTATTGATTTGAGAATCAAAGAAATGGAAAAAGCGTACAAAAAAACGTTTAAGGCCTATTAACCCCGAAAGATTATTATCTAACAAACTTTCATGCGCTATGAAAAAGGACAATTGATTGGGTTGGGCGGGGAAAAGCGAGTGTTTGACGATTCCAAAGACAGCAAAAAAGTTATTTCTGAATATCGCCGGGGAGAATTCAAACACAACGCCAACCAAATTAAGGCTCAATATTATTTGGGTAAAATTTTAAAAATACTTTTCCCTAAAAACGTACCGGATATACACGCTGCCGGCAAAGCCGAAAAAGACACTTTGCTTTTGGAAAAAATTGAAAGGGATCCTGGGCATAAATTTATCCAAGAAACTTTGGTATCTGAAGCCGAAGGCAAAAAACTTCCGGCCAAAGTTTTTGAACACAGAGAAAAAGTCGGAAACCGGCTTGAAAAAAAGTATGGCCACCGCATTTCAAAATTGCGCGATAAGTTTACGGAGGCCGGAATGCCGGTTGACTCTTCTCATGCCTTAAATTTTTCTTCGGGACCCGACAGTTCTTTGGTCTATTTAGACAACAGGACTCCCTGGAACATAAGCAGGCACGATCGGCAAATTTACTGGAACATTGACGTTAGAAAACTGAAAGAAAGCATAAGCCAACTTCCCGAAAATTCTCGAAATGCGGCAGAAAAATTGTTTGACCGGCTGCTTGAGCTTTACGAAGAAGATAAAAAATCTTTAAGGGCAAAAAGGTAATTTATGGCTCAACCAAAAATATTAATTCTCTCCGGCTACGGCTTAAACTGCGAAGAAGAAACCGCATTAGCTTTTTCTTTGGCTGGCGGCGATGCCCGGATTATTCACATTAACGATTTGATTTCAGAAAAAAACAAGCTGAAAAAATACCAAATCCTTGCCGTACCCGGAGGTTTTAGCTATGGGGACGATACGGGCAGCGGAAAAGCTTATGCCAACAAACTGAAAAACCACTTAAAAGACCAGCTCTGCCAGTTTGCCGAAAAAGATAAATTAATAATCGGCATTTGCAACGGCTTCCAAATTTTGACCAATTTTGGTCTTTTGCCCGGCGCGCTTACTTTTAACGATTTTCCCCGCTACACGGCCAGGTGGACTGACCTCCGTTTTCCCTCCCCTCAAGGGGGAGGGACTAAGGGAGGGGTGAGTCCCTGGTTAAGAAAAATTAATACCTTAAGCCTGCCCATTGCCCACGGCGAAGGCAAATTTTATGCAGAACCAAAGGCTCTTGCTATAATCAAAAAGCAGCGCCAAATTGCTGCCCGGTATTACGCGGGAGAAATCTCAAAAACCCAAAACCTAAAACCCAACCCAAACGGCTCCCTTTTGGACATTGCCATGGTAACTTCGCCCAACGGCAAAATCCTGGGCACCATGCCCCACCCCGAACGCGCCGTCTTTTTTACCCAGCACCCTTTGTGGACTTTAAAAAAAGAAAAATTAATAAGAGCGGGCAAACCGGTGCCCACATACGGGCCGAGTCTTCAAATTTTTAAAAACGCGATACGTTATTTCCAGTATTAAGTATTATGTATCACGTATAATGTATGGAAACAAATCGGAAAATTAAATCTTTTACCGAACTCAATGCCTGGAAAGAGAGCCATAAGCTTGTTTTAATGATTTATAAGGCAACAAAGATTTTCCCGAAAGAAGAAATTTTCCGTTTGGTCTCCCAGTTATGCCGCGCAGCAGTTTCAATAAGTTCCAATATTGCGGAAGGATTTAGCAGAAATTTTTCAAAAGAAAAATACCAATTCTATGCGATAGCTTTAGGCTCCTTAACCGAGCTGCAAAATCAAATATTAATTGCCCGGGACTTAGGCTATATAGACAAATCTCTATTTAACAACATTGCACAACAAACAATTATTGTGAATAAACTCATCCATGGACTTATGAAAAGTGCTCTAGATAGGCCCATACATAATACATAATACTTTATACATTATACCTATGGACTCCAACGAAAAATGCGCGGTCTTCGGCATCTATGGCAAAAATTTAGACGTAGCCCGCCTAAGCTTTTTTGGCCTGTTCGCACTCCAGCACCGCGGCCAGGAGTCTAGCGGCATTAGTGTGGCCGACGGCCACGGCATAAACACGCATAAAAATATAGGCCTAGTGGCGCAAGTTTACAACGAAGAAACAATTTCCGGTCTCCAAGGCCACATTGCCATTGGCCACAACAGATACTCCACCAGCGCGGGCACGGGAATTAAGCACGCGCAGCCGGTGCTTATTAAAAACGGCCTTTTGGCTTTTGCCCACAACGGCAATTTGCCTTCGATTACTAAACTTAAAAAATTCTTGGAAGAAAAAGACATTGGCACGGACAAGTGCAGCGACAGCGAACTTATGGGTAAAATCCTTGGCTATTTTTTGGAACAAGGCAACTCCATAAAAGATTCTGTGGTTAACAGCTGGCCAATGTTCACAGGCGCTTTTTCCCTGACCATCCTGACTAAAAACGCCCTTATAGCCATTCGCGACGAATTTGGCATCCGCCCCCTGTCGCTTGGCAAAATAGGCAAGGACGGCTGGGTGGTCGCCTCGGAAACTTGCGCCTTCCATGCCATAGGCGCGGAATTTGTCAGGGAAATATTGCCGGGGGAAATGGTAATAATCGACCAAAACGGCTTAGAGTCGGTGCAAATAGCGCCGCCGCGGCAAAAACTGGACATTTTTGAATTCGTTTATTTCTCCCGCCCCGACAGCCAAATGCTTGGCAAGTCTGTCTACGAAGTAAGGCATAATTGCGGCCTCAGGCTTTTTGAAGAATGCAAGGTGGAGGCCGACGTAATTATCCCTGTGCCCGAAACCGCGGTGCCCGTGGCCACCGGCTACGCGCGCGCTTCGGGCATCCCCCTTGAAATGGGTTTGGTAAAAAATCGCTACATCCATAGAACTTTTATTCAACCCGAACAGCATTCCCGTGAACTGGGCGTTAAAATGAAGTTGACTCCCCTGCCCGAGGTCATAAAAGGCAAAAGAGTTGTGATTATGGACGACTCCATAGTCCGCGGAACCACCTCCCGCCAAATAATTAAAATGCTTTTTGAAGCCGGGGCTACCGAAGTCCACATGCTCATAAGCTCGCCGCCGGTAAAATACCCCGATTTTTACGGCATAGACACGCCTGACCAAAAAGATCTGATTGGCGCACAAAAAACAGTGGAGGAAATTAAGCAGTATTTGGGCGCCACCTCGCTTTATTTCCTATCTCTGGAAGGTTTAATACAATCCACCACCCTGCCGGCTGATAATTTTTGTACTTCCTGTTTTACCGGGGAATACCCAATAGATTTAGGGGAAAAGAAAGCGGACATACACACGCCCTTTTATACCAAAGAACCCAAACCGGAAGGAGCCCTGTTATAAAACATCAGCTCTACGTTAATCGGTGGCGCAGCGCGTATCGGTAGGCGTGATGCGAAGTGCGCTAACCGAAAAGACGTATAGCCATACGCGTTGCGCTGACAATAAACGATAGCCAAATTATGCGCATCATAATTCTAATTTCCAACGCCGGAACCGGCACCAACTTAAAAGCCATAATTGATTCCGTTAACAGTGGAAAAATAAAGGCATCTATTTCCGCCGTGGTAAGCGACAAAGCCAACGCACCGGGGCTTAAGCACGCGCGGGATAATAATTTGCCAATTGAGGTCTGCCCAAAAAAAGGACATCTGCTGCCACTGCTAAAAAATTTACAATCGGACTACATTTGTTTAGCCGGCTGGAAACAAATAATTTTGGATGAAGTTATCTCGGCTTTTCCAAATAAAATCTTAAACCTCCATCCTGGGCTGATCCCAGACAATAAAGATGAGAGTGCAATGAATCCCGACGGGACAAAAGGCCTTTGGAACAAAGGTATGCTTACGGACAAGGCCATCCAAAATTTCCTGGACCAAAAAGCAACTTATGCCGGATCTTCCATACATTTTCTCACTTTGGAATTTGACTTCGGACCGGTGCTGGGCAGGTGTTTTGAAAAAATAGAAGTTGGTGATAACGTGGAAACTTTGTACGCTCGGTTAAAGAAAAAAGAAAATCGCTTGTACGTTGAAGTCTTGGAAAAGTTAGGTTCCTAATAATGTTCCAACATACAGGCTATATGATTTAACAGACAACTTTAGATACTGAATATCTGCAGGTATCTGTAAAATCAGCATATATAAATATCTGAATATAAATTATGATCAATCTACTTATTATCGGTTCCGGCGGGCGCGAACACGCGCTGGCCTGGAAATTAAAGCAATCCCCCAAAGTGGGAAAAATATTTATTGCGCCCGGCAACGCCGGCACCGCGCAAATCGGAGCGAATGTTAACATTCAGGCCGGCGATTTTGGCGCTCTGATGGATTTTGCAAAAAAAGAAAATATTTACATGACGGTAGTGGGGCCCGACGACCCCCTGGCCGGAGGAATTGCAGATGCCTTCCGGGCCCAAGGGCTAAAAATCTGGGGCCCTACCAAAGCCGCCGCGGAAATAGAAGCTTCCAAGGCTTTTGCCAAGGAAATTATGCAAAAAAATAATATCCCGACAGCGGAATTTAAAACCTTTGATGATTATGATCAGGCGCTCAAATTTATAAAAACCTTCTTTTCTACCCCCCACCCTAACCCTCCCCCCCAAGGGGAGGGAACAAAAAAAATCGTGATTAAAGCTTCCGGCCTGGCGCTTGGCAAGGGCGTTGCCGTCTGCCAAAATTTGGATGAAGCAAAAAAGTTTCTGGCCGATGTGATGGTCAAAAAAATCTTCGGAGCTTCCGGCAGCACCGTGGTAATAGAAGAATTTTTAGAAGGCATGGAATTTTCCATCCACGCATTTTCGGACGGGAAAACCTTCCAACTGCTGCCACCCTCGCAAGACCATAAGGCAATACTTGATGCAGACAAAGGCCCGAACACCGGCGGCATGGGCACCATAGCCCCATTGCCTTGGGTCAAACAGGACTTAATGAATCAAGTTGCCGAAAGGATTGTCAAACCCGCCCTTGAGGGGATGAAAAAAAATGGCTCTGTGTTTGAGGGGTTGCTGTATCCGGGACTAATGATGACTAAAGATGGGCCAAAGGTAATTGAATTCAACTGCCGCTTTGGCGACCCGGAAACCCAAAGCTATATGCGCCTTTTAAAAACCGATTTGTTCGATATTCTGGACGCCTCGGTAAATGGAAAACTTAGTGAGATTAATATAGAATGGGAAAGCAAATTTGCCTGCTGCATTGTGCTCGCTTCCGGCGGCTATCCGGGCGAGTATAAAAAAGGATTGCCAATTACGGGCGTAAAAGAGGCCGAAAAATTGGATGATATTATAGTTTTTCACGCCGGGACCACCAGAGGGGCATCCTCTGGTACAGAGGATGCCCCTCTGGCAACAAACGGCGGCCGAGTCTTAGGAGTAACTGCCGTGGCAGACGACTTAAAAACCGCGCTTTTAAAAGCATACGCAGCCGTAAAACTAATAAATTTTGAAGGCATGCACTACCGGAAAGATATTGGGCAAAAGTCTTTACTAGTAGTAAGTAGTAAGTAGTAAGTAGTAAGTAGTAAGTAGTAAGTAGTAAGTAGTAAGCTACTTACTAAACGCTACACCCTAAACGCTATGATAAAATTAATCGCCTTTGACTGGAACGGCACCCTGTTGGCTGACACCAATCCTTCCTTAAAGGCCAGCAATGAGGTTTTTAAAATATACGGGCTTAAGCCCATTAACATTACGGGCTTTAGGCAAACTTTTATGATTCCCATTAAAAAAATGTGGGAAAATAACGGATTGAAAAGACCAATAGACTTCATTGAGCAAAGCCTGACTTTTCATCCCCTTTATGAAAAATACGCGGCGCATTCGCGGACACGCCAAGGGACCAAGGCCCTTTTAATGTGGCTGGAAAACCACCGCATAAAACAAATGATTTATTCCAACCATATTGCGCCGGACATAATCAAGCAGCTTATGCGGCTGAACATTTTTGAATACTTCGATGAAATTTTGGCAAGATCTGCCGGCGACCACTCCCACACTCTCCAAAAAAACAAGGAGCAGAAGCTTTACGATTATGTTAAGCGTAACAAACTACGCCCTAAGGAAGTCATAACCGTCGGCGATACCGAAGAAGAAATTGAAATCGGAAAAACTGCAGGATTTTACACCGTGGGAATTACTGGAGGCTACAACACCACTGCCCGCCTCAAGAAACAAAAGCCGGATTTTTTGATCCATAATATGCTAGAATTAAAAAAGATAATTAAAAAGCTCAATAAAATTTAATCTTCGAGCAAAATATTAGTGTTCGAGCGAAGTCGAGAACCTAATATTTTGCAGATTATCTTCTCGACAGGCTCGAAGAATAATCTGCAACTGTCGAACAATAAAATTATGAACAAGTCTTTTATTGGGATTGTAATGGGCAGTGACAGCGACTTAAAAGTAATGCAGGAAGCCTGCAAAGTCCTGGAAGAATTTTCCGTACCTTACGAAATAACCGTTTGCAGCGCGCACCGGACGCCCGAACGCGCGCATGAATACGCCACGACCGCGGTTAAACGCGGATTAAAAGTCTTAATAGCATCGGCCGGAGGCGCCGCGCATTTAGCGGGCGTTATGGCGGCCAATACCACACTGCCGGTAATTGGCGTGCCTATTGACTGGAAATTAAACGGCCTGGATGCCCTGCTTTCCACCGCCCAAATGCCGCCCGGGGTGCCCGTGGCAACGGTGGGGATAGATAACGGCAAAAACGCCGGGCTGTTGGCAATTGCCATTTTAGCCACGGCAAATGAAACTTTGGCCAGTAAATTGGCCGACTACAAAAAAACCATGACGGAACAAGTCAGCCAAAAAGCAAAGAGGTTGGAAGAATTAGGATATAAAAAATATTTAGAACAAAAATAATGTCCAGCCTTTCTTACAAATCCGCCGGCGTAGACATAGATGTGGCAAACGACACCAAGCGCCAAATGGCGGAAACATTGCAGACCGCAGATGCCCGGGTGCTTAACAAACACGGGGCGTTTGCCTCCCTGTTTGACGGATCTTTCCCGGAACTTAAACATCCGGTCTTGGTTTTCAAGACGGAAGAGCCCGGAACCAAACAAAAACTAGCTTTACAAAATAACAGCATTGAAACTATCTGTTGTGATCTAGTGGGTCACCTAATCAACGACGCCATAGTCATGGGGGCAAACCCGCTCTCAATCCAAGACTGTATTGTTTGCGGTAAACTGGAAAAGGAAATAATTTTAAAAATTGTTTCCAATATTTCACAAGCCTGCCGGGAAAACGGCTGCGTGTTAACCGGTGGGGAAACTTCTGAACAACCCGGTGTCGTGGAAGCCGGGACCTATATTTTAACCGCCAGCATTGTGGGTGTTGTCGACAAAGAAAATATTATTGACGGGTCTAAAATAAAAGAGGGCGATATCGTATTGGCATTAGCATCAAGCGGGGTGCACACCAATGGAATATCTTTAGTGCGAAAGCTTATAGATCAACAACCTGAAATTCTTAAGGAAACCATCGGTGAAAAGACTTTTTTAGAAACAATTTTAACCCCCCACCGCTGTTACTATAACGGCTTAAAAGGTTTATTCCTAAAAAAAGGACTTGTTGGCCTTGCCCATATTACCGGCGGCGGGATTAAAGAAAACCTCAATCGCATACTGCCGGAAGAATTAAATGCGGTCATAGATTTAAATAAAATAAAAATTCTTCCTATTTTTAAAACCCTAAAAAAATTCGGAAATTTGCTAGACGCCGATATGCTCAGGACATTTAATATGGGGGTCGGCATTGCGGCCGTAGTCAGAAAAGATTTCGCCTCAGAAGCGGCGGAACACCTAAAAAAATTCGCAATTGATACTTACGAAATCGGGACAATTAAAACTGGCGCAAAGCAAGTTGCTTTTGACGGTCAATTAAATTGGAATTCATAAATCATAAATTTTAAATCGACTTATGGACCCCGTTTGAAGCTCTGAGTCCAATTAAAAAATATTAATTTTTATAATAAGTAAAAAAAATAATAAAATTTTAAAATTTATGGGAACTTCTAACGGGGTGGATAAACAAACAATCGAGAAAAATATAACCCGCGTGATTAAGACAACGGATTTCAAAAACCTCGGCCAAAAAAAACAAGGCAAAGTTAGGGATGTATATATACAGAACGATAAAATTATTCTGGTGTCCACCGACCGCCATTCCTCCTTCGACAGGATTATTGCCCACATTCCTTTCAAAGGCCAAATTTTAACGCAGATCAGCCATTGGTGGTTTGAAAAGACCAAAGACATTATCCAAAACCATATTTTGGATATGCCGGACCCAAATGTGGTGGTGGTAAAAAAATGTTCCGTTATTCCCATAGAAATGGTTGTCCGAGGCTACATAACGGGCGTAACCGGGACTTCGCTTTGGACTTTGTACAACGGCGGACAGAGGGACTTTGGAGATTTTGTTTTGCCGGACGGCATGAAAAAAAACCAAAAATTGGAACAGCCGGTTTTAACCCCAACCACCAAAGCCGACGACCACGACAGGCCGCTTAATACGAAAGATATTATTGAACAAAAAATCGTGCCGGCAGAGTTGTGGAAAGAACTGTCGGAAACGGCAGTAAAGCTGTTTAAGCGTGGGCAAGAGTTGGCTCTTGAACACGGCCTAATTTTGGTAGATACTAAATATGAGTTTGGGTTAGCTGATAACGGGAAACTGATGTTAATTGACGAAATCCACACTCCCGACTCGTCCCGCTACTGGCAGGCAGAATCTTACCAAGCCCGAATTGACGCCGGAGAGGAACCGCAAAATTTTGACAAGGAATTCCTGCGGCTGTGGTTTAAGGAACATTCGGACCCTTACAAAGACGAAAAACTCCCCGAAGCTCCCGCCGACATGGTCGCCGAACTTTCTTTTCGCTACATTCAAATTTACGAACAGATGACAGGTAAAAAGTTCGAAACGGATTTAAACACGCCGATTTTGGAGAGGATTGGAAAAAACCTGGCCGCCTACAATCTTTAAATCTTTAAATCTTTAAATCATTAAATCTTTTAATCTTTAAATGCTGCAATCCATTTCCCCCATTGACGGCCGATACGCCAAACACACCCACCCGCTAGTACCTTACTTTAGCGAAGCGGCTTTAATGCGCCACCGTATTGTTGTGGAAGGCGAATATTTTATCGCCCTTTCGGAATTCCCCGAAATACGCGCAGAATTAAAGAAACGTAAAAATGGACACGGACTTAGAAAATTATCGCAAAAAGAAAAAAAACTTATCCGCTCCCTCTACGATCTTTCGGACAAAGACGCAAAAATAATTTCCGATATTGAAACAAAAGGCCATAAAGACATCAAGGCGACCAGCCACGATGTAAAATCTGTAGAATATTATATTAAGGACAAACTTTCAAACACCCCGCTTAAAGACATTTTGGAATGGATACATTTTGGCCTGACTTCGGAAGACACCAACAACTTGTCTTACGCTTTAATGCTGCGGGGTTCTTTAAGCAAAGTGATTATCCCTAAGCTGGAGCAAATTATTTTAGCTTTAGACCATTTAGCAGCCAAATACAAAAACCTGGGCCTCCTTGCCCGCACCCACGGCCAGCCCGCCTCACCCACGACTTTCGGCAAAGAATTTAAAGTTTATGCCGAACGTCTTAAACGTCAATCCAACAATCTCAAGATTATAAGATTGAATGCCAAGCTCAACGGCGCCACGGGCAACTACAACGCCCATTTTGCGGCCTTTCCCAAAGCCAACTGGATTAAATTCAGCCAAAAATTTATCCGGGGCTTGAATTCTTCACTTGGCACTAAACACTTGGCACTAAACACTAATTTATTCACCACCCAAATCGAACCGCACGATTCTTATGTGGAAATTTTTGATTGCCTGCGCCGCATAAATGCCATTTTAATCGGTTTTAACCAGGACATTTGGCGCTATATTAGCGATGAATGGATAGTACAAAAAAACGTTCCCGGCGAAGTCGGATCTTCCACCATGCCGCACAAAATCAATCCTATAAAATTCGAAAACAGCGAGGGCAACTTAGGCTTGGCCAACGCGCTGTTTAACCACTTTGCCGCAAAATTGCCAATTTCCCGGCTGCAAAGGGATTTGTCGGATTCGACGGTACAAAGAAATTTCGGCACAGCCCTCGCCCACTGCCTGATAGCTTACAATTATTTACTCGATGGCCTGTCAAGAATCAATATTAACGAAACCAAGGTCAAAACAGACTTAAATAACCACCCCGAAGTTTTGGCGGAAGCAATTCAGACAATTTTAAGGCGCGAAGGCGAAAAGATGCCTTACGAAAAATTAAAAGAACTCACCCGCGGCAAAAAAATTACTTTGGATGATTTGCACCAATTTATTGATAATTTGGATATTTCAGACACGGTAAAAAAGGAACTAAAAAAACTGACTCCGGAAAATTATATTGGTTTGGCCAGCAAACTTGCTGGAATGTAATTTAAAAAAACGCCCCGCCGACGGCGGGACGTTTTTTTATTCCTTGCTACATACTACCTGCTACTTGCTGATATTCTTATTCATAATCAGACACGCCCCGTTTATGCAAAACCTTTTGCCTGTCGTGGCCGGCCCATCGTCAAACACGTGGCCTAAATGTGAGCCACACTTGGCACACACAACTTCCTGACGTTCCATTCCATAGGATTCATCATTACGATATTCCACGGCGCCCGGAATAGCCTGGTCAAAAGACGGCCAGCCGGTACCGCTTTCAAATTTTGCATCGGACGAAAATAATCGGTTCCCGCAAACCGCGCAGGCAAACATGCCCTTGCGCTTTTCATGAAGAAGCGGGCTTGAGCCCGGGGCCTCCGTCCCCTTTTCGCGTAAAATATGGTATTGCTCGGGTGTTAACTTTTTCTTTAACTCTTCCTCGTTTAATTGAATGTGTGTCATATTGGTCCCTTTCAAACTTCCCCTATGTTATAATAGCATAAGGACTTTTTAAATATAACCCCTAAAGTCCTCATAATAACCCGCCTATATGAACCCTAAACTTTTCGGCCCCTGGCTAGTCACAATTGCCGCAATAATGTGGTCGCTTGACGCACCGTTTAGGAAATACCTCACCGGCGAACTCCCTTCCACTGTCATAGTGCTTATGGAGCATTTGGTAATAGCCGTGCTGGTTTTATTTTTTTTGGGCCGCTACTTAAAAGAATTAAAAAATTTAAGCGGCAAAGACTGGCTGGCTTTAATCTTTGTGGGGTTCGGGGGCAGCGCCTTGGCCACTGTGATGTTTACCCAAAGCTTCCACTACGTCAACCCCAGCGTGGCCATCCTCCTCCAAAAAATCCAACCGCTAGTAGCCATATTGCTGGCGGTGGTAATAATGAAAGAAAAAATTTCGCGCAAATTTTGGGCCTGGGCCGCCCTTGCCATTGTGGGCGCATACCTAATCAGTTTCCCCTCACTCAAGCCGCAAATGTTCCCCGGGGAAATTTTTAATCCGAATTTCAAAGGCGTAATTTTGGCTCTGGGTGCGGCTTTTTTGTGGGGCGGTTCCACGGTTTTTGGCCGGATGCTGCTTAACAAGCTTTCGTTCCAGGCCACCACCGCCTCACGCTTCCTAACCGCTTTGGTCTTTTTGCTGCTCATGCAAATCTATTCCGGGCAGTTGGCCGACATTTCCCTTGCCTCCCAAAAAGATTGGATTTTTGTGGTAATAATCGCGGTATTGGCCGGACTGCTTTCGCTCTTTATCTATTATAAAGGGCTTAAAAACACGCCCGCGAGCATTGCCACTTTGTGCGAATTGGGCTTCCCCCTTTCCGCTGTGGTGGTTAACTGGATCTTTATTCCCAATTCCGAGCTGACTCTTGCCCAAATTGGCGGCGGGCTTTTACTTTTAGGTTCAATTACCGCCCTTTCCTTGCAAAACGCGCGCCTGCAACCCCCCCAACCGACCCAAGCTTGATTTTTCAGCCGTTACCTTTAAAGTTTATTTGCGTAATATATTATGAAGTCCTCAAGCTTCTGGTTCCATCATTTGAGGAATGGAACCCATTTTTTTAAGGCCGGCCTTATTTAACCCCTTCCCAACTTATAAATTATTGCCCGATTCTACCTATGCAAGATATTGAAGCGTTAGTGGCAGAGTGCCAAAAAGGCAACTTAAATAAATTCGGCGAAATCTTTGATGCTTACCACGAAAAGATTTATCGCTTCATTTATTTCCGCACCCACCACAAGGAAACCGCGGAAGATATAACCAGCCTGGTGTTTACCAAAGCCCTGGAAAAAATCCAACAGTTCAACCCGCAAAAAGGCAGTTTCAACGCCTGGCTGTACCAAATTGCAAAAAACGGCATTATTGACCACTACCGCAGCCGCAAGGAAACCCAAAATTTGGAAGACGCTTTTGATATAAGCGCGCCGGTTTCTTTGGAAAAGGACACGGACACGGCGTTAAAGCTTGAGGAAGTTAAAAAATATATGCAAGGGCTTGCCCCCGAGCAGCGCAACATCCTTATTATGCGCGTATGGGACGGGCTTTCCCACAAGGAAATTGCCGCCATTTTAAACATTACGGAATCGGCTTCGAAAATGGCTTTTTCCCGCCTTATGGCTAAGCTCAATCGGGACCTGGTGCCCGCACTTTTATACTTAATAATATTTTACGAATTTTATGGAAAATTTAATTGAACAAATTTTAAAAGATTTATACGCGCTCGACCCGGAATTTAAAAAACACGAAGCGCGCCTAAGGGGAATTATTGCCCGCCTGCTTGAGGCCAAACCGGACATAAAGGTTGACCGCGCCTTTGCAGAAAGGCTAAAAAAACAGCTTGCGGCGCAGGCCAGTTTAATGAACGCCCCTAAATCACAAGCAGTGAATTTCGCCAAATTACTTAATTTGGTTTTGGGCGGCGGCCTAATTATGGCTCTTATTGTGGGAGGTACTTATTACGGGAAAACCAAAACTCAAACACCTTCCGACTACGTTCGCCTCTTGGCTGCAGATTTTTCCGTAAACCAATTAAGCCCAAACGCTTTTGGCAATTTAAATTCCCAAACTGCCCAAAGCCTGTCCGGCAGAGGGATGGGCGGCGGAGGTGGCGCGCCTTTGGCAGTGGCTGCGCCTGAAAACAATTCAACCGGCAACCAGTCCGATTTTGCGGCCGGCACCGAAACGGCAAAAATTATGCCTTACCCGGCTTATGCTTACACCTATAAAGGCGGTGAATTGCCCGACCTTACCTCTAGCATCCAGGTATTTAAACGGATCCCTGCTTTAAGCGGCCAAAACGGGTCAAGCTTTATTAAGCAAATTTCTTTAGGGCTTTTGGACTTAAA
>CAZDEP010000011.1:0-29190 GCA_964504715.1 uncultured Candidatus Saccharibacteria bacterium | reverse complement strand
CTTGGTAATAACAGGCGGTAAAAGCGTTGGTGGAAGCCGGGGGGCAGGAGAGGGCGGCAGGAGTGGGGTCGCCAGGTTCTGTATAAGGATAGGAATAACTATGAACAAAATTATTGTCCACGGAAGAATAGTCAGTAACGTTAAAAACCAAATTTCCATTGTTGCCTAAAGGGCTGGTCCTCAAGACCGATAATACCGTTGGATTGCCGGTGTCATACTCACGGCCGCCGAACATATTGGCTTTCAGCCAATCATATTTTTGCTGCAAATAAACATTGGTTTTTCCAAGTTCTCTAAAAATTTTCCCTCCCATTACATATAAAGTCGCACTCTCCGCAAAATCTTCATAAGGCGTCAGGCGCTGTTGTCCATCTTCCCAGCCCAGTGCATAACTGGAAACAAATTCTGTCCCCTCCGCCACTGGCTTAGGCCGTCTTAATAAATAATTGGTCCAGCCATTATCAGCTTTATTGCCGCTTGATGTATCATAGCTAATGCTGTAAAAATTTATGGAATCAACCACGGCCATCGACGTTCCTCCCTCCCGCGTAAAAAGATTGCCGTCCAAATAATGCATATATTCATGCAGCATAGTATGGAGGGTCGCGGTTTCCGCCAACGGCGTATCACCTAGAATCCTGTCACCCACATATTCACAGCTATCCCCCAACTCCCCGTAATAAATCGCCGGACAAAATTTATAATAATAAGCGCTGCCAATATTTATGGCCCGAGGCCCAATACTGCCCTGTAATTGTCTCAAAGCAAACTCCTTAAAATTTTTCTCGCTCCACACAACGAGACTAGGAGGCAAAGCACGGAAAAGTTCTGCCGCAATTCTAGCCAAATGCTCTTTTTTTGGCTCATTGGCGGGTTGGTCCATTATTTTGTCATATAGCGGAAAATCTGCGGCTTTTTGCTTATCCACCTGTTCGCTCCTAAACAACTTGTCATCCAGGGCAAGTATGGTGTCTTTGGTGACAACTACATTTTCCGGCAAATTATTCACCCTCTGGAATTTGCGTAAAATAAAATCGACCTGCGAGCCTCCCCCAACCCTATAATTGGAATAACCCAGCTGCCTGAAAGCAGAAATAAGCCGATAAGAAAAAGATCTCGTATTTAAGGTTAATGCTCCGCCGCTCGAATCCGGGCCCTCAATTTTAAAATCTGTCCTGACGCCCGCGGCAATATCCTGGGCAAGGGGCTCATATCTTAAAAATTCGCTTTTGAGAAGGGTGCTTTTTGGAATAACCGTAAAGATAAAATCCTGACTTTTACTTCCCGACGGACTACTAAACGTCAGCTGGAAATTATAAGTGCCCGCTGCGGAAGGCATCCCCTTTAAAACGGCCCCGACAGGTTCATTTGCCCCTCCGCTCCGAATTAAGGTTAAACCGGGAGGAAGCTGGCCGCCGGAAGAAACGGCGTAACCAATAAACGGGTTGGAGTAATCAGTGCCTTCGATTTCGGGGGTAATATTAAATTTTATTATTATATTTTCGCCTGCCATGCCATAAAGCGATTCATTAGCCCTAATCGCCATGGCATAATTTTTAACAAAAAATGAAAAAACTTTTTCGACACTTTTTCCGGCTGCATCCACCACCTTAACCCCGATTTCAAAATTGCCTGCATTTGATAATCCATTGTTACCACTTGAATACGTTCCATCCTCTTGCAGGATAAAAATACAGCAAGGATAACTAGCTAAATCCCTACCTAAATTATAAATGCGCTCCCACTTATAAGGAGCAGCGCCCCCAGTGGCTGTGAATTTAAAACTATAAGGCTTTCCAATTTCTCCGTCGGGCACAGCTGTGGTAACAATAGCCAAATCAGTTGATGCGATTTTTTTCTCCCACCCTACCTTAGCCACTGCCTGTCCGCCCCGCTCATAGTATTCCACCTTGACGGTGTGGCTGCCGGCAGAGGGAAAAATTTTAGTAACGGTATTAACAACAGGCGCATGATCTGTCCAGTCGTCAATAACTAATGACCCATCAACATAGACTCGTATTCCGTCATCCGACGTGGAAATGAAAGTATATTCCCCCGCTTCAAAGCTAAAATTGCCTTCGTATCTGGCAGAAAAGTAGTTGTCGGGAACTAGGGAATGGGGACTGCCTGAGCCCCAGTCAAAGTTAACGGAGGAAACAGTGGCGGCCGCTTTAAGGGTTTCAAAGTTTGCGCCTTGGTAATAACAGGCGGTAAAAGCGTTGGTGGAAGCCGGGGGGCAGGAGAGGGCAGGGACGACCTGCGGATTTTTTTCCTCTGCTTTCTTCCACCCTACCTTAGCCACTGCCTGTCCGCCCCGCTCATAGTATTCCACCTTGACGGTGTGGCTGCCGGCAGAGGGAAAAATTTTAGTAACGGTATTAACAACAGGCGCATGATCTGTCCAGTCGTCAATAACTAATGACCCATCAACATAGACTCGTATTCCGTCATCCGACGTGGAAATGAAAGTATATTCCCCCGCTTCAAAGCTAAAATTGCCTTCGTATCTGGCAGAAAAGTAGTTGTCGGGAACTAGGGAATGGGGACTGCCTGAGCCCCAGTCAAAGTTAACGGAGGAAACAGTGGCGGCCGCTTTAAGGGTTTCAAAGTTTGCGCCTTGGTAATAACAGGCGGTAAAAGCGTTGGTGGAAGCCGGGGGGCAGGAGAGGGCGGCAGGAGTTGAGGTTGAAAAGATGGCCGGATCGGTATTCGAAACAGTCGTAGAATTCGTGCCCAAAACCTTCCCGGCTGAAGTCAAAACCAAGCGGTTTTCCGGCGGAAGGAATTGATTATGGAAATTTATGGCCGCAATTTCCGTGCGCGCGGCCACAGCCATAGCGCCGGCTGATAACGCGCCCAACATGACAACTGCCAAAAACATAGCGGTGCTAATTTTGTAATATAAAATAGAATGCGCCCTGGCTTTGAGCTGGACTTGCGTTACAGCCGTTAAGCGCGCTAACTTGCGCATATAGGCAATAATATACATTTATTTGATTTTTATTTTTGTTTCAACTCCCGGCGCTAATTTTGGCGCATGAAGAAAGACTTAATCTATAATATATTATAGCATATATCGAAAAAAAATGCAAGTTAAATTGCGCTTATTTATTTGACTTCTATTCGCCAGCAACACGGAATACTTCTTCTACGTCCGTTATCCCCTCCAACGCTTTTAAAAGTCCGTCTTGGACCATGGTGACCATCCCCTGTTCGACCGCTGCGCGTTTAAAATCGCTCATACTGCTTTGCTTAAATATCAAATCTTTAATTGGCTCCGTAACTGCCAAAAGTTCATACACTCCAACTCTGCCTTTGTAGCCTAAATTATTACATTCCGCGCAGCCGGCGGCATGATAAAACTGCAAAACCGAAGGCAGTTTTACCCCCGCCTTGGAAGGGATTTGCTTTAAAATATAGCTTACTTTTTCCATTGTTTGCGGGGAAAGCTGGGCCGGTTTTTTGCATGCCGGACAAAGCTTCCTAACCAAGCGCTGGGCAATTATAAGCGAAAGGGCGGGGGCCGCCACAAAAGGCTTAATGCCCATATTAATTAGCCGGGGAATAGCGCCGGAAGCATCGTTGGTGTGTAGGGTAGAAAGGACTAAGTGCCCGGTGAGGGCAGCCTGCATTGCGGTCTCTGCAGTTTCGCGGTCGCGGATTTCCCCCACCATGACTATATCAGGATCCTGTCTTAAAATAGACCTTAAACCTTTGGCAAAATCAAAATCGTGAGTGTGGTCAATGGGGGTCTGGACTATGCCTTCAAGCCTGTATTCCACCGGGTCCTCAAGCGTAATAATTTTTACCCCGGGCTCATTTAGCTCATTCAGGCACGCATAAAGAGTTGTGGTTTTGCCGCTACCGGTAGGACCCGTGGTTATTGTCATGCCGTTGGGCTTGTTTAAAACCGCCAGCAAAAGCTCCTGCTCTTTTGGCCTAAAACCCAAAGCCTGGATTTTTAAACTTACCGCTCCGGCGCCCAAAAGGCGCATAACCACCTCTTCGCCATAAGCAGACGGCAAAATGGAGACACGCACATCCATAGCCTGCTTTAAAAAATAAAAAGTCAAACGGCCGTCTTGGGGGGTTTCTGTAATATTGAGCTTGAGTTTGGATAAAATTTTGAGCCGTGAAATTAATCCTTTTTTAAAATCACTTCCCAAATGCAAAACATCCTGGAGCACGCCGTCCACCCTGAGGCGAAGTTTTAAAAAATGCTCTTCGGGCTCCAGATGGATGTCAGAAGCCCCGTAGTCCATGGCCGCCCCAAAAATTGACTCCAGCAATTCGGAAGCGGTCTTATGTTTTTGGGCCGATTCACTGCTTAAATTTTTTAGCTCCTGAATAAAATTCCGTTTTACTTCTACGCGCACCACTTCGTCTTGAGCAATTTTGGGTTTTAGCACTTTGCTGTAAAAACGGATTGTACCGACAAGGCTTTGGGGTGAGATTAAATAAATGGAAACTTTATTTTTGCCCGACAGCTCCTTTATTTTCTGCTGCAGGAGAGAGTTTTTAGGGTCAACAGCGCCAATTTTCAAATCTTTTTCATCTTTAAAAAACGGGACTGCCTGGGACTCTTTGGCTTCATTTTCCGAAAAAACTCCCAGCACATTAAAATCAATGGGAAAATTGTGCAAATTTATATACTGGAGCCCCGAGGCCATGGCCTTGGCCCGGGTTTCATCTTCCTGCATTTTTCGGTTAACATCTTCCAGGGCCCGTTTTAAATCCTGCGGCGTGCCCTGTAAAAAATGCGCTTGTGTCATTGGAGTTTGGTTTTATAGCTTTTTAAAATCTCTTTTGGTTTCAAAAGATGTCCCTACCCTATTATTATAACATTTTTTTGGGTAAATAAAGAAACTACTGCGCCAAGGTTGCTAAGGTTTCCGCAAGCTTGCTTTGGCTCTCTTCCAAGCTTGCACTTTGGGGGGAAAATTTAAATATTTCGTAATTGCCCCCGGCAAAAATCCCCGCGTCTTCGGCGGTTCCAAATTTTTCGGCAAATACTTCAGCCTGCGCCCCGGCCTTCACTGCGACAAACAAAATTAGCCTATTAGGACTTTCTGCCAACAATGCCACCGCATCTCTTTGAGGCATGTTCTCAATTAAATCTTTGAAAACCAACGGCAACAAGTCCTCTCCGGCGTTGGCCTTTTCAAAGTCCTGACGGCTTAAAACCGAAATAACCGAATTGCCCACGTCTTTAAGCCTCGCCAGAGCGCGGCCCCACAGCTTGAGCAAAGGCAACGGCTTGGTTTTAAACAAAGCCCGGACAATATGCTGCTGCCTGGCACCGCGCGATACCAATTCGCTCGCCTTTAAAAATGACTGGGGCGTTACTTTGGGATGCTGGAAACTATGCGTGCGCGCAATTATACCCGAAAGCAAACAGGTGGCGATATCCTCATTTATTAAGTCGGCCTTGAAAGCCTGAATCACATCGGTCAAAGTTTCTGAAAGCGAAAGCGCATTAATATTAACCAGGTTTATAGCGCCGAAATTTTTATTGCCAGGATGGACGTCAATGTTCACCTTAGGCGTGTTATAAAATACTTCCGTGTTGTTTTCAAAGCTGGGGCCCAAACCCTCCAAATCCTGCGCGCCCAAAATTATTACCAGGTCATACGGGGTTTTTTCAGCCTCAAACGATACATCGCCAGGCAAAAAAGGAACATCCTTGCCCTTTAAAAAAACTTTTGTCTTGCCGGCTTCCTGGGCGTAGCTTATTTCCCCCAGTGTTTTTTTGGTGGTATCTACTACCAAAACCAGGGCGTCTTCCCCACTCAAAGCTGTTTTAATCTTTCCGGTCTCGGGTAAAAATTTATATTTTTGCTCGTAGTCTTCAATCGCCAAAATTTCTACGTCTTTTTCCAGCTTGCTCAAAAACAAAGCCATGGCGCTGGTAGCGCCGGCAATGTCGAGTGTAGTTGGCCAGGCGGGAGCTATTAGCACCCTTTTTGCCTTGCCTAGCTGCTCAAAAAACTGTTGAACCGCATGTTTAAATTTCATAAACGATTTTATAGTATACCTATTTTCTTACCTCGGGTCAATTGTTAATTAACAAAAAAGTCAGCAAACCTATGGAAATAGTCAGATTTGTTGATATTATTCTGCCGACATTTGCCTGACATCTCTATTATTTCAAAGCCAGTTCTTATATTAATTTTGCCCCTTGAAGGTCCGTTTGTGTTTGAAAGGCAATCCAATGTAAAATATAATAGCCACATATAAACAGACTATTAAAACTTTTTAAGCTGCCTTGCGTCCCACCTATAATCTCACCTTAAATTCCATCCCCCAGACCGCCGCGGAAATTTCTAAAACCCTTAAAGGCGGCGAAATTCTGGCCCTTTTTGGAAACTTGGGCGCCGGTAAGACAACTTTCACCCAATATTTGGCCCGGCACCTGGGAATAAAAGCCCGGGTTACCAGCCCCACCTTTGTCTTAATGAATGCTTTTCCGGCAAAATTACCAAAAAATAAAAAAAATATTATCCTTCTTCACCTCGACTTATACCGCATAAAAAACTTTAAAGAAGCCAAGGCCCTCGGCCTTACCGAAATGTGGCAAAGGCCGGACACGGTTACGGTAATAGAGTGGGCGGACAAAATTAAAAAACACCTACCACCCAAAACTTGGAAACTTAAATTTAACCATGAATAAAACCTTTAAATTCCAAACCGTTTTATTTACTTTGTTTTTGGCCTTGGGCCCAATGTTTTTTCCCATTGGACCGGCGCGGGCTTTTGATTTAACTTTGGAAGGCCAAACCTACCCCGTTGACCCGGCTACCCTCTCCTCTTTTTCGGAAAAGTTTAGCTTTCCGCAAAAAAACATTCTGCAAAAATCAACCACCTCTCAAGACCTGCTTTTAAATTACGCCGGAACTAAACAAAATTCAGAAAAAAATAAAAATTTCCTAACTTATAACTATAACCTGGAAAAAATCTATCGCTACCTCAAAACCCTCTCGGCTCAAACCAACCAGCTTGTGGAAGAGCCAACGCTCCAAATCCAAGACGGGCGCGCGGTTAAATTTTCCGCTCCGCGGGAAGGAGCAAGCTTAAACCTTTACGACTCCACTTTCCAGGTCCTTGAATCCCTGCAAACCAACCAAACGTCCGCACCGCTTATTGCCGACAAACAAGCCCCCACTTCCCTGCTTTCTTCTTTGAACACCCTGGGTATAAACGAACTCATTGCCAAAGGGGAATCGAGCTTTAAGGGCAGCCCTAAAAACCGAATTCATAATATAAAAGTGGGAGTGGAAAAAATGACGGGCATAATTATCAAACCCGGGGAAGAATTTAGCTTTAACAAATATTTGGGGCCTGTGGAAGAAGGTTATGGCTTCCTACCCGAACTGGTTATTAAGGCTTCCGGCACCGTACCCGAATTAGGCGGAGGCCTATGCCAGGTTTCTTCCACTACCTTTCGGGCTGCTATGGCCGCCGGACTGCCTATTACCCAGCGCAAAAACCACGCTTACGCCGTACAATATTACGCGCCTCAAGGGACGGACGCAACCATTTATCCCGGCGTAGTCGATTTGAAATTTGTTAATGATACGCCGGCCCATATACTTGTTTGGCCTCATATTGAAAACGATTATACTTTGATTTTTGAATTTTACGGTACCAAAGACCAAAGAAAGGTTACACTGGAAAAACCAGTTCAGTTCGACCGCAAGCCCGACGGCTCGCTAAAAGCGACTTGGACCCGAATTGTGGAAAAAGACGGCGCCACCAGCACCTCAACATTTAAATCCACCTATTTGCCGCCCGAACTCTTCCATAAACAAGAACAGTTCGTAAGCGCCACCGGCACCCCAAGTTCCTCCGCCCCTCATAACTAAAAAACCATTAACTGCTTTTATTTGTGATTGAGTCCAAAAAAACCAATCCCACCGATCCATTAGCTCCCTTGGCCTTAGATGAAGAAGTGGTCATAGAGCAAACTTTGCGACCGCAGGCGCTTAAGGAATACGTGGGCCAGGAATCTGTAAAAAAAAGTTTGGGTATCGTTTTAAAAGCCGCCCAGAAACGCGGCGAGACTTTGGAGCATTTGCTGTTTTATGGGCCTCCCGGACTCGGCAAAACCACACTAGCGCACATTGTGGCCAAAGAAATGGCCACGGGCATAAAAGTCACTTCGGGCCCGGCCATTGAAAGGGCGGGCGACCTAGCTTCAATTCTAAGCAACCTTGAGGCCGGCGACGTTTTGTTCATAGACGAAATACACAGACTTAACAAATTAGTGGAAGAGGTCCTCTATCCGGCCATGGAAGACGGCGTTTTGGACATTGTGCTCGGCAAAGGGCCCGGCGCGCACAGCATCCGCATGGACCTGCCTAAGTTTACCCTTATAGGCGCAACCACGCGCATAGGCCTAATTTCGAGTCCCTTACGAGACCGCTTTGGCGCCACTTACCGCTTGGACTACTACGAGGAAAGCGAAATTGAAAAAATCTTAAACCGCAGCTCAAAAATTTTAAATACGGAACTCGAGGCCGCTGCCGCGCAAGAGCTTTCCAAAAGGAGCCGCTTTACCCCGCGCATAGCCAACCGGCTTTTAAAGCGCGTGCGGGATTTTGCCCAGGTAGAAAGCCATGATACAATAAATGCGGAAGTGGCCAAAAAAGGTCTGGAACTTTTGGAAATAGATGAAATGGGCCTGGATAAAAACGACAGGAGAATTTTGGAAGCCTTGGTGGAAAAGTTTGCAGGCAGAGCAGTTGGCCTTTCCACTTTGGCCGCAGCCACCGGCGAGGAAGAAGACACTGTCGAAAGCATCCACGAGCCGTTCCTAATGCGCCTTGGAATGCTGGTTAGAACCCCCAAAGGGCGCCAAGCCACGGAAAAAGCCTATCGGCACTTAGGCATAACCCCGCCTGAAGCAAATGGCGGCCAACAAAGCTTTTTATAAAACTTATGAACCTTTCTCCCATTGCCAATCTTATTGTTCAAGGGGCCTATTACATCCTAGTGGGCCTTATGGCTTTTTTCGGGGCGTTCGGGGTCTATGTGCTTATGCGTTACGGCGAAAAGCAACTTTTGAGCCTAATTGTCAGCCTGCTTTTTTCTTTGTTCTTTTTGGTTATTTTGACCAGGAGTTACGCGGCTTTGCAAAATATTATATAAATTTACCGACTAATCCTTATATTAGTAAGCGTTGATACTAGTTAAGATGCACAAACTTTTTCCCAGCCAACTGGAAGACGAAAAAATCCACATTGTCGTAAGGCAACACTGGGTGGTCCTGCTAAAAAAATTAATTATTTGGCTAATGTTTGCCGCTGCCCTCGTCTTATTCCGGCGCTACGGCCAAGCCAATTTACCCGGACTTTTTGAGGGGCTGGTGGGCCAAGTTACCGAGCTTTTTGTCCAAGTTTATACCTTGTTTTTAACCCTCGCTCTTTTTATAATTTGGATGCTTTACTATTTAAACATCCAGGTCATAACGGACCGCAGAATAGTGGACGTAGACCAAGTGGGGTTATTTTTCCACGAGGTTTCCGAACTCCATATCCAGAATATAGAAGACGTCACGAGCGACGTAAGCGGCGTCTTTGGCACGCTGTTTAATTTTGGAAATGTGTATGTCCAAACCGCCGGCACCAAGGAACGTTTTGAATTTGACCAGGTGCCCAACCCCGGCGAGATTGAAAAAACCATCCTTGATTTATACGAGCGCATACCTTCCAACAGGCACCGCCCTAACCCATAATTTAATTTTTCTTTTTCTATGAAAACCGTTGCCATATCGGGAGGCTTCGACCCAATCCACATTGGCCACATTCGCCTTATACAAGAAGCCCAGGCTTTCGGCGACAGGCTGGTGGTAATTTTAAATAATGACAATTGGCTAATGGCCAAAAAGGGTTTTGTTTTTATGAACCAGGAAGAACGCAAAACCATTTTGGAAGCAATAAAAGGAGTTGATGAGGTAGTAATTACCAACCACCCCCAAAACCCCAGCGACATGTCGGTTTCTGAAACTCTGGAACTAACCAAGCCTAATATTTTTGCCAACGGCGGTGACCGGAACGAAACAGACGCCGCCAACCCAAACTCCTCACTCTACCACGACATTCAAACTTGTAAAAAACTTGGGATTGAAATAATCTACAACGTTGGCAAGGGGGGAAAAATACAAAGCTCCAGCGAACTGGTAAAAAGATTTAAAGAAAAACCGTCCTAAAAAAAGGCGGTTTTTTTGTTTTGATTAATACCTGCGTTACGCAAATCTTACTAAGGCCAGAGCGGCCAAAGCCGCGGTTTCAGCGCGGAGAATAACAGGACCTAAAGAAACAATCTCAGCTTTGGGCAGTTTGGATAATATATCAAGCTCAGCCTCAGTCAGCCCGCCTTCGGGACCCGTAATGATTGAGCAGGATTTAAAGGATTTAAACGATTGACCGGAAATTAAATCTTTTACGGCACACCCTGAAATATCAAGGATAAATAGTTTATCCGCCCTTAATGAAGAACGAACCACCTCATCCAAATTTTCCAAATATTCCAAAACAGGGGGCCTAGCCCGGTCACACTGCTTGGCGGCTTCCCACAAAATCTTATTCCATCTGCCCGATTTTTTACCAAATTTGTCAGCCGATAACTTGGTTGCGGTGCGCTCTGAATTAAACAGCACAACCTTTTCCGCACCCAGCTCGGTAGATTTTTGCAAAATAAAATCAAGAGCCTGTTCACCCACGACGGATACAAAAAGCGTTATGGGAATTTTTGGATTCGGCGGCACTGGGAGGGAATTTTGGACGCTGATTGTAATTGTTTTTTTTTCGCGCATTACCACCTTGCAAGCAAACCTTTTCCCATCGGGCCCCTGGAAATTAAATACCTCCCCCTCTTGCACACGCCGAGCCAGCAAATGCAAGGCTTCTTCCCCCATCACTACAAACTCTTTCCCGATCACTAAATTTTTTTCACAAAGAAAATACGACATTTATCGTCACTACCCTTTCCTAATAATCTATTTGTAAAGAATAAACTACGGTTTGGCCCAGAGCTTGGTTTATAAGGTAAATTATCCTTTGGGCAAAAAGCCTTATTTTTGCCGCCAATTCTTTTGACAAACATGCGATCAATAGCACGCCTTGCTTAAAATCCACTGCCTTTGTTTGGCTTTCGCCGTCCTCAAAAAACTCCGCTATTATTCTTTCCCACGAATTTAGCACGGTGTGCCTTGCCAGGGCCTGGTTGAATATTTTTGCCCGGGGGTGGCCGTAAAAAGCCCGCGATACCGGCATAAACCCCTTCTTGTTTATATTTTCGCTTTTTGCCATTTTTTATTTCTTATAATTTTTATCAAGCCTCACAACCACACCACCTACTCCTCCGCCATTTCCACCGGCTCCGCTTCTTCCGCTGGCGAAAGCGTTATATGCTGGGCTGGAATATCTAAAGTTTGGGTGGTGGTAATAAAGGTCTGAAAACGGCCCTGCAGATACTTGAGCAAAAAGTCCTTCCGCGTTTCATCCAACTCCGAAAGCACATCATCCAAAAGCAAAATCGGTTTTTCCTCACCTTGGCTTAAATACTCAAGTTCCAAAATCTTTAAAGCCAAAATTTGGCTCCTTAATTCCCCTCTGGAGGAGAAGGGCGGCAGAAACAAACCCTCACTTTTTAAAAAGAAATCGTCTTTATGGGGGCCAACCATGCACGTGGCAAGCAGGTGTTCCTTATGGCGGTATTTCTCCAGGCGATCGTGGAAATCCCGGGCAATATCCTGCAGACTCTCGCCCTCTAGCCCTTTATAGGCCACCTCTACCGGCCGGTGGAAGCCGGATATGGTTGTGTAGACCTCCGCGATATTATTGTTTAAATGATTGAGAAATTTCTTTCTCTCTTCCACTATGGCGCTCCCGAGCTCCACCAGCTGCTCGTTCCACGCCTCTATCCCTTCGGGTGGGACGTTTTTGCCCTTAGCATCCTGCAATAATCGGGTCTTTTGGTATATTATTTTTTTATAATTGGTAATGTTTTCCAAATATTCCGGATTTTTTTGCGACAGCACCATGTTTAAATACTTTCTTCTTACCTCAGGACTCTTGTTGAACATATCTACATCCGAAGGCTCAAACACCACCACGCTAATAAACCCCTGGGCATCCGCGCGCTTTTTCTTTACGCCGTCAATTTTAAAATTGGCATATACCTTATCGCGCTTTTCCAAAAACACCTCCAACGAATGGGTTTCCCCCTGCTTTTCAACTTCCATACTTAACTCCAAACGGTTGGAATCCTTAAGGAAAATAAACTCCGTATCGTCCCTGAAGGACTTAAAAAGGGATGCAAAATACACCGACTCCAAAAGATTTGTCTTACCCACGGCATTAGGCCCGGTTAGCACCACCGTATTGTCGGTGATCCCCAAATCTAAATCAGGATAATTCCTAAAATTTCTTATTTTAACGTTTTTTATTCTCATAGTGTTCGCTGATGCGCAGATACTGCAGATGTCGCGGCAGAATTATTACCATCCTCTATGCTTGCCGCTTACAATTTTAATCCTGTGGAATTTTATTAGCCATCCGTCGGGATTAAAACTCACAAACCTGCGTCATGTGCCTTATTTTTATAGTTGTAAGCTTAAGTTTTAATTGGCATTACCAAATATAAATAATCTTTCTGCCCTTCTACGGCAAACACCGCCGCGGAACTATCATTCACAACCTTAACCTCCACCTTCTCGCCTTCAGCCTGGGAGAAAAAATCCAGCATATATTTATAATTCAAAAGCAACGAACCACTTACCCCATCCACTTTAGCCGGAACTTCCGCCACACCACTCCCCAAATCCTGAGATTCGGAAGAAATTACAATATTCTGTTTTTCGGAAGAAAACTCCAATTTTATGCTGTTTGAATTTTGGGAGAATAAGGCGCTGGTTTTTACCGCACTTTGCAACTTAGCCCTCTCAGCCACCATTATTGTATTAAAAGATTCGGGGATTATGCTTTTATAATCAGGATACTGCCCGTCGACCAAACGGCTAATTAACTGGGTTTGTCCTACTTTTACAAACACTTGATTTTCTAAAATACCTAACTCGACTTTCTCATTCCCACCCCCTAGGATTCTCACCATCTCCAATGCTGTACGGTGGGGCAATATAACCTCCGCAACCCCTTGGCAAACCAAGGTTTTTTCCGCAAGGCGGTAACGATCCGTAGCCACGAGCTTCAAAACCCCTTCACCCAGTCCCATATAGACCCCCGCAATTTCTGGCTGGGTCTGATTGGTGGAAGCTGCAAAAATAACCTTGTTTAAAGAGTTTTTTAAATCCTCGCCTTCCAAACTTGTTAAAACATTGCTCCCCAACTCAGGAATAAAAGGAAATTCTTCCGCCGGCAAGGTCTTGATTTTATACTGCTGATTTTCAGTCTGGATAAGAAGGTCCCCACCTTCGGCTGTAAGGGTTAGATTTTCATTGGGTAGATTATTCACCAGCTCGTTTAGCATTTTTGCCACAACTGTGGTTTGCCCTTCGCTTTCAATCTTGCACCTAATGTGGCTGTTAACTGCAAGCTCAAGATTAGTCGAAGAAATCTTCAACTGTCCGTTTTCAGTTTTTAAAAGTAAGTTATTAAGAATGGGTAGGGTGTTAGTTGAAGAGATTATTCTGGAAGCGGATGCCAGCCCGTTTTTCAAATTCTCTTGGGTGCATATTAGTTTCATAAATTTAATTTAAAAATATAATATTAATAATAAGGCCTGTGGAAATGTTGATAGCCATTAAACCTTAGGGTTTGTTTGGTATTTCGCAGTTTATTCTGTTGATAGCGCGAGGGATAAAACCGGGAAAGTTAGGGTGGGAAAATAAAACAGATGCCGCAAGTTTTTATATCAACAGTTTATTCATTATTAAATCCACCTCTTGTTTAAAATTCTGTTTTTCAGAAATTAGGTTGTTAACTTTGTCCACCGCGTGCATGACTGTGGTGTGGTCGCGCCCGCCGAAAAAATCCCCAATTGAAGGGAAGGAGTTGTCCAGTTCTTTTCTTATTAAATACATGGCAATTTGGCGGGGCTTAACAAATTCTTTCTTTCTGGATTGCTTTATCAGGTCCTCCATGCGGATATTGTAAAACTCCGCAACCACCTCAGCGATTTTTTTTGGTGATACCAGGCGTTTTTTGGAGGTGATAAGGCTGGCCAGAATGTTTTTGGCCTGGTCTATAAGCAAGCCTTTGTTGTCCATTTGCTGGTAAACAGCCAGGCGGTTTAAGGCACCCTCCAACTCGCGGACGTTGCTTTGTATATTTTCGGCAATATAAAAAAGGATTTCCTCCGAAAGCTGCGCTCCGCGTTTTTCCATTTTGGTGCGAAGTATGGCCATTCTTGTTTCCAGGTCGGGGGCTTGTATGTCCGCAACCATCCCCCATTCAAAACGGGAAATTAAACGCTGCTCTACAGCCGGGATTTCTTTGGGAGGCCGGTCGGAAGTGATGATAATTTGTTTGCCCTTATCCCTGAGTTCGTTAAAAGTGTGGAAAAATTCCTCCTGGGTTCCCTCTTTGCCGGCTAAGAATTGAATATCGTCAACAAGCAGAGCGTCTACGTTTCGGTAAGTTCTTTTAAAGTCGTCTATGCGTTTTTCCCGCAGTGATTCTATGTAGTCGTTAGTGAATTTTTCGCTGGTGATGTACAAAATTTTGCCCTTGCCCGAGCTTTCGGCGATTTTGTGTCCCACGGCTTGCATAAGGTGGGTTTTGCCCAAGCCTACGCCGCCATAAATAAACAAAGGGTTATATTGTCCTCCGGGTGTTTTGGAAACAGCTATGGCCGCCGCATGGGCCAGTTCATTATTTTTACCAACAATAAAAGTATCAAAAGTGTATTTGGGGTTCATCCCCGAATTACTTTGGTTAGAAATTTTGTTTTGGCCAATTGGTTCTTTTTTTGCGCTGACAGTGGCGAAATTAGCGTTTTGGGACACTTCTTTAACGCTGCCTACTTGATATTTTATTTCGCGTACTTCTGGGGCTATGGTCTTTAGCGCCTTTAGCATATCTTGATGGTATTTAGCCGCTATCCAGTCCCTATTAAAGGCGCTGGGCACGCTAAGTAAAATAAAATCCGACCCTTTTTCCACTATGGATGTGTTTTTAAACCAGGTATTAAAATTAGCCTTACTTAAAGACACTTCCAAATTCCCGAGTATGGCCTGCCAAAGTTGCTGGTTGTTCATAAACACTAAAGATAAGCTTGCTAGATATTACGCTCTCCCTAGTCTAACAGAGGAGTTATCAACATGCAAAAGTGGTAAAATAGCTTGCAAATAAAGCAAATGTTTGATTGAGTGTTTATTAAATGTGGATAATATGTGTCGAAGCGCGATAATGGCAAAACGGTTGACTTGTAATTTGTTTTTCATTATAATTATACAAGTATTTACCATTATTTTGCTCAAAATTATGAAAAGAACATATCAGCCCAAAGTTCGCCGCAGAAAGGTGCGACACGGATTTTTTAAACGGATGCAAACCCGGACAGGCCGTAATGTGCTTGCCAAAAGAAGGCAAAAGGGCCGAAAAAAACTTTCGGTATAGTTTAGGTTTGGGTGTTTTGCTTTAATTTCGGAAAGACTTTATTTATCATGACCATATGTTAAGTAAAAAAAACCGACTTGCTAAAGACTTGGATATAAAAAGGGTTTTTACGCGAGGTCGGTCTTTTTTAAACTCCGGCATATCCTTAAGGTTTTTGCCAAAAGCCGGTGTGGGGGAAGCCAGGTTTGCGGTTGTGGTCTCCACCAAAGTTTCCAAAAAGGCAACAAAGCGAAATCGCTTAAAAAGGCTTATTAGGGAAGAATTAAAAAGCCACCTTAAAACTTTCCCTTGCGGCGATTATATAATAAGCGTTAGGCCAACTGCGGAAAAATTGGAAGAAAAAAAATTTCTGGGCTTGGCGGTCCAAATCTTTTCAAAAGTTAGGGTGCAGCCGGGATTCAAAAATGATTAACTATCTCTTGCTCTTGTGAAAAAATTTTTGATTTTACTGATTAGCTTCTATCAGAAAACGCTGTCCCCTGACCATGGATGGTTTAAGGCCAAATATCCATATGGCTACTGCCGCTATTATCCGTCCTGCAGCGAGTATGCAAAAGAGTCTTTAAAAACCCATGGGGTTGTTAAAGGCATATGGTTGGCATTAAAAAGGGTATTAAGGTGCAACCCCTGGAGTGAGCCTGCCGCAGACCCCGTGCCGGAATTAAAATAATATAACAATGCTTGGAACAATTTATAATACAATAGTTTATTATCCCCTTTTAAATCTTTTGGTGGTTTTTTATAATTACATCCCGGATGTGGGAGTGGTAATAATTTTAGTGACTTTGCTAATTCGCTTGATTTTGGCGCCGAGTTTCCACAAATCCCTAAAAAGCCAGGCAGCCATGACTGCCATCCAGCCAAAAATTAACGAAATTCGCGAAAAGTATAAGAATGACCAGCAGGCACAAGGGCGGGCCATGATGGAGCTTTACAAAGAGCATAAGATTAATCCTTTTTCTTCCTGCCTGCCTTTGCTTTTACAACTACCTATACTTATTGCGCTATACCAGGTCTTCAGCAAAGCGCTCAATAATCATATTGAAGGGCTCTATTCTTTTGTGGCTAAGCCGGAAACAATCAGTCCCGTGTTCCTTCATTTTTTGGATCTTTCAAAACCATCCTGGATACTGGGTGTAATTGCCGGGCTTGCGCAGTTTTGGCAATCGCGCCTTATGCTTGCCAAGAATCCGGGTAGCCAGGACACGGCGGCGAAAGTTATGTCTGTACAGACCACATATATTTTGCCCGTGATTAGTGTAGTTATTGCTTTGAAGCTTCCGGCGGGCTTGCCTCTCTACTGGATTGTCACGACTTTGTTCGGTGTGGGGCAGCAGTATTTGATTAACAGGCAAAAAGCAGCGGAATCGGGAATCAAGAATTAGGAATCCTGCTTTTACATAACTCTTAATTCATAATTCTTAATTTTAGAAACCATGACAGATTACGGTAAAATAGAAATAGTGCAAAATTTGCTCACGGATATCTTGCGGCAAGCCGGTTTTGATGGCGCTAAAATAAATTATGAGGAAAGCATAACCAAAGGTTTGGTGTTTAATATTGATGCCGGGCCTGACTCTTATATGCTAATTGGCCGGCAAGGGTCAACGCTGCACAGTCTCCAGGTTTTGCTCGGCCATATGGTCGAAAGGAAATTAAAGGAGCCGTTCTGGTTTACTTTGGATGTTGATGATTACAAAATGAAGCGGGAATGGTTTTTAAAAGAAACCGCCAAAGCCGCAGTGGACCATATAAAAAAAACCGGCCGCGCGGCCGCTTTGGAGGAGATGCCCAGTTTTGAGCGCCGGTTCATCCACGCGTATATCCAAGAAACTTTTCCCGAAGTGGAGAGTATGAGCATAGGGCACGACCCGCACAGAAAAGTGGTTATTAGATTGAAAAGATAGGCTAAAGTTAATAGTAAAATTGCAACGGGCATCCCCCATTAAGCTTGAGGATGCCCGTTGTTTTGTAATAGTTTAACCGAGTGGGACAGTGTCGGAAATGGACTGCTGGTCGGGAAATTCTTCGCGCAATTTTTCTATATCCCCTTTTTCCATTTTCCACCCCACTGCGCCCAAATTTTCTTTCAAATGTTCAAGCTGGCTGGTTTTAGTTAGGGTAACTATATTTTTTTGGCAAACGAGCCAGTTAAGGGCAATTTGGGAAGGAGTTTTGCCGTACTTTTTTGCCAACTCTTTTACCAAGCTTATCTCGTCTGCACGGACTTGTCCCCGTTTTAAAGGCCCAAAACCCAAAGGCCGCCAAGCAACAACCATAATATCATTCTCCTGGCAAAATTTTATCAGGCCTTGTTTTTCCGGCTCCCGGAATTTGAGGCTGTAGTGAACTTGGGTTGCAACAATCGGTCGTTTGGATAATTTTACCGCCGCCGCGGTATGTTCAAGTGTAAAGTTGCTAATAGCCAAATGCTTAATAAATCCTTTCTCGGCCAATTCATCCATTGCGGCCAAAGATTCCTCCAAAAGTTCGTCGCCCGGGTAGCGGTGCAAATAATATAAGTCAAAATAATCAACCCCGACCCTTTTTAAGCTGTTTTTGCAGGCTTCTATTAGGTCGTCGTGATACATGTGCCCGGCGTAAACTTTGGAGGCAATAAACAATTTTGCGCGGTCGTAAGTTTTTACGGCCTCGCCGAGCAGGACCTCGGCGTGTCCTTCCGCGTAAACTTCCGCTGTGTCCAAATGCGTGACGCCAAGGTCAATTGCCGCCTTTATGGCCCCGATGTCCCTTTGGTCGTCGTTTTCCGGATTTTTTTCATCACGCCCGCCCATTTGCCACGTGCCCAATCCAAAGGCGGGCATTTCAAACCCGCTATTCAGTTTTTTTGTTGGGATAACCATAAGCTAATGATAGCACAAGCCAAAATACCAGGGCTAAATCGTTTTTAAAGTAGGGGTTATCGAGGAGGCCTTGGGAAAGAAGAGCTATTAAAAATAAGGCGACCCCTAGTGTCATGACATTAACCTCCCCCACCCCCTCCTTTGAAAGGAGGGGAGCAGAAATCAGGCCGCGGTAAATTAGCAGTCCCATAAGTCCCATTAGGCTTATCAGTCCTATAATTCCCGTTTCTAACCAAAAATTCAAAAATATATTATGGGGAAAATTATGTGCGTCCAAAGTGGTATCGCTTTGGAATTTTTGGTAATTGTTTGAGTAGCCATTTAAGCCCAGGCCCAAGATAGGTGAAGTTTTTATGGCTTTTATCCCGGATTCCCAAAGTATGGTGCGGGAAGTGGCAGAGCGCTCTCCTTTAAAGGGGGTAATTAGCCGCCAGCGCAGGTTGGGTACCGCTGCAATAACAGTAACAATAATAACAACAATGATCGAAGCGAATTTCCGGATTTTTTTGTCAGCCGCAAAAAATAAATAAACCAAACCGGCTGCACCGAGCCCCAGCCAGCCCGCGCGAGAAAGTGACAGGCCCAGGCCAACTGAGCCCGCTGTCCAAGCAATTACATATTGCCAGTTTTTACTAAAATCTTTAATCTTTAATCCCAAATCTGCCATAAGCAAAGCCAGGAGCGGCGCGCTAAACAGCGAATAAAAATTCGGATGAGAAAAAAATCCTAAGGCCCTTTTCGGCTCAAGGCTATTCCCCCAGTAGACGGGGGGCAGGCCCCATAAGGTAAAGTATTGGATAACCGAATAAATGCCCATCAAGGCAAGTAGCAAGTAGCCAGTAGTTATTAGCAGCCGTTTAGACTCAGGGTTTTGCCGCCAAACAAAGAGTGAAATGAAAAAAATTGAAATGGGTTGTAAAAACAGCACAACAAATTGGCCGAGTTTTTGTAAAGCGAATCCTTTCCAGAAAAGTGAAATGGCGCCGGCCAGCAAGAATAAACCTGTTAAAATAAATATTTTGCGGTCAAAAGTCCGGAAGGCTGCCGAAATTTGAGGGGATTGTTTTTTAGCAATAATTTTTACGGCAAAAACCAGCCAGACAAAAAAGACCCACAACATTAAAAAGTTAGTGGGCAGCGGGCCAATGCTAAATTTAAGGGCATACGCGGGAACCAGCAACAAAGTTAGGGCAAGTAAATAAGCCATAGCAGAAAACCAAAATTTAAGGGACGCTAATTTTAACCTTCTTCGTTTCAATGCCGGTGTTTGTCCTGGCATACACGCTAAAACTTTTTTCACCGGGCGGAGAGCTCCAAATAAAGGTATAAAGGTATCTGCCGTTTGAGTTTTGGCCGTTCACAGGGCTGCCTATTAATTTTTCGCCTTCAGTGCCGGAATAATAAAAAGATACGGTATCGTATTTTTTGCCGCTTTCCGCCGAAAGGCTTAAGGGGAAAACCGCCAGGCTGTCGCCCCCGGGCTCTTTAAGGGTGAGGCTGTCGAGTGGGCCGAAGTTTATATTAATGCTCGCGCTCCCGGTTTTATTTTGCGCGTCAAAGGCTTTTACAGCCAAAGTATGCTGGCCGTTGTTTAAAGAGGAATTTATGGTAAAGTTGGCAGGGTTGGAATTTTGGCTTTGGTAGAATTGACCGTCAATAAATAAATCCATCCTGCTTATGGTGTCAGAGTTTTTAGCTTCGGCTGACAATGCAAAGGGTGTTTGGTTTATGTGGGAATTGTCCGCAGGTTGCGAAATTGTCACCTCAATTTCCCCCTGGCCTCCAAGCAAAGATAAAATTGCTCCTTCGGGCGGGTAGCTATAACCATTTTTTAAGGCCCAGTCTTCCACGGGATTTTCCCAGTTGGGATTTTCCGGCCTTTCGCTATGAAGCGCCGTAAAAGATTTGTAAACAATCCTTTCGGGCGGCGTGCTGTTGTCTGCCGGCAGGCCAGTGAGCAAATCAAAAGCCGCGGTCACGTGCACATTGTCGTATTCGGTGGGGACATTATAATTGGCGAACACCTCTTCTTTGGTTGAAGGAGTGTTGGCGGTCGGCAGTTTCCCGGAAATAGCGTCGACTGCCATTCTTGTAATACCCTCAGGCTGCTCAAAATTTTCTACCGTTGTGTCCTTAAGGGCTTCTTGCATAAATTTGTGCCAAATCGGTGCGGCTACAAAAACGCCGTCCGCGCCTTTTTTTAGAAGTTCACCGTTGTTGTTGCCCGCCCAGACTCCTGCGGCCAAAGAGGGGGTAAAGCCCAAAGTCCAGCCATCATGCCAATTTTGGGTTGTACCGGTTTTGGCGGCTACGGGGTGATCTGACAAAGTCAAAGGCGAATTGGCGCCGAAGATATAAGCGCGTGCGTTGTTGTCGGTCATAATGCTAATAAGCTGGTAGGCCGCCTGCGAATTAAGCACTTCTTTGGGATTTTCTTTATATTCTTCGAGCGTTGCGCCGTTTTTGTCCAGGATTTTTAAAATGGGGGTTTTTTCGTTCCTCACTCCTTCGTTTGCCAGCACGGAATAGGCTGCCACGTGGTCAAGCAGCCGGACCTCGCATCCTCCAAGCACCAAGGACAGGCCACAATCATTCAAAGGGCTGGTAATGCCTAAAGCCCGCGCGGTTTCTACCGCTTTATCCACGCCGACCAAGTCAAGGGTTTTAACGGCGGGAATGTTAAGGCTGCCGGCCAGCGCGCTGCGCATGGACACCGGCCCTCTTTCTTTGCCGTCATAATTTCCAGGTGCGTAGTTTTTCCCGTTGTAGGTCCCAAAAACGGTGGTGACATCCATTAGCATTGTGGCCGGCGAATATTTATATTCCGGCCCAAAGGCAGTAACGTATACATACGGCTTGAAACTGGAGCCGGGCTGCAGCTGGGAAATGGCGGCGTTGACGTTAGGCTCAAAGGTGCAGGTTTTTCCGGGTGTGCAGCCTTCGGGCAGAGGGTCGGCAAAATAGTCTTTGCTTCCCACCATGGCTAAAATTTGGCCGCTCTTTGGGTCTATGGCTACCAGGGCGGCATTGTGGCCGTTGTATTTTGCTTCGTTATTTTTTACCCCTTCCGCTACAGCATTTTCGGCAATGGATTGCAGGCGCGGGTCCAGCGTTGTGTAGACTTTCAGTCCGCCTTCTTCCAGGGTTTTTTCTCCGTACTTGCCGGCCAAATAATCCTGGACCATAAGTACGAAATGGGGAGCTTTAATTCCGGCGGTCGGTTTTATAAATTGTACCACTTCTTCTTTTGCTTGCTTTTCCTGTTCCTCGTTAATATAGCCCTGCTCACGCATGGCGGTCAGCACCGTATTTTTTCTATTGTCTAAAATGTCGCGCCTGGCGCCAAAAGGGTTATAGCGTGTGGGCGACTGGGGCAGGGCGGCCAAGTAAGCGCTTTCGGCCAAAGTTAAATCCTTGGCTGATTTGTTAAAGTAGCTTTGCGCCGCCGCCTCTATGCCATATGCGTTGCGGCCGTAAGGAATTTCGTTTAAATATAATTTTAAAATTTCTTCTTTGGAAAACTTTGCTTCAATGCTTATGCTTAAAATTGCTTCAGGGATTTTTCGCCCAAAAATGCCGTCTTTATTGGTTAAAATTGCATTTTTTACAAATTGCTGTGTTAAGGTGCTACCTCCCCCGCCGCTGGGACCGCGATTAATTACGTACCTTAACATGGAGCGTAAAATACCGGTGACGGAAATTCCGTGATGCTTGTAAAAATCTTTATCCTCTATGGCAATCGTGGCTTTTTGGGCATAATCCGGAATTTGGTCCAGGCCCACCAAAGTACGCTTAACTTCTCCATGGACTTCGTAAAGCAGGCCGCCCTCCCGGTCAAAAATTTTTGTGCTCTCCGGTACTTCCCTTTGAAGAAGCTTGTTTGGGTCGGGCAAGTCTTTTGCATAATATAAAAACAGAAGCGCAACAAACAAAACTCCTACGGCGAACGCCCTAAAAATTAGAGTCCAAAAATTCCTGGGTTTTTTGAATTTAAAAGGCAGCTTAAAATTCCATTTGGGCCAGTGCGGCCTGTTTGGCTTGGAAGTATTAGCAGACCGCTCTTTTAGCCGGTAGGAGTAGACTTTCATATGCTGTAATTATATAGGTTTTGCAGGATTTGGGGAATGGTAAAAATTCATCTTATGTTATATACTATTTGTGTATTAAACGTATATTATGCCTTTAAGTAACAAAGAAAAAATTCTCGAACTTTTAACCCGCGGCGTGGAAGAGGTAATAGAGAAAGAACATTTATTAACCGCCCTAAATAGTAAAAAGAAATTGAGGATTAAGCTTGGAATAGATCCAACTTCGCCCAACATTCACATTGGCCGAGCGGTGGTTTTGTGGAAACTGCGCGCTTTTCAGGAATTGGGGCATAAGGTTGTTTTTATAGTTGGCGATTTTACGGGTTTGATTGGTGACACTTCGGATAAAGACGCCGAGAGGCCAATGATGACCGAACAACAAATTAAAGCCAATATTAAATCTTACTTCTCTCAGGCCGGTAAAATAATAGATCCAAAAAAAGCCGAAATGCATTACAATTCCACGTGGCTGAAAAAATTGGGCTTTATAGAACTTGGCAAAATGGCGGATCTGTTTGGATTGCACGAGATGTCGGCTAGGGAAAATGTCGCCAGAAGGCTAAATGCCGGCAAACGAGTATCTTTTCGCGAAATGCTTTATCCGTTAATGCAAGGTTATGATTCAGTTGCGGTAAAGGCAGATGTGGAATTGGGCGGCACTGACCAGCGATTTAATTTGTTGGCTGGAAGGACAATCCAACCAAGCTATGGTCAAAAGTCGCAGGATATAATGACCATGACTCTTATGGAAGGCACCGATGGCCGGAAAATGTCTTCTTCCTGGGGAAACGTCATAAACATTACCGACGAGCCCAACAATATGTTCGGCAAGGTTATGTCGATCCCCGACAACTTAATAGAAAAATATTTTTTGCTGGCCACGCGCACGCCTCTGGAAGAAATAAAAAGAGTGACTTCGGAACTCGGTAACCCTCGGGACCAAAAATTGATCCTCGCCCAAAGCATTACTTCGCTCTACCACGGCGACAAAAAGGCCGCCGAAGCCAAGAACGCGTTTGTAAACCAATTCAGCAAGGGCGAATTGCCCGAAGCGATTGCGGAAAGGAAAATCACTCCCACGGCAACTTATAAGCTATCGGTTGTTCTGAAGCTATCGGGGTTGGCAAATAGTAAGGGCGAAGCCAAAAGGCTGATTGAACAAAAAGGGGTCCAAGTAAACCAAAAGGTCAGTGATGATATTGAATTGGTCCTCGATGGGAAAACAGAATATTTACTTCAAGTCGGTAAAAGAAAATTCCTTAAAATAAAATAGCAAAAACCCCTCTCACTATGAGAGGGGTTTTATAATCGGTGCTATCTGTGCAATCCGCGATCTGCGAACTACATTTGTTGGCCTTCGCCGCCGGAAGTTTCTTCCGTACCTTCTTCAGTGGTTTCTTCCGTGGTGTCGTCGGTGGCATTGCCGCCGTCGGCCATACCGCCAGTGGGCTTTTCGTCGTCAAAAAACATTTTTTGTTTCTCCGTGGTTTCCAAAAAATTTTGGAAACTATTATTGCTAAAGTTAACGGCCGCAATATAAGCAACCGTGCAAGGATTATATCAACAGCGTAGTTTTATGTCCAGTGCGGGCTCTTGTGGAAAAAGGCAGCGCACAAGGCTACGGCCAGGGCGTCGGCCGCATCGTCAGGCTTGGGCAGTTCCTTTAGTTTAAAAGTTTTTTGCACCATGTACTGCACTTGTTTTTTTTCCGCTTTCCCATAGCCGCAAATAAAATTTTTGACTTGCAAAGGCGTAAATTCCAAAATGGGAATGTGATTTTGCTGCGCCGACAGCAGCACGACTCCGCGGGCCTGCGCCACCGACATTGCCGTTTTTTGGTTGGTGGTAAAAAATAATTTTTCCACGCCTACGCATTTAGGTTTGTACTTTTTAATAAGCTTGGATAAATCATCTGCTAAAATTTTTAAACGTTCCGCGTCTGGAAGCTTTGGTTTGGTGGAGATTACTCCAAAATCCACCAATTCAAATTCCCCCGAGCGCTTGGTCGGGCAAATGACTCCAAAACCTGTGGTGGCCGTGCCTGGGTCTATCCCCAATATAACCATAACTTCACTGATTACTGATAAATACCTGATATACAGATGCCCGATATCAGTATATCAGTACAAATCTGTATTCATGTAAAGCTTACAAATTGGCGCTTGTGTGTACGCCAATAACGTCTTCGTCGTTTTCCAGTTCCGCAAAGAGCGAGTCGACTTTGGGTTTTTGTTCTTCGGTTAAGTCCACTCCCTGGTTGGATTCTTTTATTACGTCTGCCCGGGCAATTTTCGCGCCGGCTTGGGCAAGAGCTTCTTTTATTTTTTGTAAATCCAAAGGTTTGGAATAAACTTCCAAGCCTTCTTCACTTTCTCGGACGTCTTCGGCCCCGGCGTCAATCGCCGCCAGTTCAATTTCAGAGAGATTAGTTGATCGGTCTACCAAAATTTGCCCCTTGGTTTCAAACTGCCAAGCCACGGAATTCTGGGAGCCTATGCTGCCGTTATGTTTGGAAAAAATGTGACGGATGTTTTGGAAAGTGCGGTTGGTATTGTCTGTCGCCGCTTCCACCAAAAATGCCGTACCAAAGGGTCCATAACCTTCGTAAACCATTTCTTGGATGTTCCCCGCTCCCCCGCCCACGGCCGCCTTAATCGCCCGGTCTATGTTGTCATTGGGCATGCCCTGGTCCTTGGCGTAGTCTATAGCCGTTTTGAGCTTGTAATTCACGCTCGGGTCGCCGCTGCCCCCGCCTTCTTTTACGGCAATGGAAATTTTTTTGGATAATTTGGAAAACAGCAGTCCCCGCTTTTGGTCGAGTACGCCCTTGCTTCTCTTAATTTGCGCCCACTTGCTGTGACCGGACATGGAAATTGGTAGCAAGTAGTATGTATTAAGTATTAAGGGAAAAATTTCGAGACCCGCTTGCTATATGCTACTTAATACTTGCTACTAAATTAATTTTTAAATGATACTAACACAGTCAGTTCGCCTTTTATGCTCGCCCTATCTTTCAGGCTGTCCATAACCGCTTGGGGAGTTCCTCGAATAAATTCTTCGTGGATTTTGGTGAGTTCGCGGGCGGCTACCACTTGGGAAGTGGGGAAGGCGTTCGCGATGTAAGATAGGGTTTTAAGGATCCGTTCCGGCGATTCGTAAAAAATAGCCGTGGCTTCGGCATTTGCCGCCGCTTGCAGGGCTTCAATGGTCTTGGCCGCGGTTTTTTGAAGGAAACCCAAAAACAGGAAGCGGTCCGTAGGCAGGCCGGAGGCTGAAAGCGCCGCTAAAGCGGCATTGGCGCCGGGAATGGGCACAACTTGGACGTTTTCTTTTACGCATTCCCTTACTAACCGAAAACCGGGATCGGAAATCCCGGGAGTCCCGGCATCGGTAATTAGCGCGCCGTCGGATTTTAAAAGCCTTCGGGTGAGATCTTTTACAATTTGCTGTTCGTTAAATTCGGCAAATTGCACTGTTTCTTTTGGCCACGCGCCAATATTTTGCAAAAGCCTTTGCGAATATTGGGGGTTTTCAGCCACCACAAAAGCGCACGCCTTTATTGTGTCTATGGCGCGCATGCTAATATCTTTTAAGTTGCCAATAGGGGTGGATACTACGTATAACATACTTATATATTTTATATCAAACCGGGCAAAATAAAAACCCCTTTAGCTGCCCGGCCCTTTCTAAGGGCTTGTTGGACATAAGGGGCTTTAATTTAAGAAAAGTTAGAAGAAGTTTTTAGCCGTAAGTACAACCTTACGGCCAATCATCTTAAAAAAATATAGATGATAATGCAGCAATAAAATTGCCGTAAGTTTTGATATTTGGTTGTTTTTTATTTTTGTTTCTTGCAATGAAGAACTAACTTTTCTATATATAGTATAGCAAATTTTTCGGAAGTTGTCTAGGGCCCCTTGCCTAACCTTTTTGCCTCCGCCCAGGAAAGCTCAAAAATTTTTTTCATGGCATCGGCAATTTCGTGGCTTTGAATAATTATTCCCAATTTTTCTTTCCACGAGGCAATCATAATCTTGTTATCGTAAATGTTTATTTCCGGGGTGAAATAATAATTTTTTGCCGGAACTATGGCGGTTTCCCTTAATTGTTCCTTATCTTGTTTTGACAGCGTGATCCCGGCTTCAGTAGAAGGGAAAATGGCCCGAATCTTAATTCCTTTTTTTGCCCGCCTATAAAAATATTTAGGGAAATACCCGGGCAAGGCTTTTTCCATATCGTCATATGTTGCATAGGCCCGAATTGTTTCTTTGGAAGTCAAAGTATCTTCATAGACCTGCTCTAGCCCTTGTTTACCTTCATAGAAGGTGATTTTGGCCCTATCCGAGACATTATGAAGCGATTTTAATTCAGGTACTAAGCTTTCAACCTGTTTAAGCTGTTGTTCCTTATTTTCGATCTCTTTTCGCGCCAATACCAAAATTTTATCAGGCGATTCCGCCACATATTCCTGTAGCGGTTCTTTCCCTGATATGCTCACCAATCCTTTGCCAGCTAACGAATCCAAAATATCGTAAGCGGTAGTCCTGTTAATCCCAGCTTTTCTTGCAATGGGAGAGACTGTTCTTTTGCCCAGTTCCAGCAAAGCCAAATATACTGCCGCTTCTTTTGCAGAAAAGCCTATTAATATGAGTTTTTTATAAATGGGAGATGTATTTTCAATCATAAGAGTAGTATATACCATTTATCTCATTGTGTCAATAGATTTCCACAAAATATCAAAAACAGATAAATTAGGCTTAGATATAACAATAATTGGCATATTTTTTGACGCTAAGAATTGACAATATGTATAAAATATGATATTATAGCGGGTAAAATAAAATATGCAAAATCGTGTTTGGGTTTGTCATAAGGCAATACTAGTAGCCCTATGAAAACCTAAAGGAGGCTTTCAGATGAGCTTAACGATTTTGCAGCAGACGAAGAAAGTGAAAAAGGTCGTCCTTGTGGACCTCAGCTATCCCTACGGGAAAAGCAAGGTTTACATGGGCGGCTCTCTCGTGGCAGTTGCTGCGCAGCTCATGGCTGCCGGCATTCAGGTCGATATTGTTGACCTTAATATCGATAAATTGGAAGACGAGCACGTAAAGGCTCTGTTTTCTAAAGCCCAAGTCATTGGCCTCTCGGTTATTGGCTCCCCACATTTTCCGCAGGCAGTACAAATATGCCAGCACCTTGCGGAAAATTATCATCACGCTAAGGTGGTGGTCGGGGGTCAATCCGTTCGCCATCTCGACCACAGTGAGTTTCGTCGCATTTTCGGTAAGCGCGCGGTGCAAATCACGAATCGTAACGATTTTATTGAGTTGCTCGGCCGCCCGCTTAACGATGCGTTTAATGTTCCTTATCAGCCGGTCTGGGAACAGATGGGCAATGACAGGCTGAGGCTCTACTTGAGCACGGAGTTTGCATTGGTGCTGTCGCAGGGCTGCATTTACGATTGCGGCTTTTGCGGTGCTGACAAGAACACGCCAGAGAAGCATCGCGGCCTCGAATTGTTCGAGCAGGATATGCAGTTTCTGCAGAGCAAGGCTGTCGAGTACGGCATCAAAGAGCTTCAGTGCTACGCGACGCCGCTGGACTTTTTTCAAAACCCAGAAACGGTGGCAGAATACTTGAAGGTCATCGCCAAGGTTTTTGAAGCGTCCAAGGTCGGATTTAAAATGCGTGCGTTGTGCTGCATGAACACTTTCCTCATGGCCGCGGAAAAATTGCCCGATTTTGCAGGGCTCGTTCGGCGTTCGGGGCTGTGGTGTATTGGTTTCGGGGTCGACGGGGCGGATAAGGAAATGTGGAAGCTGCAGCACAAACTGCAGAACCATGCTTCGGACATCCCCAAATGCCTCGACCGTTGCGAGCAAATGGGGCTTCGTACCGAAGTCTTGATGGTTATGGGTTACCCAACCGATAACTTCGAGAAATTATGGAAGACCCTTCGCAGTAGTTTGTTCTACGCGCGCCATTGGCCTAAAGTCGTTTTGCGGCCATATCTCGCTAAGACCCTAATCCCGGGCAATTTGGGTTGGGAAATCTATCCGGCTATCATTGAAAAGTTGATTGCCCAGCCGGCGAAGTTCTACAATTTGGACTTCTGTTCGCTCGCCAGCCCGCTCACTCATCCGCGCATATTTCAGCGCTGGCTGGCCAACTTCGCCTATCTGTTTGTGATTGGTGTACTGACCCCATTCGGGCGCTGCTGCACTAGTCCGCTTCTGCCTCAAGGCCAGCCAGGGTTGTACGGCTGGCTCGCAAAAATCGTTAACCGGTACATGCCTTTTGACCGCTGAAAAAGAAACAAGGTAGGTCTGTGAGAGCCTCATCCTCACAACTTTAAAGAGCAGGACCCCGCATGGCCTGCTTGCCCTGAATCCTTTGTGGTTCAGGGCTCTTTCTTTTTTCTTATTTTATATAGTGAAGAAGTAATGTTCCCTGCTCGTTGAGTTTTTCCATGGAGACAAGCTGGAATGTTTTATCTAAAGATTTTTGAGAAGCAAATAAGTCAATCCCGGTTCCAAACACGACCGGTTCTACGGTTAAATATAATTCATCCATTAGCCCGTTTTCCAAACAGTAAGTGTAAACTTGCGAGCCGCCTAAGATGGCGATTTTTTGGTAGCCCCTGCTGGCAATATATTTTTT
>CAZDEP010000010.1:0-36897 GCA_964504715.1 uncultured Candidatus Saccharibacteria bacterium | reverse complement strand
GTTCGGACCTCCCGTGGTTGTTACACCACGTTCATCCTGGCCATGCGTAGCTCACGCGGGTTTCGGGTCTAACTCTAGCAACCTTAAGGATAAGTAGTAAGTTGTAAGTTAATAAGTTGTAAGTTTTCACTTACTCCCCACTACTTACTCGCTTACTACTATTCCTTATACGGACATTTCGTCCTCGCTTTCACTGTGATTTCTCCTTGTTTTAGGATTAATCAAGCTGCTAAAGATTAACTCGTTGGATCATTCTTCAATAGGCACGCCATTACCCATCCCGCATAAATGCGGGATACGGGCTTTGACACCTTGTAAGTATACGGTTTCAGAAACTATTTCATTCCCCTTCCGGGGTGCTTTTCACCTTTCCCTCACGGTACTTGTTCACTATCGGTCAATGTGAGTATTTAGCCTTAGATCTTAGTCGACCTGATTTCCAACCAGATTTCTCGTGTCTGGTTGTACTCAAGAAAAAGTCAGGAAATTGCATGATTTTTCGCTGTACGGGACTGTCACCCTCTATGGTCCGCCTTTCCAGGCGTGTTCTGCTAAACAGCACACTGTTTTCCCTGTGGGTTTACCGACCCACAATGACTTCCACTTATTACGCCACTTTAGCAACGCCGGTAAGCTTTAAATTTCTGTCTTGCGACTTCAATAACACTAAAATGGTTTGGGCTAATAAGACATAGAATCATGAAGTATGAATTATGAAGTAGGAAAAAATCTTACTTCTAGCTTCTTACTTCTTGATTCTAATCTTATATACTTCCGCGTTCGCTCGCCACTACTAACGGAATCTCTGTTGATTTATATTCCACATGCTACTGAGATGTTTCACTTCGCATGGTTCCCGCTCTACACAACCCACGTTGCATAGGCATGCACTCTTCCAGTGCATAGGTTTCCCCATTCGGACATCCCCGGATCAAAGCTCTGTTGCCAGCTCCCCGAGGCTTATCGCAGGCTCATACGTCCTTCATCGGCTCACATTACCAAGGCATTCACCGTATACCCTTAAATAAAGTTTTATACGATCTTTTGGATCAATGTTCTTCCTTGTTAAATAACTGCAAAGCAATTATTCAACTTACTAACTAACTTACATATTCGTCTACCCATATTCGGTTGTTAAAGTGCAAGATGGCAACCTGTCTTCCTTATCGCCTACACACTTCCAGCTACCAACTATTGGTTACCACCACTCAGCTACTGCCCTAAGGAATCATACTAGCCTAATTCCCTAAGGTTTAATGGAATGGCTGTGTTTCTTTGAGCAGTATGTGACTGATGGTAAAATATTGTGAGAAGAATTTGTTCTTTGACTTAGTGCCTAGGCCTCGACTTTACGTCGGGCCGAGGCAACCACTGAAGGGAAAAAGATGAGTCTTGAGAAGAAAAAACCGCTAGGTTTTGTCTTCTCAAATATTCAACAAAAAAACCGCGCCCGGCGGTTGCTGTAAGACACGATTTGAAACAGGCGTGTTTACATAAACCGCTGGTAATTTAATGATAAATTCAAATGTATCATAAACTTTGGGCTTTTTTTATATTTCGTACTCATTATATTAATAAACCCTAAGAACTTTGTCAAGAGAAAGGCTGTGGGAAACCTTAAAAAAATATAGCTTATTTAAGGGTAATTTAAACCTTGGCAAACAAATTTCCACACGTTAGCCACAAAGACAAGAAGTAAGAATTAAGAATTACGTATTAAGAGCTTAAAAGTCTGCGCCTAAAAGCTTACTTCATACTTCTTAATACTTACTTCTTTACACCATTTGACTCTCTCTCTGTCCTTCTGCTACTCTATTTTATTCCCTTCCGGACGGTGGGGAATGGAAGGAGGAATTTCCTCATGAGCGTTAAGCTCGTCACCCGGCAAGTGGGTGACGTCACCATTGTGGACGCCAACGGGCGGATTACGCTGGGGGAAGGCAGCACAGCCTTCCGAAAAATTATCCATGAGTTGGTCACCAAAGGACAAAAGAAAATCCTCATCAACATGGGCGACATCTCCTATATCGACAGTTCGGGGATTGGGGAGATGGTGAGTTCCTTTACCAAAATAAATAATCATGGAGGCGAGGTGAAATATTTTCACCTCGGCCAGCGGGTCCAGGATTTGCTACAGATCACAAAGCTATACACCGTCTTCGAGGTGTTTGACACTGAAGAAGACGCCGTTCGTAGCTTCAACGCTTAGACCCCTCAAAAAGCGGGCCGCAGAGTGTTCCTATACAAAGGAACTCCCTGCCGCCCGCTTGCTGTTTTTTATTTCAGTCATTGCGAGGAGGCTTTGCGACGAAGCAATCTATTTTCTTCTTTTTGTCATCCCGGAATCCTGAATGCACGTGAAGGGTATCCGGGATCCAGTATTAAGCAATCAAGCCTATAAATCTAGATTCCGGATATCCCACAAAACGGATTCCGGAATGACAAGGCAATCCAGCCCCTACTAGCTACTAGCTTTTAGCTCTTCCCTAAAATAATCACCACGTCCGCGCTTGAGGGATTCTCCCCGGCCGGCAGGTCTTTTACCGCACTCGCGTTAAACTGCTTTTCAAGGCCCGTAACGTCTTTGCTGGAAAGGTTTACTATTACGGTCTTGCCGTAATCGGTTTTGGAAGCGTTGCCCACGTTTTGTACTATATAATCTTTTACGCCCTTAAAAGTTTCCGCGGTTTTACCCGCCAAACCCCCTACTCCCGCGCCGTTTCTAATGTCTATGGTAATAGCTCCCTGCACTGCCCGGGTTTCGGCTCCCGCCACCTGGCCGCGGGTACGGACGTTGACTATTACGTCGGCTACCGGATTGTAAATAATTTCCAAGCTGTTGAATTTAACCAGCGCGTCGCCGTTTTGGGCGTATTCGTAAAAAGTTTCCTGTTTTTTGAGATCCTCGGCATTTTCTATGGTACTCACGTCCGGCTGCTGGTCGTGAGGGAGCAATATGTGCTGGTTGACTTTGTCGAGCAAACTTACGCCTTCTTCGTTTTGGGCGGGAATAGATTCGTTAACCGTTTGCATAACTCCCACCTGCTCTTTTAAACTTGCGTACTGCCTATACAGCCAGGCGCCTGCACCTAAGGCCAAAAAGAAAAGTACCGCAAATATGGCGCCTATTGGTCCCATCCTGCTTTTGGAAGCTGAGCCGTTGGTGGTTACTAAAATTGGCCCCTGACTTTTAAGCGGAGAAATCGCTTCCAAATTTTCTTCTTTTTGTTCGGGTTTCATGGCAATTTTTATCATAAAAATTTTTTTTAATTTGTACAGCTAAATCTTATTTTGATTATAACACAACTTTAAAATCAATTCTTCTTTGCAAATTTTCCCTTTATTTCTGTAAAAGTTCCAAAAAATTTTTCTCATTTAAGATTTTTACGCCTAATTTTTCCGCCTTTTCCTTTTTTGAACCCGGCTCGCTTCCAATTACCAAAAAATCGGTATTTTTTGAGACGTTTGAGACCCAGTCGCCGCCTGCATTTCTTACCGCGGCCTTGGCTTCTTCCCGGCTCATGCTTTCGAGCGTGCCTGTAACAATAATTTTTTTGCCGGCCAAAGGGCCATTTTTGGAAATTGTTGATACAAAATGGGAAATTTTAACTCCGTTTTTTATTAGCTTTTCAATAAATTGGAGATTGCGCTTGTCCTGAAAATATTTATAAACAGATTCGGACACCGCGCCCCCAATGTTAGGCACCAAGTCTATTTCTTCCAAGCTCGCGCGCGACAATTTATCCAAGCTTCCAAAACGCTCGGCTAAATCTATGGCCGTCTCTTCGCCAACATGCAAAATACCCAAAGAATAAATAAATTTGGCCAAAGAAATGCTGCGATGCGCGTCTATGGAAGAAATAATATTTTCCGCCGATTTTTCCCCAAAACGCTCCAGGGTCTGTATGTCGCTTTTTTCCAAGGAAAAAATGTCGGCCGCATCGCTAATTAGCCCTTCGTCTTTAAGGCGCTCCACAATTTTCGGGCCAATGGTATAAATTTCAAAAGCATTCACGAAATGTTCTATGGAGCGCAAATTTTTTGCCGGGCAATTGCGGTTTGTGCACACAAGAGCCGCTCCCGCCTGCTTGTCCTGCTGGATTTCCTGCCTTTTGACTTTAGAGCCGCAGACGGGGCAAACTTCCGGCATAACAAAATCTTTTTCCTTGCCGCTCCTTAATTTGGGCAGTACTTCCACAATTTGGGGGATAACGTCGCCCGCGCGCTGTACCACCACAGTATCACCAATTTTAAGGCCTAATCTGCTTATTTCGTCCTGATTATGCAAAGAAGCTTTAGATACCGTTACGCCTCCGACTTTTACCGGCTGCATAATGGCCACGGGCGTTAAATTGCCCTGCCTGCCCACCTGTACCCGAATGTCTTTCACCACGGTGGTGGCTTTTTTGGCCGCAAATTTAAAAGCCACCGCCCCGCGCGGCGCCTTGCCGACAAAACCCGCGCGTTTAAACTCCTGGTTATGGTTAATACGAATTACACTCCCGTCAATTTCGAAGGGCAAATCATCCCTTTTTTTTGCCAAGGCCTCATGGAAAGCCAAAGCTTCTGCCAAATGAGCGGACACCTGCCTTACCGGACTGATTTTAAACCCCCATTCGTGCAGCAAGTCCATGGTCTTCTGGTGGCTTGTAAATAATTCATAGTCATCGCTCGCCACTGCGTACGGAAAAAAAATTAACTGCCTTAAAGCCGTCACCGACGGGTCCAATTGCCTTATGCTGCCGGCCGCCGCATTGCGTGGATTGGCAAATATTTTTTCACCCTTTTCTTCCTGCAGCCGATTTATCCTTTCCAATTCTTTTTTATAAATTACAGTCTCCCCTCGAACTACCACGCGCGACGGATGGCCGTTGCCCCTCAGCAGCAAGGGGATGGAATTTATGGTTTTTACATTTTGGGTCACGTCTTCTCCAACCTCACCATCGCCCCGGGTTGAACCTTGGACAAAACGCCCGCTTTCATAAACCAATTCTATAGCCAAGCCATCATACTTTACATCGCAATAATAACCTTTTGGCTTGCTGCCCAAAATTTTTGTAACCCTTTCTTCCCACGCTTCTACTTCTTCCACGCTGAAAGCGTCATTTAAGGAACCCATTTTAGCCGCTCTAAATTGGTCGTCTAAATGTTTAACTTTAACGAACTTGTCCAAAGGTTTGCCGGCTACACGGTTTAAGGGGGAATGAGAGTCTGAAAATTCCGGAAATTGGGTTTCCAACTCCTTTAATTCCCGTCCTAAGGAGTCGTAAATATCGTCAGTTACGGAAGGATCATTTAAAACGTGATATTTATAGCGCAAATCTTCTATTTGCTGGCGGAGTTTTTCTATTCTTTTTTTTGCTTCCTGCTTATTCATATTGTATTTATGCTGGTATTATACTCCAAAAAGTCTGGATTGACGACCATTTTCGCGCAGTTTGAGCCTTACCCACTCACTTTTTTTTAGATCGGCCAAAAGGAATTTATCCACACGTTGCTTAAAGAAAAAGCCTGATGTAGAATACAAATAACGGTACTTCATGTTTCTTTAACAAAATCCCAAACACAGACAAATAATGTTTTTTAAGAAAAAAAATTTTGAGCTTTCTCCCAGGTTGAAATTCGGCGTTGGCAGGGCGTCTTTTAAAAACCAAGCTCTCAAAATTACCGGTTTGGTTTGTTTGCTAATTGCCGCAGGCTTAACTATAAACGCCTTTAGCCTAATTTGGGGCGGGTCCAAACAACCCGCAGCTTCTTCGGGGGAAGTATTGGGAGCGAGTGACACTAACGAAGCAAAAACGGAATTTATGGAATATACGGTGCAAAAAGGCGACACTCTCTTTAACTTAAGCCAAAAATACAACATCTCGTGGGTAACTTTGGCCAATTTAAACAACCTAAAAAGCCCTTTTACCTTAAAACCAGGACAGGTGATACAAATCCCGAAACTCTAAAAATACTCACACATAATGAACACCCCCGGACAAAAGGGGGTTTTATATTTATTGCAAGAAAATAAGGGCAATATGCAAATATATAATATCAACAAACCCCAAGGCCAAACTCCCTTAGAAGCTTTGAAAACTTTACGCAAAAAAATGCACATTGCCCCAAGCGCGAGACTGACGTATGCCGGACGCTTAGATCCAATGGCCACCGGCGTTTTATTGATACTAAAAGACGCGACCCAAGACGAAAGAGAAAAATTTTTGGCTTTGGACAAAACTTATGAAACCCAAATCTTACTTGGCATATCTTCCGATTCGTGGGACTTGCTTGGACTGCCAAAAAAAGGCAAAACTCCGCATTTACCCAAGGCGGTAATCATAAAATATCTCAATCAATATCAACTCGTATCTCCCTTGCCGGTTCCCTTCTATTCCTCAGTACCCTACAGGGGCAAGCCGCTGTTTGAATGGGCGCGCGCAGGCAAAATAAAAGAAAAAAATTTACCCATGCGGCAAATGGCCATAAAAAACATCAAACTGGAAAGATTGGCGGAGATGCCGGCAAAAAAACTTTTAAAAACAGTTGAGTCCTCAATTAATAAAATTAAGGGCGACTTTAGGCAGGAGAAAATTTTAAAAGCTTGGCAGAAGCTCCTTTTGGCAAACTCGGACAGATTTCAAATAGCCAAACTAAAAATATCATGCGGCAGCGGCACTTATATTCGCAGCATTGCCCACAACCTGGGTAAAAAACTTAAAACCGGCGCTTTGGTTTACAGCCTAAAACGCCTGAGCGTTGGAAAATATCATCTGGCCAAATCAGTCAAATTATAAACCCCGAGAGAAGCTCGGGGTTTATTTGTGTAATATGTGATATTAATGCCTGCCGCCTGCCGGTAGGCAGGGTAGGCAGGTATTTGATATCTATAAACCAAGCAGTACCGCGGCCATCCAGGGGAAAGCCACCGTCACGTCGCTTTGGATAATTTGGTAATAACTCTTGGTAGACAGTTTGTCCCAGGTAATTTTTTCCTTGCCTCCGGCTCCGCTGTAAGACCCGTAAGACATGGGGCTGGAACCGATTTCTATAAACCCCGCCCAGTCGCGCACATTGTGGTGCTTTAAATCGTGCTTTATGGAAGGCACCACGCAAATAGGAAAGTCGGCCGCAATGCCCCCGCCAAGCTGCAAAAAAGCTATGGGGTGGTCTTTGGACTCTTTAATGTACCAATCGTACATTAAGTGGAAATATTCCAAGCCGGATTTCATTACACTTCCGCTTATGACAGTATCGCCCTTTTTCTTTAAAGGGCCGCCATAAGTGTAAGAGGCAAAAATATTGCCCATGGTGGAGTCTTCAAAACCCGGCACAACAATGGGAATATTTTTTTCGTAAGCCGCGTAAGTCCAGCTGTCCTGGGGATTGGCTTTCGGGTCCGGCTTAATAAGCTTTTCTTTGTATAGCCTCCTGAAATATTCATGCGGCAAGTAACTTTCGCTTTTTCTTTCCGCTTCTTTCCACATCTTTAAAAAATGCGGCTCCATAATTCTCACGCTTTCATCTTCCGGCAAAAAAGTGTCCGTAATGCGCCTTAAACCGGCATCCCTTAATTCCGCTTCCTGGTTTGGGGTTAATTCCGTATAACGGGGAATGTAAGCATAGTGGGAATGGGCTACATAGCGGTAGTATGATTCTTCATGGTTGGCGCCTGTGGCGGAAACCAAATGCACTTTGTTTTTCCTAATTAATTCCGCCAGCATCACACCCACCTGGAAGGACGACAAAGCGCCGGCCAGGGTCACCACGAGCTTGCCGCCGTTTTTTAAGTGGTTGTTGAGCCACAAAGCTGCCTGGAGGGTGCTGCCCCCGTTTAAGTGGTTTAAGGTTTTCTGCGCGAATTTGGTGACCGGGGTGGAAGACTTTTTGACATGTTCGCTTAAAGCCCCCCGCGTGTCGGTATTTTTCTCCGGCTCAATGAATTGGCGCAAGCCCGCTGAAAGTTTGTTAAATTTTTTGTCCATAGTTTTTCAATATTATTTCCCTCCCCTGGCGCTTGTCCGACGTAGCCTCAAAGGCGGCGGGGCGCAGTTGGAAGGGGAGGGTTAGGGAGAGGTTGATAAATAGATTCTAGGTTAATTTTAACACATACGACTATCTAGAATCAGTCTCAAAAAATTTATAATTCAACAGCTTATAAACCAAACGGGCGGACAAGAAATCAGGCCCGCGCAAGTCCTTTATGGGCGACAGTTCCACCACGTCGGCGCCTACCACATTTTTTGCCTTAAACACTGCCTTCAAAATTTCCAAAGTAGGCCACCAAGCAAGCCCGCCCGGTTCGGGCGTCCCGGTAGAAGGCATTATAGACGCGTCAAAGGCATCGACATCAAAAGTAATATAAACATTTTTGGAAGACAGCGCGGCAACAATTTTTTCCGGCGAAACATTTTGCCAGCCCCAAAACACTTTTAGACGCTTTTTTTCCCGCTTAATAAAGCCAAGTTCATCGTCCACCTCGCTTACCGTCCTTATGCCGACCTGCACCAGTGCCCTTATTGGCAATTCGTCCATGGCCAGCCTTAAAGCCGATGCATGGCTGTGGGCCGACCCGCGATACTGCTTTCTTAAATCGGCATGGGCGTCGAAATGCAAAATGCTAAGGTCCGAAAAATTCCTGCTTACCGCCCGCAAAGCGCCGGCCGTAATAGTGTGTTCTCCGCCTAAAATTATGGGGAATTTGCCGTCTTTTAAAACCTGGTGGGTAATAGAGTCCAAAAGCGCCAAAGCTTCCGACGAATCTTTGGGAATAACAGGTTCTTTGAGCGTGGCGATGCCGCATTTGTAGACGGGCTGTAAATTTTGCTCGTCGTTCTCGTTCAATTCATGGCTGGCCGCAAGTATGGCGCGGGGGCCGTTTTTTGTGCCACTGCCATATGATACATGAGCTTCCATGCCAAAGGGAATAATTACTGCTTTTGCCTTTGCGTATGGCGCCTGAAAATCCACCCCTTGGTCTATACCTAAAAATCCGTTCTTTAAAATTTGAAGTTTCATAATTTATGGTTGACTTTCAACTAATTATAGTCAATTCGGTAATTTCGTCAATCGTTCGGAATTTTAACCCTAACCGAACGCGTAACATTTCCGGATTGGGCATTTATATCCACCACGGTTTCGCCAAAGTAAGGCAAACCTTTGGGAGAACCGGACCCGTCAAAAGCCTGGATCTGAATGGCGCGGTTAACGCTGGGCGAAGTATCGGCAAAAATAATCAATTCCTGCTGCTTGTTCGGGTCCAGGGTCATTGTCGCCGTCATTTGGTCGGAACTCAAACCTTGGTTTTGGGAAGTGGGGCCTTGATTTTTATATAGCATATCGCTGCTGCTTATATTGTTACAATCCGGCGGCGAATCGGTAGACTGGAAATTCTGCGGGGCGGTAAACTGGCACACATACACGTGGATCTGCCCACTAAAACCCGCTTTGTATTTAACCTTTATTTGGCCAAAACCGCTGGGCCGGTTTATGTCACTAGGATCATAAAGCGCATAGCGCTTGGCACTGGTAACACTCACTGCCGTGCTCGGCAGGGTGTCGTTTAAAATCGGGTCATTGAACAAATTTTCCTGGCTTTGCATGGCCGTAGAGCCCAAACTCTTGCTGTAAGAAAAATTGGTACCGCAGTTGGAAACGCACCTTGGATAACCCCGCCTAACCGTAAACAACGCCTCTTCGGTTATTCCGTTGGCCGCATAAATTGCCGGCTCCGTCCTTACCAATTCGCCGGACACCCTAACTTCCACAAGCAAAATTGTGGCAATGCTAAAAGCTATTGCCATAACCGCGGACAAAATTAAAATCGACAAGAGTAAAGTAACCCCCGCTTCCCCGGTATTTGATATTTGTCCGCCGGCCGGCGGATTGGTATTTGGAATTTTAATTGTTGGGTATATCATATTTGTCCGAAGATATGGTAGTCTGGTAATAAATTGGCTGAATTTCCCCGGTGGGCAGTTTGGCAACCACTTTCATTACAATGGATACAAACGGCTGGACACGGGCCAATCCCCCTGTGGTGACATAAGGGTCTTTGCGGGGACGGATATAAAATATCAAATTTTCTACCGCAAAATTTGGTGGATTTAAAATCTGCTTAAAGCCTCCCGCTTTTTCCAAAACCAACGTTTGGCCGGTATTTACATTGGCGCCCACATAAGTCCCGCTGCTATTTCCCAAATAAAGACATAGCCTTTCCAAAGAGCTGTCGTCATACAAGCCTAAAGTATTTTCTTTTTGCGCGTAAGTATTGTTGCCCACCGAAGTCGGCCTCGGGCAGCTGCCTATGGAGCTTGCCAAGGACGCGTGGTCGGGATTGACGCCATAATCTATTTGCCCGTTGCGGACTATTTTTACGATATATTCCACAAAATTGCGCATCCCCTGCGTAGCCTGTCTTAGAGCCTCGGTCCGCCGGTTGATTTTTAAGGTATAGTTAAAAAGCGACATCATAGCCGTCACAACCACGGCAAAAATCGCCGTGGCAACCACAATTTCCATTAGCGTAAATCCCGAAGCGCTTACTTTTCCGGGCCGTTTTTTTTCCAATAAAATGTCGGCTTTTTTCATTTAAGGCAAAGAATAATTTTTCCAGTTGGTTAAGTAAGTCCTAAGCTCCACAGAACATTTGCCCAAGCCCGGCCAGTCAGCGGAACCCGGACATTTTTTGTCTTTCCACCATACTTGGGAAATGACCACCAATCTCGGGCCTGTGTCTTTATTAAACGGATTGCCGGCGCCGGAACCGTATTGGGCGACTCCGTCGTCCTCGGTAATTATTATTTTCCTATAAAAACCTGAGCCGGAAAGAGTGGAGTTGCTGGGGTAATAAAAACCCTGGAAGCCCACTGCCGTGGTAGTAGTGGAAAAATCCAAGCCATAATTATTCGTGCCCAACTGCCTTTGCAAATTCCAAAAATTGGGATAAGCAGTGTCGGTAGGGTCCCTGCCCAAATAATAATTCTGCGTAGTTGCGCCAACGCCGTTACAATTCCCATTGTTGGCGGTGGGATCCAAACAAAAAGGCGGGGGGGACCCGTTTGTCCCCATCCAACCTTTATAGCACGAGGCATTAAACGCGGTGGAAGAAGCGTAATTGTAACAGCCGGGAGGATTGGTGGTCGGGCTGCTAAGCACGCCCTGCAGCCAATTGGTATCACGCATGTTCTTTACGGCCTCAATCCCTTCCCTGGCCAAACCCACTCCAATAATCTGCTTAGTCACGCTTTCGGAACTGGAAAAAGCGTAGACCGCGAGCCCCACCGCAGCCGCAATACCGCTCACCAAAATAAAAATCGCAATGAGCGTCTCTATCATAGTCTGTCCTGTTTGGTTCTTTTTCATAAGACGGTCTAAAACTTAAAAGCTGCACGCTATGCCATCTTGCGTTGGACATACCAAACCTACTACTCCTTTTATTAAGACTTTCTTTGTGGATGTGGAGCCTGTAATAGACAAGGTAATAACTGTGTCTGCGTCTGCGCTTACGGGACTGACGTTGCCTGAGTAGTCAACTAATTTACGGTAATCATCCGTGTTAGTAATGGCATATACGCTTCCCACGGACACGGGATTGCAGCTGCTGCTGGCGTACAGCTTCGCATACGGAGACTTGAATGCAAGCAATGCACAAGAAGGGCCAACGGACGGAGACCAAATAGGGCTTGACAGGCTTATGCCGCTAATTTGCACCCGGCTGGGCAATAGAACCGTTTCAATCGTATACAAAGTGGGCGCGGAACTCACGTCGGTAATTGCCTGGATATAATACCTATCGGGCGTAGAGGTGGAAAATTTTAAGACATAGTATTGGGACGGTTTGTTATTCACCAAATTTTGGGAAAACAAGCTATAGCTTTGGACCTTACGCACATTGGTAACCAGTTCATTCTGGGCAATGCGCAAAGTTCTCTCGCTGCGCTGGCTGTTATAATCGGCAATTACCAAACCAGCCATGACCGCAATAATTGCCACCACGACCATAAGCTCCATAGCCGTAAAGCCGAGTGAATATTCGGATTGTATTTTTGTCTTGCCTGAATTTAACATTTTTTCTTTCAAAGAAAGTAAATTTATAGAGTTGTTAATGCGGGCACATATCTTAAAGTAATTATAGCCCCAAAAGCGCCAAATACCAAGCTAAAATTTCATTTCCCCAAATTTTTGCCGCAATTGCGCCGACTACTAAAAAACAGCCGAAAGGTAAACGGCTTTTTAGGCTTTTCTCTTCCGAGACCAACAAGCCCACTCCTACTACGCTGCCAATTATAATCGCTAAAAATTCCGCTACCCAGACATTCGGCCAGCCTAAGACTAATCCCAAAGGCAGCATTAACTTTACGTCCCCAAAACCCATAAATTTTCCGCGGGAAAAAAACCAAATGAGATAAAAAGGCAAAGCGCCGCCGAGTGCGCCGGCCAAAGCCAAAAGCAAATAATGCCCGGGCACAACGTAGTTTAAAGCAAAAACCACCCTAAAGGCCAGAGCAATTAGGACGGCGGGAAAAACTACGCTATCCAATATTAAAAAATGCTCAAAATCAACTGCAAACACCACAATAGATAAAGCAATTAAAAACCAAAGTTCGGCTAAAGATAAAATTTCTTTTGCGCTATTTGGACTTAAAACCAAAAATCCGGCGGCAAATAAACAGCCTGTTAATAATTCAATAATCGGGTACCTGCGAGAAATGGAAGTTTTACAACCCGCACATTTGCCGCCGAGCAAGGCAAAGCTTACCACCGGCACCAAATCCAAAATGCCCAAAACACGCCCGCATTTGGTACAATGCGACCTCCCTAAAACAGATTCGCCTGCCGGCAATCTTAAAATTAGGACATTTAAAAAGCTGCCTATTACTGTCCCAAAAATAAAACTAAAAATTACAAATAATATTTGCATAAATTATTCCAACTTATCGTAATTGGCGCCTATTTGTATGGGGATTGCCTGAATGTTATCGGCCCTTTGTGCCACATAGATCATTCGCTTAAGCTGGTTGTCCTCCGTATAAACTTTTGCCACCTGCTGTAGGGAATACACCATGGATAACCTTTCCCCCCCGGCTTGGTGGATTTTAGCTTTTAACATCCAACCCGGAAAAGCGCTCGGGTTTAAGGACAAACCGTTATTCAAAAAAACCATTGCCTGCTTGGACAAACCCAGGTCTTCGCTAAAAAATCCCGCCCGAATGTAAGGATCTGAAAAGTTAGGATTTATGGCCATCGCCCGCATAAGAGAATTAACGGCGGCTGTCCCGTATACGGCCTTACGCGTTTCCAAATAAAGAATAAAATTTAAATTTCCTGCCTTCAGGGCTTCCGTCAAATAGGGCGATTTATTATACGACTCCAGGGCTTTTAAAACTTCAGGACTGTCTTTTTCCACTTTAATTCGGGCGCCGAGGGCATAGAGATTATATGTCGGATTGAAGGGAAAGGTTCGGGAGGCGAGTTTTAAATACTTATTCGCGCGTGCAAAATCACCTTTGAAATAAGCGTTAAAACCAACCGTGAAAATATGTTCCGCAGTTATCAAACTTAATCCATATATCAGCAAGAAAACCGAAAAGAGGGGGATAAAATATTTTACCGCCCGGCCGCTTTTTTTTGCCGGGATTTCCCCTTCCCGCCAATACGCACCGGCCAAAAGCGGCGCTAAAATAATATAGTTGCTAACCGAAACCGGGTTGAAAGCAGCGGCCGCATACCACGCCAAAATTCCCCCGGCCAAACCCAAAAACAGGGAGTCGCCGCTTTTTAAAAAACTCTTTGCGGCTTGCCAGACGCCTGACAAAAGCAGTAATAAAAACATTATGGCAAAAGGCAGGCCGCCGGCGGACGCCTGATACAAAAATAAATTATGCGGGTCGTCAAAAGCCTGCGCCTGCGGGGCCAAATTTTTGCCGGCCGAACTTTCATAAAAATCCAAAAAATCCCCCAAACCAACCCCCACCACCGGATGGGAAATTATTGCGCGCGAAGCAATATCCCAAACATACAAACGCAAACTTGTATTGGTGTCATTTAAAGCCAATGTTTGTTTTACCAGTTGCGGCCTCACAAAGCCAATAAAAATAACAAATAAAATCAAGGTTATAAGGCCAGAAAAAAGCATCAGCCAGCCAAACTTGCGATTTTGCCGTTTTAGCAAACCCAAAACACACATAAAGGCTCCGGATACCGCAAGAGACAGAAAGGCCCCTCGGCTGGAAAAAAATATAATTGCCCAAATTGCAAAAAATCCGCAAAGGGCGTAATAAATCCTTGCTCCCATCTTTTGGCTTTTAAAAAACAGGACGCAGATTACCGGCAAGACTGCTGCCAAAAACATGGCGGAAAAATTCGGATTACCCGCAAAGCTTGGGGAACGGATAATGCTTGCAGTATCGGGCCCGCTGTAAAAACCTATGCCTACGCTTTGCAAAAGCCCGTAAATTGCCATTAACAAGCCATCCAATACCAAAATTTTCCCTACAAAGGTTAATTTATCCCTATTTAATGCCGATCCTAAAAATAATACAAACACGCTCCATGCCAGCAAAAATAAAAATCCGCCGGTATAACGGGAATAAAGCCCAAAAAAACTAACTATAAAATTCGGGGAAAAAACCAAGGAAAAGCCGGCACAAACTACCACGGCCGAAAGCAGCAACACAAATCCCCGGCTTAAAACATTAGAAAATTTTCCCGTATTGCCCTGCAAACCTTCGGGCTGATTAGCCACTTCCCGCTGATTTTGCTTTAAAAACTCCAACCCCGCCCAGCCAAGCAGCACAAAAAACAAGCACAGTTTAACGGTTTCGAAATTCTCGTGGGTTTTTAGGCTAAAAGCCAAAGGCACAAAAAAAACAATTAACGCCAACGCGCTAAAAAACCTGTCATGGCTGTAGGGCCAGCGGGGCAAATTAAATTTGCTCATTCTTGAAGTGGCGTGCCGATAAATTTATTCCAGCCGGCAGAATATCCCCCTTCTGCGCGGGGCAAACAAAAATTAAGCTCGTAACTGCTCTGGCTCAGGCGCTTATACACCCAGTTTTGGGGACAAGTGGCGGAAACAAATTCAGGCAAAGGAAAAGGCGTAATATAATTTTTCATCAATTCCGCGTTGGAAAACTCCGTTGCCTGGGGGAAGCGGTCCATGTCGCCATAAGCGTATTGCAAGGCCGAATTTAAGGCTTTAAAATTCCGGGCTAACAGCCTGCTTTGGGCAATTTTCTTGCCTTTGGCCATACCCCACGAAACAGATAGCAGCATTAAGCCTAGAGAAACGGCCACCAGCATAATTTTGATAAAATTTTGTTTCATAAAAACCGATTTCCTCCAGCTTATTATAACAAAAAAAGCGCCAATTGGCACAAAGGCCAAAAAAGCGCTTTTTTAGCTACGGTTATTGGATACCGGCCGGACTCAAAGTTCTGGAACCGGATTGGTAACCTCCCGTGTTGTCGCCCAAACAGAAAGTGAGCTGATATGTCGCTCCGGAAGTGGGCGCTGAGTAAGTATAAGCGTTAGTAGTGGTAGTACAGCTTTGGCTGCTGTTGCTGTCCGCCGGAGTCGGCGCGCTCGGAATAAGACCAATATACTTCGGGGCCAAACAGCCTATACCGGTGGTTTGAGGAGTGGTACAGCTGCCAGCCGTCGGGTAATTGTTATTGTCGTTAAAATACAATTCCAACGCAGAAGCGATTTGCCTGACGTCCGCCAGCCTCTTTGCATCCCTGGATTTGGCTCGAGCCGAATTAAGGGCCAACAAGACCACGGAAGCCAAAAGGCCTATAATGGCGATAACTACCAACAATTCAATTAAAGTAAAACCTTTTTCTTTTTTGTTTCTCAAATGTCTCACCCCCAATCTTATATTGAACTAAAAAATATAATTCAATTGATTATTTTAATTATAAGGATTATAACCTAAATACGCAAATTAGTTATCAACATACACTTAATATTTAGGTGGTGGTGCTCGCCAGGTTGTAAATAGGCAAAAGGATTCCGGCTACAAGCACGCCCACACCCAAGCCGAGCACTATCATAATAATCGGCTCTAATAACGTAGTTAAAGTAGAAACTTTGGTATCCACTTCCTTTTCGTAAAAAGTGGCCATTTTCGCCAAGATGGAGTCTAATTCGGCCGTTTGTTCCCCCACCCTAACCATTTGAATGACAATGTTTGGAAACTCGGGATGCCCCATAAGGCTTTCGCTTACGCTTTTGCCGTTGGAAATTTTACTGACGCCTTCCAAAACGATTTCTTTATATATGACATTATTTATTAAGTCCGCAATAATTTGCATGGCTTTAATAATCGGAATGCCGCCCATAACCAAAGTTGAAAGGTTCCGGGAAAACCTAGCCAGGTAAATTTTCTTAAAAATATCTCCCACTACGGGCAGGTTAATTTTTAGGCGGTCCCAATTACTTCTTCCCGAGCGGGTAGAAACGTAAAATCTTATGCCCAAAACCATGCCGCCGATAATAAGTATGACTAGCCACCAAAATTTATCAAAAAACTTGGTAAAACCAATTAGATATTGGGATACAAGGGGCAGCTGTCCTCCCTGTTCTTCCAAAACGGCCGTAAGTTTAGGCAGGACAAATTTAAACATGAGCACGCCCACGGTAAATAAGGCGCCCACCACGAACATCGGGTAAGTCATGGCGCTCTTCACTTTGCTGCGCAACTCATAGTCTTTTTCCAGCTGATCGGCCAAATAAGAAAAAGATTTATCCAAAGAACCGGTAACTTCACCGGAACGGACCAAACTCACATAAACATCGCCAAACACATTAGGATGCTTCGAAAGGGCCAGCGACAAGCTTTCTCCGTTTTCAATGGAGCTGATAAGGTCGCGGATTACGGAAAGCAAATACTTATGGCTTATTTGGTCTTCCAAAATCCTTAAGGATTGCAAAAGAGGGACGCGGGCGGAGACTAAAGTGGACAGCTGCCGGGAAAACAGCACCAAGTCTTTGTTGCTGACTTTCTTGCCAAAAGGATTATACTTTTCAAAAGTATTATCCTCCTGCTTCTCCAAACTGATTATAACCAGATTATTGTCTGCCAATAACCTTTCCGCGCGCGACTGGTCGCCGGCAACTACGGTGCCGGTTTTTATCTGGCCTTCGGAATTTCGGGCTTTATATAAAAACTTCATACATTATCCACTGATCACAGATGACACTGATACACAGATTATCTAACTAATTTACTACATTTGCCCCGGCAATCTGTGTAAGTCAATGGCCTGTGGAGAGGTAGTTAAGATATTAGTGAAAGAAAATACTCGCTGTCTATTACATAATTTTGGGCGACTTCAAATTCCACCAAACCCTGCTTCACGAGCAAGGCCAGGGTCTTGTCCAAAGGCACCATGCCTTCCTCGAGTGTAGTATGGATGATATTAGGAATTTCGTAAATTTTATTTTCACGAATTACATTCCTCACCGCATGATTGGTCACCATAATTTCGTAAGCCGGCACCCTGCCGCCGCCGATTTTGGGCAACAACCTTAAAGAAACCACGCCCGCCAAGACGCTCGCAAGCTGGCTCCGGATTTGGGGCTGTTGGTAAGCCGGAAAAACGTCCACAATACGGTCTATGCTCTGGGCCGCGTCATTGGTATGCAGGGTGGCAAAAACCAAATGACCCGTTTCCGCTACGGTTAAAGCCGCGCCCATGGATTCCAAATCCCTCATTTCGCCCACCAATACCACGTTAATGTCTTCGCGCAAAGCCGCCTTTAAAGCGCCGTCGAAAGAAGGCGTGTCCACATACAATTCCCTTTGGCTAATAACGGACTTATTGGGCGTAAACATAAACTCCACCGGATCTTCAATGGTTAAAATATGTTCGGCGCGAGTATTGTTGATTTCATTAATTAAGGAAGCCAAAGCGGTAGTTTTCCCATGCCCGGTTGGACCCACCACCAGTACCAGCCCCTGCCGGCGATCAATAAATTTCCTTAAAGTACCCGGCAAATTTAATTCTTCCAAAGTCTTAATTTGGGTAGGGATAAGCCTTAAAGCCACGGAAAGCACGCCTTTTTGCCTGTAGGCGTTTACCCTAAAACGCGCGTTATTTTTGTAAGCATACGAAAAGTCAACGTGCATTTGCTTGGAAAAAAGGTCTTTTTGGGCAGGCTGCAAAAGCACATTCAGCAAATCGGAAATGGTGTCGTTGCTCAAAACCTGATAATTATCCAGACGGATCAAAGCGCTGTCTACGCGGATAATGGGCGGCTCGCCCACTATCAAATGCAAATCTGACGCATCTCTTTCCAAGACGACAGATAAGAGCTTATTTAATTCCAACTCGCTGGTTTTGTACATGTGTATCTATACACTACCAATCTTGCAAATAAAGACAAATTTTCCAAAGTTTGCTGCCCTTGTCTTTATTCGTGATTAGTCGCTGGTTAATGTTTTGGCAATTTCAATTATATCCATTGGCCGGCTAAACTTTCTGTCCACGTGCCCGGCCACTCCGGCGTCCATAATCCGATTCATTATGCTGTCTTCCAGGGCGTGCCCCACGGTAATTACCGAAATACGCGGGAAACCCTGCCTCACCCACTTTAAAAATTGCAGCCTTGGTCCGTGATTTTCCAAACTAAAATCCATTACTACCAAATCTGCCCTTTTTAGCAAATCCGCAACGCGCAGCAAATCTCTTTCATGGGCCAATTCGACTTCAAAACCGTGGCTAAAAAAATGGCGGCGATATATTTCACCCAAAAGCTGCTCTTCCAAAACCAGCAAAACCCGCGCCCGCGCCGGGCTCACTTCCGCCAAATCGGCAATATTGAATTTTTGTTTTAATACGTAAGACATATTCTTAATTCAAATATCAAATTTCAAAATCCTACATTTTAACCTAAAGTTTTTATTTGAAATTTGAGATTTGAAATTTTGACATTATTCGGTGGTCACCCTAATAATTTCTTCCATAGTGGTTTCACCCCTCAAAACTTTGAGTATGCCATCCTGCTTCATGGTTATCATTCCCATTTTATTTGCGGCTTCATAAATCGTATGGGTCGCGGCCTTGCTTAAAATCAAGTCCTGGATTTGGGACGAAACCGGCAAAACTTCAAAAATCCCAAACCGCCCTTGGTAGCCGGTTCGGCCGCATTTCTCGCAGCCTTTGCCTTTGTATAAAACCGGCTTGCTTTTGTCCAAATCTTTTAAGTAATCCTCCGAAACGCCGACCAACTCCTTCTTTATTTCCTGTTCAAAGGCCGGGGTCACCGGCTGCTTTTCCTTGCAATTCGGGCAAATTTTCCTTACCAAACGCTGGGCGCCTACGACATTTACTGAGGCTGTAAGCAAAAAAGGCTCAATGCCCATGTCTATCATCCTCGGCATGGCGCCAATGGCGTTATTAGTGTGCAAGGTAGAAAAAACCAAGTGGCCTGTAAGGGCCGCGTGGACGGCAAGCTCCGCAGTTTCCTTATCCCGAATTTCACCTACCATTACCACATTTGGGTCTTGCCTTAAAATGCTCCTTAAACCCGCGGCAAAAGTCAGGCCAATTTCCGGATTAATCTGGCTTTGGTTGACGCCGGGAATAAAATATTCCACCGGATCTTCCAAAGTCACAATGTTGACCGAAGTCGTATTTAAAATCGAAAGCAAAGAATACAGCGTTGTGGATTTGCCGCTGCCGGTTGGGCCGGTTATTAAAAATATGCCGTGAGTTTTTTTTATGTTGTCCTTCACCCACGTTAAAGCCGTTGCCCGGAATCCCAACTCTTCAAGGGTCGGCGCGTTAGTCGACTTGTCCAAAATCCTCATCACGATCTTCTCGCCGTAAATGAGCGGCAAAATTGAAACACGCAAATCCACGCTTTTTTTACCCACATCCATATGGAACCTGCCGTCTTGCGGCAGGCGCGACTCGTCAATTTTAAGGTTGGTTAAAATTTTAATCCTGGTGCTAATTGCGGCATGCACGCTTTTGGGCAGCATAAGCGAGGTATGCAAAATCCCGTCTATGCGGTAGCGCACCCTTACGTCTTTTTCCGAAGGCTCAATATGAATGTCAGAAGCATTGGCTTCGATGGCATTGGACAGAATAACGTCCACAATTTTTATAATGGGCGCATCTTCAATAACCTCGGGCTTGGCCTCTTTTTCTTTAATATTCTCAACCCTGACCTTCAAATCACCGGCTTCTTCCTTTTGAATATCTTCCAAAGCCTGCCCCACGACTCTCTTTAAATTTTTCTTCTTGCCCGCTGCGACGTCTATAGAGGCGGTTGAGGCTAAGTAAAGCTGTACCTGAAAATTTTGCTTCTGGCCCAAAAATTCCAACGCTTCCAAAGCCGCAAGGTTGCCTGGGTCTGCTATGGCGACTTTTAAAACTTTGTCTTTAACCTCAAAAGGCACCACATTATAAAAATTCATTGACTCCTGTGGAATCAAACTTAAAATTGTCGGTAAAACCTGGATTTTGCGCAAGTCAATGTAGGGTATATTAAAAAAGGCCGCCTTGGCCTTGGCCAGATCCTCTTCATCGAGCAGCTTGCGGGACAAAATTATATCCCCAATTTGCTGGCCGCCCTGCTTTTTTGCCGCCTCCAGTTCAGTTAAAACTTGCGCGCTAATAAAACCATTGCTGACTAAAAACTGCTCAAAACTGGCAGGCGAAAAATTGGTTTTAATGGCCTGATCCATAAAATTTATTGTCCTTCAGCCGGCGGCAAAGGCTTTACCAAATCGGTTGTAGGTATGCCCACCTCTCCATTGTCCAGTTGCGGATAACTAAAGCTATTAAATTGGAGGTTGTTGCGGCCTAAAACTCTTTTAAGCTCTCCTCTTAAATCGTCGCCATACGGCAGCGGGTTTTCGGGTTTGGATTCGCTGGCAGGACCACCGACTGCCGCTGGCGTGGCGGAAACAACCGGCGCAGGGCTCCCACTCTCCTTAAATAAGCCATTGTAAAGCACCAGTCCGGCACCGCCGAAGCAAACGGAAATTACGGCTATTTGTATAATGGTTTTCCGGTTCATATAAATAATGATAGCCTATGGAGCAAAATAATAACTTGTAAAAGCCATTCGAAAATCCAAAAGCTCGTCGGCCGAAGGCTCAATAGACAAAGATTCTATATCAAAGAGCCTGGAGCTGTTTTCCAATTTGGTCAAAAGAGCCAAAAACTGCGGGAAAGTTCCGGTCACACCGAAAGTGGCAGTCATTTTTTTTACTTTCCTTTCAACGCCAAACGGGTTTTTAAGCAACTCATCCTGTCCGGCCACAATATCCTGGTCCACATTATTTATGGTAAGGTTGTTTATGGCCATGCCTGAAGACTGTACCAAGCTTTCAGTCAAAATGTATAAATTGGTGGTGCGGGGGTTTAATGGCAAGGCCTGATCGAGTTTGGAAATGTCCTGCTTGCTGGTTTTCAAATCGTTTACCAGCTTATCGAGTTTTAATTTTTGTTGAGTCAGAACTTCCGACTCTTTTTCCAAATCCACAGTCTGGGTCCTGGCCAGCTCCACTTTTTGCAGCTTGGGGCTTAAAACAAACCAGTAAAATAACCCGGCCATAACCACCAAAAGTCCAAACTCAAAAAGCGAGCCTCGCTTTTGCAGCGTAGGGGGCAAACTGGCCGGTTTGGGCATGCTTTGGGGGAATTTTATGTTCATTTAAACTATTTCGCCGCTTTATAGTTTAATAATGAGGCATCATATTTCAGCTGGACATCGACTTTAATATAATTTTCGTCCTTATCCTGAATTTTACTTATACCGCTTATCCGCAAATCCCTAAAATATTTATTTAACTGAGCCGAATCAAATACCTGCAAGAACTTCTCCAAATCCCCCATAGTTGGCAACTGGACTGAAAGGTTCATTATGCCCTGGTTGTCAATTTTTATGGACATATAAGATGCCCCCTTGAAAGTGGACTTGGCCAGTTCGGGCAAAACCTGGGACCAATAAGGATGCGCCGCAATTAGCTCGTCATAGCCTTTAAGCTGGGCTTGGCGGGAAAAGAGTTCGTCCCGGCTGGAAATTGAGGAAAGCTGTTGTTTTTGCTGCAAAATAACCGCCGCCAGTTCCTGATTTTTTTTGTCAGCTTGCTTATTCTGATAATACTCCCAGCCATAAAAACCCAGCAAGGCTAAAATACCTGCTATGGCGACATAGTTTAAAATAGGAAAAATCCCAAAACGACTGAAAGAGGAAGGCTGATTTTGTTTTAATAAGTTAATTTGCGCCATGTTTTTGGTTTTATAACCTCTGACAGAATGTTATTTTTAAAGAGGCCATCAATCCTGTCTCAACGCTAAGCCTATGGCTATAGGCAGGCTAAGTGAATGACGTTTTAAAATTTCCGCCTGACTTTGGTTGTAAGCCACGGCCTGCAAAGGGTCGCCGAGCACAACTTTAACGCCCAAAGTGGAAAAAAATTCGACTATTCCGGGCAAATTAGCCCCCCCACCCACCAAGAGGATTTGGTCTAAGGGGGAATTATGCGACTGAAAAATGGTCAAGAGCTGTTTAACTTCGTTTTTTATTAAGTCCAAAACCGGTTTAATGGTTTCCGGAAGGAAAGTTCCGTTGGTTACGCCAAAATCCTTTTTGAATTGCTCGGCTCTTAGCCCTGTTATGTTCAAAGTCTGGGAGATTTTCCTGGTTATGGTTTCCCCGCCAATATTCAAATTCCGGCTGAGCCTTAAAAGTCCATTCTCAATTATGTTCAAACCCGTGGATTTTGCACCTATATCGATTATAACACAGTTGGTAACTTTATTGCCTATTAGCGAACGGATTAGGGCCAAAGCTTCAATTTCCCCCACCACAGGTTCCAGCCCGGCTAAGGCAAAGATTTCCATATAATCTTTGGTTACCTGCTTGGGGACAGCGGTAAGCAGAATTTTTTGCTTGCCGCCGGTTGCGGCCTGCTCGCCAATTATTGACCAGGACAAATCCACATCGGAAAGAGCCAAGGGCACGTATTTTTTGGCTTCAAATTCCACTGCCGTGCTTAATTCCTGTGAGCTCATGGGCGGCAATTCAATAATGGAGGTAAATACCGCGCTGTTGGGCAGGCTTATAACACATTTTTTAGTCGAAACCCCGGCTTTGGCGGCTAAATTTTTTAATATGGCGGCTATTTGCCTTATGGCCTCGGTATCATTTTTCCCCGCAAGCTGATAAGGGGAATTGACTATGCCATATGTCAACAAACTTGGGCTTTTTAAGTCGACCAAAGAAATTTCCGCAAGTTTTATGCAGCTGGTACCTATATCCACCCCTAAGGCTGTATTTTTCTTTTCAAAAAACATTGGGATTTTGTTTCAATTACCACTGGAAGGTAAATTTATAATAATACAAATGGCTCCTGTTGTCAAAAATCCAATCCTCTGCTAATATATGATGGATTCGGGAGCTGTTTTTTTCTATACCCACCCTCCTTCCCGACCCAAAATAGCAAATTTGGGCGTATAGCTCAGCTGGTTAGAGCGCGTCACTGATAATGACGAGGTCTCTGGTTCGAGTCCAGATACGCCCACCACTTCTTCGCCAAGGCTACGAAGTGCAAGCATCCAAAGAAGCACAATCGTACGTTGTAGGAAAAATGACAAATTATTACGCGAAGAAGTGCACTGCGAAGCTTTAGCGAAGCAGTGCGAAAACCAAATGTTATACGCTTACATTCTTCAAAGCTTAAAAGATAAAAGTTATTATACTGGGTATACATCGGATCTGAAAAGACAACTTAACAAACACAATACCAAAGGGCAAAAATACACTTCTCAAAAAGTTCCTTACGTACTAAAATGGTATTGTGCCTTTGAAAAAAAATCCCAAGCGATTGCATTTGAAAAATATCTAAAACAGGGTTCCGGCTTTGCTTTCGCAAGAAAACATCTCCTTTAAATCTATGCGCTTCTTTTTAGCTCCCCTGGTTTTTGTCCTCGGCCTCGTCTGCATGAAGTACTCAGTACAAATTACAGACCAGTTTTCGGGTAAAATAGACTTTGCTGAAAAAATTTTTGGTTCGGGCCTCGGGGCAGGCACTTATACTTTTTGGAAAATTTTCGGCTTGGGCATTTGCATCCTAAGCGTACTCTGGCTGTTTGGCAAATTGCCGACCGCTTTCTAACCTAAAAATTTGGATTTTTGGGCCATTAGCATAGTGGTAGTGGAATCGGTTTGTTAACCCGCCCGCCTTTTTCGGGCCATTAGCTCATTTGGTAGAGCACCACATTTGCAATGTGGGGGTGACCGGTTCGAATCCGGTATGGTCCACCAGTTAATTTATTAAAAGGTGGGCGGGCAAGTCCGATAGGCGGGAGTTCGATTCTCCCCTGGTCCACCAAAGGCATTGATGCTTTTAGCAAGTTTTGGTAAAATTGATCCAAGATGCTCAAGACATTAACCAAAATTGATTCTACAATTTTACAAGAAATCGCAAACGAAAAGCGCGTTCGGAAAACCAGCGAGCTTTTTTTGTTATTTGCCTTAGGCAGCCAGTTTGACCATTTAATCAAGCAACAGCTCGACAAACTGGGCGTTTTTTGTTTGGTCGCCGATCCTTCCAAAATTAAAGTTTCCGATGTTAAACGCCTAAACCCCATTGGCATTATTCTTTCCGGCGGCCCCTCTTCGGCTTACGAATACCCGCCCTTTGATAAAAAAATATTTGAAATCGGAACCCCCACCTTAGGCATTTGTTTAGGTTTTCAAATGTGGGCGTACCATATTGGAGTTAATGTCTCACTGTCCGATAAACGGGAATTCGGCACTCACAAATTCAAATTACGGTCAAAATCAAAACTTTTTGATAATGTTCCTGCCCACTCCCATGTCTTGGAAAGCCACGGCGACAAAATTGCCGCTGACAAAAAACTTAAAATTCTCGGAGCTACGGACAACGCCCCGGCCTCTGCCGCCGAATACAAACACCTCTACGGCGTGCAATTCCATCCGGAAGTTACGGAAACCGAATACGGCGACAAAATTTTTGAAAACTTTGTCTTTAAAATTTGCAAAGCCAAAGACAAATTTCCGGCTAAGTCAGTCGCCCAAACCAAAATAGATAACTTAAAAAAATTGATTGCAGGCAAAAGGGTGCTTTTGGCGCTTTCCGGCGGCAGCGATTCTTCGGTTGTGGCTTATTTGCTAAAGGAGGCTTGTAGTGCCGCCTTTAATGAGCGTTCCAAAAAGCCGATAAATCGGCGCGCTGCACAGCCTTCAATCCATGCTGTCTACATAAAAGGCATAGACCGCCCCGACGACGAAGCCGAAGTAATTAAATTCTTCTCCAAAGCCAAATGGCTAAATTTAAAAATTGTCGACGCCACCAAAGACTTCCTCAAAACCCTGAAAGGCAAAACGACAATGCGCGACAAAAGATTGGCAATGCGCGGGGTTTATAAAAAAATCCTGGAAACCGAAGCCAAAAAAATCAAGGCCGATTTTCTCGCGCAAGGGACTCTGTATACGGACGTTTCAGAAAGCGGCGGCGGATACACAACGGGCGCCAGGAAGGCCCAAATAAAAATCCACCACAATGTCGGCTTAAAATTTAATGTGGAAGAATTACAGCCGTTAATAGATTGCGTTAAAGACACCGCCCGGCAAATCGGCCGCGAAATCGGCGTGCCGGAAGAGCTTTTAGTCAGGCACCCGTTCCCGGGTCCGGGTCTAATTGTCCGCATAGAAGGCGAAGTCACCGCCCAAAAGCTGCAGATTGCCCGCAAAGTCGACTCTATTTACATAGAAGAACTGCGCAAATGGGATTTATATAATACCGTCTGGCAGGCCGGAGCCGTAGTTACCAACTCTATGATTACCTGCACCAAAGGCGACGACGCCGCCGAAGGCCACGTGGTTGCCCTCTGGGCGGTTTGGAGCATAAACGGCTTTACCGCCCGCGCCGCGGAACTCCCCTTTGACTTTTTAAAGCACGTCTCCCAGCGCATAACCAACGAAATTAGAGAAGTGGGCGGAGTGGTTTATCGTATTTCTGATAAACCACCAGTAACTATTGAATGGGGGTAAAAAATCTATCAAAAAAACCTAAATGGCCAAAATAAAAAATAGCCGTTGCATAAAGCAGCGGCTATTTTTTTTCCTCACAATTTTTTTATACCCCAACCATCACCTTAAACCCCCCATAAGCCATGCGCTTCATATCAAAAGGCATTTCAGGCATTTTTTTGTCTTTATAATCCTTCTCCAGTTGGGCCATAACTTTTTTGTTTACCTGGTCCCTATGCGCTCGGGACTTGTAAGTAATATACGAAAACCAGACTGTCTCTCCCGCCTTTGGCTTGGCCAATTTGGGAAAGGTTAAAGCCACCTGTGGCGGATTGGCGTGTTCCAACATGCATTCCTTATAGTCTATAGCGCCGTACTTTTTCCACACTTTGGCAGCCGCGGCCGCCATTTTTTTATATTCATTAGTCTTGCTTTTTGGCACAACTAAAACAAACCCGTCTACATAATTTGCTTTTGGCATAAAATTATTTTTTCATTCATTAATTTTAATAATTTTAAAAAATACTTTGTATTATCTTACCACACTTTAAAAATCTAACTTAAAAATAAAAAATTCCCCTTACTTACCGCTTTTAGCAGATAAGGGGAATTTTTTAATCTAGGTAGATATTTGGAAATTAAAAATAAGCCCTTTTCCAGCCTTCGCATAAAGCTTCGGCGGACTTTTATAGGCTTATTTTAGTACTATGATTAAACTTTGTACAGATTTAAAAAATTACTCCACCTGGTAATTCGGGGCTTTTTTAATTATTTGCACGTCGTGCACGTGGCTTTCACGAAGCCCGGCGCCGGTGATGCGAATAAACTTCGCTTTCTTTTGAAGTGCGGGGATGTCTTTGGCGCCCGAATAGCCCATTCCAGAGCGGAGGCCGCCGACTAATTGTTCAACAATATTTATAACACTGCCTTTGTAAGGCACGCGGGCTTCCACGCCTTCGGGCACAAGTTTCCCCCCTACAACTTTGTCCTGCCCGTAGCGGTCTTTACTGCCCTGGTTCATGGCGCCCAAACTGCCCATGCCGCGGTAAGATTTATATTTCCGTCCGTTGTCTTCCATAACCTCGCCCGGCGCTTCGTCGGTCCCGGCCAAAAGCGAACCTATCATAACCGCACTCGCGCCCGCTGCCAGGGCTTTGGTTATGTCGCCGGAATATTTTATGCCGCCGTCGGCTATAACCGGCACTTTGCCTTTTACTGCCGCCACCACTTCCATAATGGCGGTAATTTGCGGCACGCCGCAACCCGAAACCATGCGGGTGGTGCAAATGCTGCCCGGGCCAATCCCTACCTTTACGGCATCTGCCCCGGCTATAACCAAAGCCCTTGCGCCTTCGGCCGTGGCTATATTACCGGCTACCACCTGAATGCCTTTAATGGATTTTTTTATGGATTTTACCGCTTCAATTACCCTTTTGGAATGCCCGTGCGCCGTATCCACCACCACGGCATTGGCTCCCGCGGCCGCCAAGGCCTTGGCGCGCTCTAAAAAATCCCCGGTGGCGCCAACTGCGCCGGCCGACGCATATTTTTGCGCCCTGACCTTTTTTACTTCTTCTGCCTGCCTTTCTATGGAAAGATTTTTATGAATAATTGCCAAGCCGCCTTCGCTGCCCAGAGCAATGCCCATTCGGCTTTCGGATACGGTATCCATGGCGCTTGAGACTATAGGGATCTTCAGCGAAATTTTGCGGGTAAAAAAACTAGCCGTGTCCACCTCAGTGGGCACGACTTCGCTGTATTGCGGCAAAAGCAATACGTCGTCAAAAGTTAGCCCCGTTAGAAAGCTGGATTGATCTTTATAATTAGCGTTGACTACCTTTTTTTTCATAAACGTTAACTATAATATTGTCCTGACGGTTTAATTTTCTTACGGGGTAAAGCGTCAACAATCTTCTTCATAGGCATTTATATAATGGATATATATTAATCTAAAAATTATTTCCTGTCCACCGATCGCGGATAGCCCAACCCGCAAACGCCGCCACACTACTAAAAAAGTACTACAAACACAAAAACCGCCTTCTTTATGAAGTACGGTCTGCGCGCGCTGGCAAAACCAGCAGTTACCCGCGCAAAACTGCGCGGGGCCCGCTTTTAGGACTAATCGAACCCAAAGCGGATTTTCCTCCTTGTTTTAGCTATTGGGCGTAGATTTGTACCTCCGCCATAAACAGCCATTGGGAATGGGGCATACGAATCCTTACGCTTTTTACCCCGGTTGCTCCGCCAAACACCCTCCCCCAATAAATGGAAAAATAGGTGGTGTTTTGAGACGAAGAGAAGTTTGACGATCCGAACGGCTTATACGTGGTGCCGTCCGTGGAAATTTCTACCGTTACACTGCTTGGCAGAAGTATTCCTGAAGCGGTTTCGGTACGGAACAGTATGTCCACCTCCTTGACTGTGCTTGTGGCGTAATCCGTAGGAATAGGAATCACCACAATAACATCAGCCGGGTTGTTGATGCCAACCCAGGTGGAATCCTGTGCGTAGCCGCCGCCGTACTGGTCAGTCAGTTCGCCTCCACACCCGCTGCACCAAGGCGTAAACAACCCGTCGCCATCGCTCCAGTTAGAAGCCGGAGCAGGGGTTAAGGTATAGCCAAGGTAAGTGTTGAGTAAGAACAGCCGCGTTTGGTTGGGCCCATACAACTCTTGGTAAGAGCGCGTCAGCTCGTTGGCCAATACCGGCATGTAGGTTGCCCTATCGCTCATATCGTGTCCAAACATCCACGAAATGAGCTTTTTGACGTGGGGTTTTTCCCGATCGATCCGCCGCTGAATGGTTCCGATATTGGCCGGCCATTCATACGGCAGCGTTGGATACCAGGTTCGGTTTATGCAGTCTTGCGGACAAGCCATAAAGGTTTCCACAGTCGACCACAAAACGAACCCTTGGCTATTGGAGGTCGTTTCGGCCGCTGCGTAATAGCTTTCCACACTCCAAATGGAAGGAGCGCCTGCGCCCGCACCCTGGCCGTCTTGCGGCGCCACAATGTCCAGCCTGCTGACGGACATAAGGACGCCAAGCCAGGTTCCGAATTCGGCCGGCGTTAGGGGCGGCATCGCTTGATAAGCCTGCTCTTTAAACACCGGCGCCGCCAATGTAATGAGGCTGGGGTTTACAGACTTAACGTCCGCCGCCCAGTCCCTAAGCAGGGTTGCGCCATAGTATCCGGTCCCGGAAAACTTCAGCCAGTTTATCCAGATCTCTTGCGGAAAGAAAAACCCGCTAATGCAGCCACAGGAACCGTACCGGTTCCATATCTCCTGCATAACAAATTTATTCCATTTCCGAAGAGCCGGAAATTCCACACCGCTCGTCCAGTCGCCTGCTGTTGAAAGCGTTCCAATAAACACTTTCATGCCCAAGCCGCTGGCAGCGGCAAGCAGGTTGCCTAGATCGCTGCTGGCCGAGCCTGAAACGTACTGGCTCGGATAGCGAAGGCCGTTGCCGGACAGCTTGTACCCTGTAGGGTCGGAAGGGGCTGCTTCCAGCATCCCCACGGAGAACACTACAACGGTGTCCATTCCGACCGCCCTCATTTGCTGCAGTTCTTCCTTTACTTGTTCGGCCGTTAAGACCCGGTCAAACAAGAAAAAAGAACCTGTGATCGGGTACTGCTGGCCCATGGCCGCCACAGTGGCCATCAAAAAAACAAACAAAACTCTAGACATTTATTCTCCTTTATGTCTAAGAGAAAAACCACAACGGGTTTTCTGTGTGGAGAATGCTAAACAGACACCCTCCAGAAATTCATTCCACAAATAAATCGCGGAATAAAAAATGATTAACAATTCATTAATTGTTCATTAATAATCATCTTTTACTCGGCAATTTAACCGATAATTATGGCAAAAAAATAATTTTTTGTCAATAACAAGCCCTTTTTGCTTAAAGGGCTTAATTTACCCTTCTATGGCAGATCTCCCACGGACAAAAAAAAGACAAAATTAAACTGCGGTTTAATTTTGTCAATTATTGTCAATTTTATTTAATTTAGTTCGATTCTTCTATCCTAGCCACAAAAGCATGGCCAAAATTGCGACAAACGAACCGTTGGCCACCACGGCAATATGCTGCACATGCCGCCTTATGGCCACAGCCAAAATTAGGCACGTCAACATCGCCGCGGCAAACAATAAATAAAAATTATGCTGGAAATTGTATACATCCAGGTTTTTGCCAAACACCACCGTACTGCCTGACGTGGAAACTGCTTTAGGCCCGTAACTTAAAAGCGCATTGGGGCTGTAAGCGGCCACTTCTTTAGACACGCTCGTGCCCTGCATATCAAACGCCTTTAAGACCAACTCTGTCGACTGGCTTCCCAAAGCCGATGGGGGCAAAGTTGCTTCCCAAACCCCGTTGCCCTTTGGTGAAAGCATGGCCGCCCTGCCTGCAAACTGCAAAAAAACTTTTACGGCAGAATCCGAAAGGTTGGCGGAAACCGCCAGGCTGGAATTGTTGTTTATAATTTTTGCTTCCGTAATTTGCAAAGTGACTGCGGGGGAAACCGATTTTTTGTTTTCAGCGGCCAAAATGGGGGTAGGCACAGCGGAGATCTGGACCACTGTTGGTTTTTCGGCTAAGACTATTGGCTCCTTTGCAGGCAAGCCGAACATTTGCACCACAAATGTTGTAGTTTTGCCCAAGTATTGCCCTTGGGCAATGCCTATGCCAATTTCCTTAAAATTCTTATTTAAAATATTCGCCTTGTGTCCCGGGCTGTTCATCCACGCCTCTTCCACATTCTCGGCTTCCGTAAAATTCACGGCCAAATTTTCGCCGGCCATTAAATATTTATAATCCTGCTCTTTAATAAAGTCCCAAGGCTGCCTGCCGTCCGGGGAAGTGTGGGAAAAATAGCCTTCAGCCGCCATGTTATCGGCTTTTTTCTGCGCTGCCAAAGACAAAAACGGACTGGATTTTAGTTCGCTTATGCCGAATTCCGTGCGCGATTGGTTGGTTAAGGAAATTATATTTGCCTGGGTAATGGCGGAAGAAAGCGCAGGCGCTGCTGGGCTTAAGGACAAAAAGGCCAGCGAAAAAACTTTAACGCTTAAAAGCAAGGCGGCAAATAGGGACGTCATGCGGCCGCTGAAAATGTGGGGGTGATAGTTGTTGCTGTGGTGCGGAATGAAATGGTAATGCAGGTGCGCAAAAAAATCTCCCAAAAAGGCTTTGGGCCGCTTTATGACCATACCGGAAAAACCCGTAAAGCTTAAAGCTGATTCCATTCGGTTTTGCCCCCAAAAGGGCATTTTGGTTTTTACGCAAATTCTCAGGCTATTTTTGCCCGAACTTTAGCGTAAAGAATTTTTAATTTGTTTTGGTTTCTCTAAGTTCAATAAAAATTTCTGACTATTTTGGCCAGAAATTTATTGTTTCTATATATATTATAGCACAACCAAAGAAAAAAGTCCAGAGCTTGCGCTGGACTTCCTCAAACCAAACATCTAAGAACCTATTGGGTTTTGGTTAAATGTTTGGGAATTTCCGAAACCTCGCTCGCGCCGTGGTCTGACAACAAAATAAAGCTGGTGAGGCTTATTCCTACGACCACCAAAAATACCATGGTCCAAATGAACCACCGTGGGTCGTACGAGTTTTTGCCCGCCGAGTTTTTGTAAGGATTTGGCATATTACTTGGTTAATTTTGTAACTTCCAGCTTTGCGCTGCGTATGGCAAAAATTGCATACAACAGGCTAACTATCCATAAAAAAATTATGGGTAAAATAAAAAGCAGGCCCTTGGGATAAAAATTAACAAAAGCAAAACTTACCAGCCCCAGGGAATAAAGCTCTATTAAAAGCACCACGACCAAAGTCTTAACCAAGCGCCCGACAATGGACTCGGCAAAAATTTTATATACCCGGACACCGTCAACTATTAAATATATGCTGCCCAATACCAGGGCAACTATGCCTACCCAAAAATAGACCGCTAAATTTCCACCCATATTTGTTTTATCCCCCCAGTTTATGTAGCTTTTATTTCTTTTAGAACTTCCTGCCGCCTTATTATAGCATAAATAATTTTAATCAGCAAATTTATGCGGTAAATGCTCTACATTCATATCCCAAAGCAGCATTACAACAGTCAAAATATCAACGGTCAGACAGTATTGGCAAAGGGCCCGCAGAACAAAAAACTGGATGCCTAAAAAACCCAAGGCGAACAGCGCGCCTAAGGATAACAGCAGGGTTAAAAGCCTTTTGGCGAGTCGGTAATGGTTAGCCATTAAAGCCAAAACAATTAGCGCGCCCGAAAAAGCCACACCCAAATAAGCCAGCGGCACTCCGGCTAAATGCGAATACTTGCTGTTTAAGACTGTTTCGCAGCCGCCGGTTAAATCACATGGTACAGTAATGCCTTTGGCCTCGGAAACTGCCAAAAACAGGCTTATGGCCAAATTAACCACAGCCAAAATAATTATAATGTCGTACTTATGCCTTTTGTGGAGCATAAAATTATTGACAAAACTGACATAAATGACCAAATTGACAAGGTTTACTCTGCAATTATGCTCAATTTTGTTTCCCTATTCAATTACCTTTGCATTATAACCCGCCTTGCTTACGGCTTCAAGCAGTTTGTCTAAAGTAACTTTTTCCTCATCAAACTCAACTTTAGTCTCACCCTTGGCATAGCTGGTGCTTGCAGACTTTACACCCGGAGTATCTTCCAGCTCGCCGTCAATATTCATAGAGCAGGAAGTGCAGTGCATATCGTGGATTTTGAGAGTTACGCGATAAATCATAGCTTTTAAAAATTTAAATGATAATGACCTCTTGGAATTTAATTAATTACGTTAATTGTGCCCCTGTACATGCCCATACTGCAACTAAAGAGCAGGGGGCCGGGCTTTGCGGGAGCGGTAAAGCTGAAGCTTTCGCTGCTGCCCGGCCGGACGGTCTTGCGTATGTTTAACTTGGGAATGGTAAAGGCCAGCGCGCAGCTGTAGCCGTCTTTATTAACCAAATTCAGCTTTACTTCGCTGCCGGCCTTAACCGTAAAATTGTTCGGCTCATAGCCGTTGTTATGAATGTTAATGGTGATTTCGCTTGCAGCCGCGGCCGGAGGAGAGGAAGTCTGTTGTCCGCAAAAAGCCAAAAAACAAAAACCGCTTTTGGCAACGCCGGCCAAAGTCCACGGGGTGCCGGTTAAGGCCAGACCGTTGTTTAAATTAAACACGGCCAAAATAAATATTGCGTAGGCCGCAAAGCGTAGGAATTTTTTTTGCAGGGAATCGCCCAGCCGGGTGGTTAAATAACCCAAAATAAAAAATACGGGCGTGGTTCCAAGGACAAACGCAAACAGCATGGCCGCCCCCAAAAAAGGCTGCCCCGAAGCAATGGCAGCTGCCATTACCACCTGGGTGGTGCCGCAGGGGATAAAAACGGTCAAAAGGCCCAAGAGTGCGGGGGAAAACATATCGCCGGATTTGGACACGCTCCTGATTTTGCGGGTAATGAACTTGGGCGGCTGAATGACAAAATACCTAAAAAACGGATGCCAATTAAGCAAAGCCCCGGCCGTACCTATCATGAATATTGCCACCGCAATTTGGAGGACTGTCTGCGCCGTAAGGGATAATTGGAAAAACGAACCAAACCAACCCAAAAGCAAACCTAAAAGCGTGTAAGCAAAAAGCTTGGCAGCCAAAAAAGCCAAAATCGGCAAAGCGCCGCCCTTTTTTTTGCCTTCTTTGAAGTGTTCTTCTTCCCTTTGGGCAATAGCTGAAGCCAAAAGCCCGCCTTGCACAGCCAGGCAGGTAAGTCCGCCGCTTAAAAGTCCGGTGGTAAAAATTATCCAAAGGCTGGAGTTGTTCATAATTTATATTTTTTATATTATAGCTTAGTTGATTTTAACCTCAAAGAATTAAGCACCACGGACACGGAAGAGAGGGCCATGGCAGCGCCGGCAAATGCGGGCCCGAGCAGCCAGCCAAAGATCGGATAAAACAAACCCGCGGCCAAAGGAATGCCAATAATATTATAAACAAAAGCCCAAAATAAGTTTTGACGGATGGTGCGGAGTGTGGCGCGGGAAAGCCTAAAAGCTGCCAAAAGGCGGGACAAATCGCCTTTGAGCAAAGTTATGTCGGCCGTTTCAATGGCCACGTCGGTACCGTTGCCCATAGCTATGCCGACATCGGCTACCGCCAAAGCCGGAGCGTCGTTAATGCCGTCGCCGGCCATGGCCACCACTCGGCCTTGCTGCTGCAGTTCTTTAACTTTTTTTGCTTTGCCCTCCGGCAAAAGCGAGGCGAAGACTTCGGCAATCCCCACTTCCGACGCAATATATTTTGCGGTTTCTTCGGCATCGCCCGTCATCATTATAACCTGCACGCCTAATTTCTTAAGCTGTTTAATTAAGTCCGGTACATTTTCTTTAAACTTGTCAGCCACCGCAAATACTGCCAAAAGCTCCCCGGCATTAAAAAGTACGACCGGCGTTTTCCCCTGCCAGCCGAATTGGCTAATTTTTTGTGCGTCTACCTGAATACCGTGCTCGTTGGCAAATTTGGGGCTGCCGATAAAATATTTTTTGCCTTTCACCAACCCGCTTACGCCCTTACCCTCATGTGCCAAAAATTTTTCAACTTCCCAAACCGGAAGATTTTTTTCCGCGGCGGTCCGCATAACCGCATCCGCCAGCGGATGCTCCGAACGGTTTTCCAAAGCCGCAGCTACAGTCAAACTTTCGCTTTCTGCCATACTGCCAACAACCAAAATATCTGTCACTTCGGGCTTGCCATAAGTTAGGGTACCGGTTTTATCAACCACTAAAGTATTTACGCCTTTTAGTTTTTCCATGCTTTCGGCATTTTTTATTAATACGCCGTGCGCGGCGCCTTTTCCCACGCCCACAATAATTGCCGTAGGCGTTGCCAAACCGAGTGCACAAGGGCAGGCTATAACCAGCACGCTGACAAAACATAAAATACCCAAAGACACGGCGTCGGCAAAAGGCATAAAGCGCGAACCGGCTATTATCCATATTAATAATGAAGCTACCGCAATAGCCAAAACCACCGGCACAAACACCGCGGAAATTTTATCAGCTAATTTCTGGATAGGCGCGCGTGAGCTTTGGGCTTCTTGCACCATTTTGATTATGTGGGCAAGCAAAGTGTCTTTGCCGACTTTGGCCGCCTCAAAAACAAAAGTTCCGTACTTGTTTATTGTCCCGCCGACCACGCTGTCGCCAATGGTTTTGGTTACGGGCATGGCTTCGCCGGTTACCATGGATTCGTCTATGGAGGTTTTACCCTCAATTATTTTGCCGTCTACGGGTATGCTGCCGCCGGGCTTTACCACTATTAAATCCCCGACTACAACCTGCTCGATCGGCACTTCCTTTTCCAAACTGCCTTTTTTTACCAGGGCGGTCTTGACGGCCAGGTTCATAAGTTTTTCTATGGCTTCGCCCGTGCGGAGTTTGGAACGGACTTCTAAAAACTTACCCAAAGTAATAAAGCCGACAACCACAATGGTAACGTCAAAAAAAGTCAGCTCGGGCAAATTAAGCCTTTGGCCGATTTCAGGGAAAAGTACCATAAAGGTGCTATAGAGATAGGCGGTGAGAGTCCCAAGGCCGACCAGCGTGTCCATGTTGGCGGCGCCATACCGCACAAAATTCCACAAGCCGCGCAAATACGGCTGGCCGACCCAGAATAAAATTATGGTAGAAAGCACCAAAAGTATTTTGGAATAAAGCTGCATGGGCAGCATGAACTGGGGAATTTGAGGAAAATATCCCGCGGCCACTTCCCACATCATGAGCAGAAAAACCAAAAATGTGATGGGCAAAGAAAATTCCAATTTTGTCTTGTAATCTAACAACTCCTTTTGCTTGTCTTCTTTGCTCTGGTTTAAGCCCAAATGGGCAGAATGATCCATACCTTCCATAACTGTGCCGTTGGGCATAACATGGGAACCGCCGTGTGATTGTTCGGCCGGTATGGAATATCCAAGCGGCTCAATTTTTTTGGAAAGCTGAACCAGGCCGGTTTTTTGCGGGTCATACTCCAGCGTGGCGGTTTCTGCGGCGTAATTCACGTCGCAAGAAATTACGCCGTCGGTTTTTTTAAGCCTGCGGGAAATAACCGAAGCGCAGGAAGCGCAATGCATGCCTTTTATGGGGACCGTAATTTTGCCCATGGTTATTTATTGGCTAAATTATAAATTTTAATTAATTCTTTAATAGCTTTGCTATCCTGACCATGCATAAATTGGTGGCGCACATGCTCGGAAAGATGGTTTTCAAGCAAATTGGAATTAAAACTTTCCAAGGAATTTTCAACAGCCAAACTCTGGGTTAAAATATCGGGGCAATATTTGCCTTCGATTACCATTTTTTTCAGCCCCCTCACCTGGCCTTCTATTCGATTTAGATGATTGATAAGTTTTTTCTGATATTGATGTTGCATAATTTGAAATTTATTATTAATAATTTGACATTTTTATCATATACCCCCCTGGGGTATACGTCAACCCCATTAGAAGTAGCACACCTCTATCACCCAGGGGGCGCCTTAAATCAGGACACTTCTAACGGGGTCAACCCCATTAGAATAATATACCCCTATCGCCTGCGGGCACCCTAAATAAGGGTACTTCTAACGGGGTCCACCCAAAATTAAAACGCCTCATTTAAGAGGCGTTTACAATTTCCTTAACCTTTAACGGCTAAATCGTGACAGAAATTTTAGTATATATTCAAATGAGTCGTTTGGTGGATCCCGATTTGCATCGGGACATCGACCACCGGAATGTACCGGACTGCTGCTTCGAAAAGCGAACAACCGGTATATTTTATTCCTTAGAAAGGAGGTGATCCATCGACAGCTTCCGCTACCGATG
>CAZDEP010000009.1:0-44317 GCA_964504715.1 uncultured Candidatus Saccharibacteria bacterium | reverse complement strand
ATTTAATTGTGCGCAAAGCTTTTAGAGTGCCAGGCGAAAATGCTTGGCCTTCTTTTGCATACCTTAAAGCTTTTAAGGCATTGTAAAGCGCGACAAAAAACGGAATTGACCCGGCATAGGCATACGCCAAAAACGGGTCTTTAAAATAAATTTCAAAAAGAGTGGCGTTGGCATTCCTCCCCTCCACGTTCGGCTCCCAAAGCATAAAAATAATAACCGCCGCGCCAAAAACCACAATGACTGCCTGAAAAAATCTTGCCAGGTTTCTTTTCATAATAATGGTGTAAATTAAGTACTTACATCTTAAACCACTGTTTATTGATTGTCAATATATATTTATTGTTAATCATTAAACACCCTCCTAATCCGCCTTTCTACTCTATTCAAATCCTTAAAAGCAAAAGTACGTATTTAAGTAATACTTAAATACGTACTTTTGCTAAAATGGGTCATGTCCACACTCTAACATTTTCTAAAAAGATCGAAACTAAAAAAAATAAAACCCGAGGACGGTCAAAGTCCTCGGGTCAGCATCCTGGATTTAGTGTGCTCTTAATCTGGACAGCAAACTGGCAAGTTTTGTCCAGGAAATTTCCAAGCGTTCCACGAACCGCCTTTATCTTCCAGTTCAAGCAGTTCTTGTGTCTTCGGGGTGGCCCACATAGTTCGCCGATTTCGGGGATCCCGGCAGGCTTCATCCGAACAATAAAAGTTAATTATTTCGTCTCCCGGAATTGGGATATCTTCTACTGCTGGACTGCCGCATGCAGGACAGCAGCCGAAGGGCGCATCCTGTTTCCAGTCATCTTCGGCGACCCTAATATCGGATCCTGGGATTCTCGGGTAATCCATACACGCCTCCTTTACGCGATTGATATTATAACTTAGGACTGCATATTTGTACATAGTAGTAATTTCAGTGTTCCTAACTTAAATTGAACAAAGAGTTAGAATAGAAAAAAGGGGCCTGACCCCATTTCCATTCCATTTTCCATAATCGCGCAAGAATCGCGCAAAAAATCGCGCAAGACTTTACGCCTTCAAATAGCTCAAAAACATGGCTATTTTGGGAAAAAAAGACTATAATTAAACTGAAATTAATTTTTATTTAACTTGAACATTTAAACGCCAAAATTAAACCTTGGCGGGGTAAAAAATTTATGGAAATAACAATTTTCTTGGCAAGGTTTTGGGGAAGCCTGTTTATAATTTTAGGCGCCCTTTCCGTGGGCGCCAAGTTCTTGGGCCGGGTCATAAACTATACCGAAGACCGCACCATTACCGTTTCCACCGGCTACATAACTTTTTTGCTGGGCTTGGCCACCGTAGTCGCCCACAACGTATGGGTGTGGGACTGGCAGGTCGCCGTAACCATTTTAGGCTGGGTTAGCCTTTTTAAAGGAATGGAAAAAATTGGTTTCCCCGACCGCGTAAACCAAAAAGCTCAAATGTTTAAGGGCAGACAAGTGCTGTGGGGAATGGTAATACTCCTAATTGGCATCTTGTTTTTTTGGATAAGCTATAAATAGGGGTTTCCTGGCCCTTTTTTTCCTCTTAACAAAGGTTTTAAAACTCTAAAACATTACGGCTATTTTTGCTTGCAACCGTCAATGCCAAGCTTGTAAATATGGAAAATTAATTTAGTAAATGGGTCTAAAATTCCTTTATTTACAGGCAATTTTATCCCCTTGACTTTACTATATCACTAGACTAATATAGTAAGTGAGGTTACTATATCAACGAAAAACTCTAGAAAATATGGAAGAAATACTGAAATATGTACAAAACCAGCTCGTTCAAGCTCCCTTTCGTCTGAAGTCATATACCCAGGATGAGCAGGGCAAGAAGTATCCGCAGCGCAATATTTATGTGAAAGTTGATAAGTACTTTCGCGATTTTTTGCATAACCCAAAAACTCAGGATCGCTGGATCATAATTCCAGGTCTGCGGGGCGTTGGTAAGACAACAATATTGGCTCAACTATTTTTGAATCACTATCAGGAAGTTAACGATAGAAGAATACTCTATGTTTCTCTCGATGAGGTGGTTAATGTCCTAGGTTCATCACTGAAGGATGTTTTGACCGCATTTGAAAAAATCATCGGCGAGAGTTTTGAAAAACTTACTCAACCGATTTTCATTTTTATTGATGAGGCGCAATACGATCCTAAATGGGCCGCGGTTTTAAAGTCGGTATATGACCGATCAAATAAAGTTTTCGTGGCTTGCAGTGGTTCGTCGGCCGTTTCCCTGCAGACAAACCCGGATGTTATTCGCCGTTCCATTTTTCTAAAACTTTTTCCAACCAGTTTTTCTGAATTCCTGATGATCCGTGATGGAAAATTTCCCTTAAAAGATTTAAAGAAGACCATCAAAGAAGCGCTATTCAATGCCGGGTCCGCCAAGGATGCATATGAAAAATTAAAAAAATGCGAGCAAAGCGTTATTAACGCCTGGGCTTCAATAGACCGTCACTATGTGGATGAATACCTAAAGATTGGCACTTTGCCATTTGCTATTAGGATTAAGGATGAGGCGCGAGTATATCAGACGATAACTCTACTCTTAGACAAAGTAATCAACCAAGATGTGCAGGGTCTTGGCCGATTCGATACAAAAACTCTAAGCCATATTAAGCGAGTTTTGTTTCTCTTGGCTGAATCTGACGTTGTAAGCATTCAAAAGTTAGCTGCCACGCTCGAGATTAGTGTAAATACCGTTTCCAATATTTTGGAAGTCCTGGAACAGGCAGAGTTGCTCATTCGAGTGATGCCATATGGCTCCAACGCAAAAAAAGTCAGGAAGCCTTCTAGATATCAATTCATGTCTTCGGCCATGCGCTCGGCCTTTCTTTCGGTTGCTGGTAATGAACAAATTTTTGCCGGTCAACGTGGCCGGCTTATGGAAGATATTGTGGCTATGACGCTGCACCGTGAATTTGTTGCGAATAGTCACGGTTCGCTGAATTACGACAGCTCCAAAGCCGGTGCCGATTTTATTCTTACGGTTGGCGGTAAAAATATTATCCCTATTGAGGTTGGCACGGGAGACAAACTCGGTACTCAAGTACGCAACACCATGAAGAAAGTCGGTTCGGCCAGGTATGGCGCAGTGATTTGCAGAAACTCACTCACTTTACTAGAGGATGCGAATGTGGTTAAAGTCCCGCTGGATTATTTTTTGATGATATAAATTTATGCCACAGGAAACGGTCATCAAAAACTTAATATTCGTGGATTGCGAAGGACATGGACCGGCGCCGACACTGAATGATCCGGTGGAATTCGAATTTGGCGCGGTCGCTTATCCTTCAAAGCAAACATTTCACGGTATAGGTGCAACAAAAGAGACATTTACAAATTTCGACAAGTGGATTTTATCTGTAATAGAGAAGGGATTCAAGCCACTATTTATCAGCGATAACCCCGCTTACGACTGGCAATTTGTAAATTATTATTTCCATCTATTTCTCGGCAGGAATCCTTTTGGGCACTCCGCAAGAAGGATTGGCGACTTTTATGCCGGTCTTATTGGCGATTTTACCAATGCCAGCTCGTGGAAAAAGTTAAGAGTTATACCGCACGACCACAATCCGGTTAATGATGCTATGGGTAATCTTGAAGCATTCGAGAGGATGTTAAAAGGAGAAAAATAACCCGCCAAACTCTTATGGTCGCATTGCAACTTATTGGCGTCTTATTTTTTTGGATTAGCTATAAATAACTTGCTATATAATTCTATAATATACCAAACAACGCCAAAAACCCTTATTTTTAGCTATTGTTCTTAAACACCAAAAATTATAGTATGTATTTAGGTAGTACTTAAATACATACTTGTTGCTAAAAAGGGGCCATACCCCATTATTCCTTTATAAGATATTGATAAACTTTTTTACTATCGAGGAGGTTGCAGAATTGCTCCGGGTAAGCACCCGGACTGTCACTCGCTATACCGAAACCGGGAAACTCAAAGCATCAAAAATAGGTTCTTGGCGGATCAGTCGAAAAGACCTTTAAGAGTTTTAAGAAAATACAAGCAATTTTAACAAAATAAATAAGAGCAGCTATTAAAATTAAACCTATGAATACCTGGATCAAATTAAGTATTGATTACGCAAGCCAAAGGAGCTATTTAGATGACCTCTTTCAAGTTTATCCCACAATACCGGAAGGTATAAGAGATGTTGATAAAGAACTTTGGAAAAAGATAGAAACAGCTTTCCAAAAACGCGATAATTTAACTTTGATGGAATGTCTACTCAAACTTAATTTATTTCCAGTCAAAGACAGCTATGTTGCGTATCTAAAAAGAGACAAAACCGCTTCCATGAGAAATCCAGCTACCGTCGCAAGATTGAGCGGACGTTTATATGAAATGGGGCTGGATACAATCTTCTCTCGTTGTTCTGAACCAAAAGAAACCAATAGGCAAATCGGACCACTATTTCGCAGGTGGTTAAATAAAAAAGCATTGGGAATTCAACCTGTAAAAATGAAGGAATTTTTAGCAACTGAAGAGAATGCAATCCTTGACGCTGGTGATAAAGAGATGATGGGTTTCGCAAAAAAATATTTGAATTATAATCACAATAAAGGATTAGATTTTATAGGACGTTTTAATGGTAAATATGTAATTGCCGAAGCAAAATTCTTAACGGATTTTGGTGGGCATCAAAACGCGCAATTTAACGACGCCATTGCAACAATTCAAACGAAGAATGTTAAAGCGATTAAGGTCGCTATTTTGGACGGCGTTCTTTATATCAAAGGGAATAACAAAATGTATAAGGACATAACGACCAGATTAAAGGGTGAAAATATTATGAGTAGCTTGGTATTCCGTGAATTTTTGTATCAAATTTAAGGTTTATGTTGATCAATTACGCTAATAAGAAAACAGAAAAAAAAATTCTTAACTCTCAAAAAGCAGAACTGAGGACTGTTTTTGGCGGCAATTCTAGAAATAAGTTAATTCAAGGTGATAATTCCGCAGTGCTTAAAAGTCTTATCAGTGATCACAGTTTTGTTGGCAAAATAGATTTAATTTACATTGATCCGCCATTCGCGACTAATGGTCATTTTAAAATTAGCGAAGAAAGAGCAAATACAATTAGCAGTAGTAACGCTGATGAAATAGCATATAGTGACACTCTGGTGGGTCCTGATTTTTTGGAATTCTTGCGCGAAAGGCTAGTATTGCTCCGCGAGCTAATGTCAGATAGAGGATCAATCTATTTACATATTGATTACAAGATAGGACATTATGTAAAGGTTATAATGGATGAAATTTTCGGGATAAAAAATTTCAAAAACGACATAACCCGTATCAAGTGTAATCCAAAAAATTTTCACAGAAAAGCATATGGAAATATAAAGGACTTAATACTCTTTTATTCGAAATCCGATAATCCGATCTGGAACAATCCCAAACTTCCATTTTCGAATGAAGATACCGAGAGGCTTTTTAAAAAAATAGATAAGGATAGTAGAAAATATACAACCATTCCGCTTCATGCACCTGGAGAAACCGCGAATGGGAATACCGGGAAACCATGGAGAGGAATAAAACCACCAATAGGCAGGCACTGGAGAAGCGACCCAGCTATATTGGAAGAATGGGATAAACAAGGGCTTATTGAGTGGTCAAAAAATGGAGTGCCAAGAAAGAAAATTTTTGCAGACGAAAAAGATGGAAAAAAAATGCAAGATATTTGGGAGTTCAAAGACCCACAATATCCAAATTATCCAACAGAAAAAAATCTTGATTTGCTCAAGTTTATTATAAATGCTTCTTCCGAAGAAAAAAGTATTGTTTTGGACTGCTTTTGTGGTTCTGGCACTACACTAATAGCGGCAGAAGAACTTGGACGTAATTGGATTGGTATTGACCAATCAGAACAGGCAATAAAGGTTGTGAAAAAACGTTTATCAAAGATTTCTCCGAATTTGTTTTCTAAAGTCGATTACGAGTTTTTAATTCAGGAAAGTTAAGCCTATGGATTCCTTTAAGAATATCGCATACCAAATTTTGAAAGAGGGTGGTAAGCCCCTTCATAGCAAGGAGATAACAAAAATTGCTATTGAGCGTGGCCTACTTAAAACCGAAGGAAAAACTCCAGAGGCAACAATGAACGCCCAGCTTGTTATTGATATAAATAGCAAGGGCGAACTTTCTCGTTTTATAAAAACTGGTCCGAGTATTTTTTCAATCAACGATAAACAAGTTGAAATTGAAGAAGAAGCAAAACCGGACCGGGTAATTGAGGAGCTAGAAATTGAGGAGGAGAAAGAGGTCGAGGGTGGTTACATCGGGAAGGCTGGCGAGCACGCTGTCCTTTCAGAGCTGCTTTTTAGGGGCTACAATGCCGCGCTGATGTCTGTTGATGTTGGCGTAGATATTATGGCCAGCAAAAACAATGAGGTTTTTAATATCCAAGTTAAGACAAGGAATGTCAGCAAAAAGCACGATGCTTTTTATTTTAATCTCCGCATTGTTTCGTTTGAAAGACACAACGCTGGCCGGACTTTTTATATTTTTATTCTCCGGGAAGATAGTGAACTTGAATATCTGATTTTACCACTCCATGAGATTGAGAAATCAATCGAAGAGGAGTTTATTCACATTGTTGGCAACGGTAAGCTCTACCGTATTACAATAAAAAATAGGGACGGTAAAATTTACCTCGGCCGAAAAGAAAACGATGTTTCCTACTATTTGAATAAGTGGGATGTAATTAAATAAGGCATAGAAAAAATGTTAAAAAAACGATATAATAATTATGGCTATGAACAAAAAAACAATTCCAATAACGAAACTACTCATCAACCCAGAAAATCCGAGATTTGAACCTGTAAAAAATCAAACCAATGCCATTGATTTAATGATTTCAAAAGCTGGTATCAATGTTTTTAATCTCGCTAAAGACATAGCGGAGCATGGTTTGAACCCCTCAAAGAGTTTAATGGTTATCCCGGCAGAAGATGGGAATTTTTTGGCATTAGAGGGCAACCGTCGCGTTGTAGCATTGAAACTTTTGTGCAACCCTGAACAAACTACGGACCAAAAAATTAGTAATAAATTCAAAGAATTAAAAAAAGAGTTTGGTTCACAAATTCCGAACGAGATTGAGTGTGTGGTTTTCCCAGACAAGGAGAGTGCTTTCCGTTGGGTCAATTTGGAGCATACGGGCAGAAACAAAGGCATCGGAGTGTTAAGTTGGGATAGCACACAAAGACAACGATTTATCGCTCAATATGCCGGCAAGAAACCCTCGAGACCGGTCCAACTGTTTGATTTTGCTAATGAAAATAACTTGAAACACGACAGCGTTGACGCAACAACTCTTGAACGTCTTACGTCTACTCCGTTTGTTCGTGAGCAAATCGGTATCGCGTTTCCCGATGGACTTCTTAACTTAGAAAAAACTAAACCGCAAGTCATAAAAAATTTACGGAAAGTCTTTTCTGAAATGTCTAAGGACACATTTAAGGTCGCCGATGTATATACGAGTGATAAAAGTAAAGCTTGGGTTAAAAATGTTCTTGGAGTTAAGGAAAAAATTAGAAATGGAGATGTACAGGAAGGAAAAATTACAAAAGTAAAAGGAGAACCACTCGACGGAAACTGGATAACAAACCGACTATATTCAGTATATCCTAAGCAAAACCGTGTTAAATCTATTTTGAACGAATTAAAGGACTTATACCCTAAAACCAAGCCAAATGTTTGTGCCTCATCCTTGCGTGTTTTGTTAGAGTTAGCCGTCTATGAATTTTTAAAGGATAATGGCTGGATTAGACATTTAATTAACCAAGAAAAAGCCAAATTTAATGAGGAAAATAAAAAACGCAAAGTTAAAAAAGAGTGGGAGAAGGATTGGTCTCCAAATTTTCAGCGCACTCTCTATTTTATGGCAACCAACGAAAGTGTTATTTCGGACCCGTTGGAACGAAAAGCGCTAAAAACCTTCATTGGCAAAAAGAGTGTTGAACCATTTTTGGCTGAATTAAATCAATTTGCTCACAATCCTGAATATGAACCAAACGAAGATAATGTAATTGAAATTTGGAATAAGTTGGGAAAACTTATTTTCAAAACTATTCTCTGTAAACAAAATGGAAATAGCAAATAAAAGAAATCAAAAATTCCATTATAGCCCTCTTAGATATCCGGGAGGAAAAACTTTTTTATTTCCTTTTTTCGATGAAGTTATCAAAAGTCACAGGCTGCACAAGGTTACTTACGTTGAGCCATTCGCAGGTGGAGCCGGCGCGGCCTTAGCTCTCCTCTTTTTAGGGAAAGTAGACAAAATTGTTATCAACGACCTCGATAGAGCTATTTACTCCTTTTGGAAATCAGCCATTTACAGGTCGAATAAATTTATTAAAAAAATTTATTTGACACCAGTGACAATAAAAGAATGGCAAAAACAAAAGGCTATTTATATCAACCCTAAATCAAAAGAATTTGAACTTGGATTTGCCACCTTTTTCTTAAATAGAACAAATATGTCCGGTATCCTAAATGGTGGACCGATTGGAGGACTTAAACAAAAAGGTAATTATAAAATAGATGTGCGATTTAATAAATGGAAACTTGCTGATAGAATTCATCAACTATCGCTATATAAAAACAAAATCACTGTATCAAATGAAGATGGAGTTAAGCTGATACATAAATACTTAAACAGAAAAAATACCTTTATTTATCTTGACCCTCCATATTTTGAAAAAGGCGCCGCTCTTTATTTGAACCATTACAAAAAAGATAACCACGAGATGTTAGCTGACCAATTAAATCAAAATACGAATGCCTTTTGGCTTCTTACTTACGATGACAAGAAAGAGATAAGAAAACTTTATGAGGATAGAAAAATCGTTAATTTTTCGCTAAATTACAACGCGTACGAGTCTCGCCAAGGCAAAGAGATAATGGTAATGTCGGATGCAATCGCTGTTTAAGACTTTAATTAGAATGGGAATGGGGACATGACCCATTTATTTTCTAATAACTCCCAATAAAGTGACAAAAAGTATGACGTTCGGACACAAAAGATTAATTCCCAACCAATGCCCAGAGACCAATTTCCAAACAATATAGAAAGCCGTAACCCGAAAAAGCGGTATGCGGAAGAAATTTATAATTCCTTGCCCGAAGTTGAGGCTGGTGTTGATATTCAAAGAATTAGTGCGGCCTCGCTCTCAAGCGGGAAAGATACAAAAATTAGATTATCGGTTAGCGACAGGCTGGGTCGTGAGGGTTGGGATGTTGACCAAATTTCTGGTGCTCGTGTCGGCTCACTTTTGCAGCATCGAAATGGCGATGTGTATGAGGTTACGGGCGTGAATAATAAGGAAAGAAAATTACAAATCAGAAACACCGAAGAAGATGGTTTAGACGGCGTTATTATTGCTGCCCCCATGACTCTGAATGCTCACGAATATGAGTATAAAATCAGAGACCAGTCTGGCCATTCTAAAAAAATTAAAGTTTTTGACACAGTTGTAAAAAAGCGTGATTTGCGAACTACCGAATTTATTAACGCCATAGTAAGCGCCATCCCTGCAGACTGTATGCAGGTATTTGATGAAATTCAAATTCATACCCAAAATATAAAATCCGGGTCGTTTAGGGCCGAACCTTCGCTAACTTCCGAACGAGGGATTATAAATTTATACCTTAGCGATGATTTACGATTTATAGATGATGCAGAGTTTCCTACGAAAGAAGCGATAGAAACTTTATATCACGAGCTTGGCCACGCTATTGTTAAATATCTAAAAGGCTCAACGCACCCAGGCAGAAAATGGCGGCAGGTAATGGATGCCAACAGCAATGAAATTTCCGAGTATGCTTCCAAAACCAAGTATCCAAAAATGCGGGGCAGTAAGGAAGAAGACCGGGGAGAAGTCGAAGATATTGCGGACTCCTTTCGGTTATATTTTGCCACAGATGGCGCCAAGGTCGCCCAGGTACAACCTTTAAGGGAATTTGTAAGCCCACGATTTGAAAAACTGGATGAAGTAATGCAAGATTTAGCAGAAAGGCAGCGTAGAGGTGCGGTAAGTAAAGTAATAAGTAAACCCAGAAATTCATTGGAAAAATAGGGACCTACCCCATTTATTTTAAAACTCCGAACAAATGACAAAAAGTATTACACAATTCATAGGAAAATACCCGGAAAATGTTAGGCACATACTGCGCAGGATTCGCACGACCATAACCAAAAAAGTTCCGGGTGTTACCGAAACCCTTGCTTATGGCATCCCCACTTTTAAGCTTAACAACAAAAACCTTGTCCACTTTTCCGCTTTTGCCAAACACATTGGCTTTTACCCCACGCCTTCTGGCATTGTAAAATTTAAAAAACAGCTTGCGTCCTACAAAAGTGCAAAAGGCTCGGTGCAGTTCCCGCTAAACCGGCCAATCCCCTACGGGCTAATAGGCCAAATAGCCGCCTGGCGCTCAAAACAAGTCCGACAAAGCTAAGGCGGGTATTTTTATGCTAAAATAAAAGTACGTATTTAAGTATTACTTAAATACTAAGTAAGGAAATTATGGATACACTCCAAGGAGAAATTATAAATTGTGTAAACATACTAAAAGATAATAGCAGTGAGGTTGGGCAAAGATACCTGAAGCGGACGCAAGAAGGCTCCTTAACAAGGGACGAAAACCCGGTTACACATTTTTGCGTTTATTTCCTACCTTTTAATCCCGCTAATAAACAGGTCTTTTTGGTCCACCATAAAAAAGCGAATAAATGGATCTCCCCCGGCGGCCATATAGACAAAGGAGAACATTTAATAGAAACTTTGAACAGGGAAATTTCGGAAGAGTTAGGGGTGAAAAATTTTTTTAGTGTTATTCCCCACCCGTTTTTAATTACAATTACTCCCATTAAAAGCACGGCAGTGCCTTGTAGGGAACATTTTGATATTTGGTTTTTACTTAAGACGGACGGCTCAAATTTTCAAGTAGACCCCCAAGAATTTTATAGTACAAAGTGGGTTACCTTAACAGAAGCGGAACAAATAATTACCGACAAGGCTAACTTAAAAGCAATTAAAAAAATAAAAGTACGTATTTAAGTATTACTTAAATACGTACTTTTTCTAAAATGCATGTTTCCAGCATTTTATGACTGTTTAATTTATTTCCCTATTGCCTTGACTTAGGAATAAAAATACAGTAAAGTATCAATAATTTAAACCTCAAGGAGGTTCTATAATGGGCAGCTTCTTTTTGGCTGTTCTGGTTTCTGTGGTTGCGGGCCTTGCTCTTAGCTTTTGGGCTAAAAAGCAAGGACGTGAGCCTTACCGGTGGTTTTTGGCGGGCGTTTTCTTTAGCGTCCTTGCCTTGGCTGTGGCTTACAGGTTAAACAGGAGAAAACAACATGACCTGGCTGTCTAAGAATTGGAGCAAGCTTCTGGCTTTCGCTCTCATCCTTTTCGTCGGTATGCGGCTGCTTGACTTCCTCATGCTATGGGGAGTGTTCAGCTCTTTCGCGTCCACGTTTCGCGATCTCGGAATGACCAACGATTACTTGGTAAACGCCTTGAGTGTCGCCGCTATGACCATTGCGGCACTACTCACCAAGCACTTGTTCTGGAAGTTTGTACTGCGCCGGACGAGCGAAGGCACGCTCATCTTCGGCGCCGCTGTAACCGTGTGGATGGTGATACTCTATGGGCTTTCCCTTCCCAACCCCGGTGAGTATTTTAACCCTTCTACGGGCCAGCCTCGCAACGTCTACACCATTTTGCCTAGCGGGGCAATTGATATTAAGCCTCTCGGCTACAAGTATCATCCCGTAACCGGCGAAGAAATGTTGCCACTGACCAAAGAGGCAATGAAGCTCTACGCGGACAAAGTCAAAAACTTTGAAAAATCGCGCCCTGTTGCTTCAAACGCCACCACGGTTAGCGAGCCTGAGAAGAGCAAGTACCCTCCATTCGTCGCCGACCCCGTTATAAGCAAGCTCCTCGAAGAGCACTTCAGCTTTTCTACTTGGACTTCTTACACGCTGAAAGGTTGCGTGAGTTTGTACATCCCCAGTGTGTTTGTCGACTCGACAAAACTAGCCCTTCTGTTTGAGTTTACGAACAATTGTAGCGATACCTACAAGCTCATACCTCCATCTAAGGCCTACTTGGTCTCTAGTGATGGGATCCGACTTGGTCTTACAGGGTACACCAAAAGCTTCTACGCAGGGGTTTTAGACCCCCAACATTGGCTTGTGCCTGAAGAAAAGGGGCGGGTATGGATGCATTTCCAGCCCTTGCCTGCGAATGCCGAAAAGGTCGTAAAGTTAACCTTTGATGATTTTGAGCAGGTAACTCTCCGCCTCTAGGCTGCCTGATCGCCCATCCGCCATGCGCCGCGCTACCTTCGGGTACGCGGCGCTTTTCATTTTACTCACTAAAATGTATACTACGAATATTATATGCAGTCCAATTTAGGACTAATTCTCCTAGATTCCCGCCTGCGCGGGAATGACAAAAAGACAAAAAATTATTTTAAAAATAAATTCAAAAACATATGTCTTTAAGGAATCTCAAAAACAAAAACGTCAGGAAGTTGACCAAGGTGGGCGGGGGGACGCTGTCGGTTACTTTGCCCAAGGAGCTGGTGGGCAGCCTGAATTGGAAAGACAAGCAAAAAGTGGTGGTTAAGCGTATATTACGCGGCCTGACCATTACCGACTGGAAAAGCCCGGGCAAGGCGAAAGCCAGGCACGCGCGGGGAAAATAATTATTTTTAAAAACGACTCTCAAATATGGCCACCAGCCTTTTTATTTTTATAGCGGCCCTGTTCATGGTAACCAAAGGGGCGACCATGGCGACAAAATACGCCGCCATGCTAGCAGAAAATTTCCGCCTTTCCAAGTACGCCGTAGGCTTCATAATAATTGCGGTTATTTCCATTTTGCCGGAAACCTTTATTTCCATTAACGCCGCGCTGGGCGGCGTGCCTTCGTTTGGCCTGGCCACGCTTTTGGGCTCCAACATAGCCGACCTGACCCTGATTTTTTCCATAATTGTGTTCATTGCAGGCAGGGGGCTGAAAGTGGAAAGCAAAATTCTAAAAAACCAGGCCGCGTACCCTTTTATACTGCTCCTGCCTTTAATTTTGGGCTTAAACGGGCACTATTCCCGCACGGACGGGCTGGCATTGGTGCTGGCCGGAGGGATATTTTATTATGTCGCCCTTAAAAACGGGGTGGATGGCACTATCCCCCTAAGGCGCGAAAATGGAAAAGCCAAAAGTTTGGCCATGCTCATTTTTAGCATGGCCATCCTGCTGGTGGGCGCGCATTTTACCGTAACTTCGGCCACTGCCATTGCGGATGCCATGGGGATCAGCTCCCTGCTTATTGGCATGCTGGTCGTTGGCCTGGGCACTACAATCCCCGAGCTGTTTTTTTCACTCAGGTCAGTGCAAAAACGCGACGACTCCCTGGCCATTGGCGACCTTTTGGGCACGGTGCTCGCCGACGCCACTATTGTCGTAGGGATCCTGGCTTTGGTAAGGCCTTTTTATTTTCCGCTTAAAATTATTTACGTGACCGGGCTGTTTATGGTGGCAGTTTCTTTCATTCTGTTCCGGTTCATGAAATCCGGACGCACCATAAGCAGGCGGGAAGCCACTATGCTTTTGGCAATTTGGCTTGCCTTTGTAGCCGTGGAATTTTTTGCCAATACTTAAACCTTCCCAAACTTGCCTGCTACCATGCTTTTTCGTCGCCCGACGGGCCGTATATTTGCGGAACGGGCAATTTGTTCATGCGCATATACACGGTCAGCTGGCCGCGGTGGTGGACCAAATGGCGAATGGTGGAATCCACGCTGTTTTTTTTGCTGTCCGTGGAAAGCAGCTGCTCCCCCATTTTTAGGGAGAAATCTTTTTCCAGCTCTTCGTCCGTAACTGCCTCCAGCGCTTCTCTGGCCATGGCCATGCATTCGTCAAAATGCGCGGCCAAATCCTTAGCGGACTCCAATTTATACCGTTCGTAGGTGGCAAAATTTATGCTGCCTGAGGTTACTATGGAATGTATCCATTTGGGAATTTCGGCTATGGTTATGGCCAGGCTTTTTAGCGGCATGGCCTCTTCGGTGGGCTTAAAGGCCAACACTTCGTCGTTTAACCTCTCCAAGCACTGGCGGCTGGCCTTAACTTCGCTTTCCAGCTGGGCCAAATAAAACTTTCCAAGAGAAATTTCCATACGTGTCCTTTCTATAAATTAATAAATAATGTTTAGACTTGCCGGTCATTCCCAACGGAAAACATAACCGGCAACCACATAAATAATTATTCCCCATATTACCAGTCCGGCTATGCTCCCGCCTACTTGGGCAAGATTCGCGCCTTCGTTGGCAATTTTACGCAAACCGTCGGCCAAATAAGTCAGGGGTAAAAAGCCCGTCAGCCTTTGCAGCCAAGCGGGCATAATGTCGCGCGAAAAGAACACGCCCGACAAAAGCAGCATGGGCAGCTGGACAATGCTCGAAATGGGCGCGGCTTGGTTGCCGTCTTTCGCCCAGCCGGCAATGGCCAGGCCAAAACCCAAAAACACCAGGACGCCCAAAATTACCAGCGCAAAAAAATTCACAAAGCTCCCGTTCATATGGAAACCAAAAAACTTTATGCCAAAGCCGACCAAGATGGCCATATTAATTAGCGCAATTAACAAGCGGGTAATGGTTTGGCCAAAAATAAAATTTCTGGGGTGCACGGGCGTGGCCTGGAGCCTGCGCAAAGCACCGCTGGCTTTAAGGGCGGTAAAGGCCATGGACATGCCAAACAGCCCCAGCTGCATAATGGTCATGGCCAATATGCCGGGCAAAATAAAATCAAAGTACCCGAGGTTATTGGCAGTTACGCCTTCGGATTTAAGAGAAATAAGCCGGGGCGTGTTGGTCAGGCGGCTGTTAAGTTCGGAAATTACCTGGCCCAAAATAAGGTTGGCTGCCTGGCCGTTTTGGGGCTTGGCTTTATTGTAATAACTTTGCACTTCCGACTGTTGGACAACGGTTTGGCCGGAAGCTAGGGCGCCAAAATTTTCCGGTATTATGACTTGGAGGTCAATTGAGCCCTTTTTAAGCACTTCACCCGCTTCGGCTTCCGACGCCTGTTTTATTTGCAGAGCGGGAATGGCCTGCAAAGTTTGCACCAAATTGGAAGACAATTCCGCTTTGCTGTAATTGGTTATAGTCACTTTTAAGGCGGAGTTGCCGGCTTTGGACAAAAGGCCAAACACGCCCAAAAAGGCCAATGGCATGACCAAAGAAAAAAACAGGCTGCGGCGGTCCCGGACATACATTTTTATGGATACTATAGTGAGGGTTTTGAGCGAATAAAATAATTTGCGCATATTAATCCCTAATCTCCTTTCCGGTTAAATCTAAAAAGACATCCTCCAGGGTGGCCGGCGGCACTTGGGTGTGAGGCTTAAACCCCCGGCCAAGCAGCTGCTGAATGAGGTTTTTAGGAGTATCCAAAGCTATTATTTTCCCTTCATCCATAATGGCAATGCGGTCACATAACTGCTGGGCCTCGTCCATATAATGGGTGGTTAAAATTACGGTCGTGCCACGGCTTTTTATGTCCTTTATTAAATCCCACAAATGCCGGCGGGCCTGCGGGTCAAGGCCGGTTGTCGGTTCATCCAAAAATATCATTACCGGCTTGTTTACCAGGGTGGTCGCAATGGAAAAACGCTGGCGTTGGCCGCCGGACAATTCTTTGGCCTGGGCTTTAGCCTTATCCTCCAAACCCACTAGCTTTAGCAGCTCCATGGGGTTGTGGGTTTCGGCATACAAGTCGCTAAACATGTCCAAAAGCTCAACGAGGCTTAAGGACGGGAAAAAAGCCGACGACTGCAGCTGGATGCCAATCCGCTCCTTTACGTCATAGGGATGTTTTTTAACATCTATTCCGTCCACCTCCACTTCTCCCGAGGTTATATCCCTTAAGCCCTCTATCATTTCCAGCGTGGTGGTTTTGCCGGCGCCATTGGGACCTAAAATGCCAAAAACTTCGCCCTTTTGGACCTTAAACGTTACGCCACGCACCGCTTCTGTTCCGCTATCGTAGCGCTTGCGCAGGTCTTTTACCGACAAAATCACTTCTTCCATAAATAAAATTAATTTTTTAATATTTTAATGCCATTATTCTAAAATATTCCATGGCCTTTGTTTATCTTAACTGCTCGCGTTATTTTTTACAAATCCCTCCTGCCTGGCGGGCCTTTGCAAAATCGGGTAAAATGGAAATGCTTATGCTAAAAAAACATTCTAAAATCCATTGTCAGCCAAAACTGCAGGTGGAAGGTTCGTCTCTCCTTCTTTCCGTGCCTCCTGCCGCAAGCAAACAGCTGCCTTCCAAAGGCATGGTTTTTGTCCGCGGAAGTTTAAACCATATACCCTTCTCGGCTGTGCTTGAGCCTAATGGGCAAGGCGGGCACTGGTTTAAGCCAAAAAACTCGCTGCTAAAAAAATCCGGAGCCCAAGCGGGGAATACCGTTTCTTTGGAAATGGAACCGGACAAGAATTGGCCGGAGCCGAAAGTGCCGGAGGATTTAAAAAAAGCTTTGGCCCACAACCCCGCTGCACATGCCGTGTGGCAGGGCATTACGCCCATGGCCCGGTGGGACTTTATACGCTGGATTACTTCGGCCAAACAGCAGGACACCAGAACCCGGCGCGTAACCGTCGCATGCTCCAAGCTTAAGGGCGGCAAAAGACGCCCGTGCTGCTTTGACCGGACCCAATGCACTTTAACTGACGCTTAATATGGACCACAAACAAGCCTCGCAAATACTCATTGGGTTGCTGGAAAAATCTGCTCTTTCCGCGAAAGAAAAAGCCGCCATTACTACCGCAATTGGCGTTTTGGCCTGGACCGCTTTGGCTGAAAACCGCATTAAGACTATTAAAGATGCCCAAAACCGCAAAAAAAATTATGGATAAATCAAGCTTTGTAATTATAGATGTAAGGGAACCTTATGAATTTGCTTTGGGCCACGTAGAAGGCGCTATAAATGTGCCTTCCGAAAGCTTAATGCAAGGCGCGCCGGAACTTAAAGACGTGGACAAAAACGCCAAGCTGCTAGTTTATTGCCGCTCCGGCAGCCGCTCCACTTTGGCCATTAACCTCTTTAGGCAAATGGGCTTTACGGATTTGACTAACGGCATAAATCAAACAATGGTGATGCAAAATTTCTTAAAATAGGTTTTTACTATGATTCCTCTTCCCTCGTTTCAACTGCCGCATTAACTTCCGATACCGCCACATCATTTAGTTTTTCATCCGCGCTTTTTTCTTCTTCCAAAGTATCCTCCAGTAAATCCCTGGCTTCGTCGAGCCCCAGCATATCCGCCCATTCCTTGGCCGTGCCGTAACCGGCCATTTCGTAATGCTCAACATATTGCGCCGACGCAATCAGCGAAGCATCCAGGGCTTTGGGCTCTTTTACGTTGGACATAACCCACTTCGCGTCTTCGGCCATGCCGCGGATCGCTTCCACTTTTAACTTCTTTGGCCGCTCTCCCAGTATGCCAAAAATTTGCCCCAGCCTTTCAGCCTGCTCCTTAGTTTCTTCCAAGTGCTCCTCCAGGCCCTTTTTGAGTTCAGAGTTTGTGGCTTTTTGGGCCATTTTCGGCAGTGCCTTGATTATCTCCTGCTCTATGTCATAAAGCGCCTGAATTTTCATAACAAATAAATCCTGCAAAGTAACTTTTGATTTAGGCATATTCAGACTGTTCATAATTAATAGTTATCTTCACAACTATAACAAGCAAGCATGAATATTTAATTAATATGTTAAAATGTTTATATGGATATTTATGGCAAACCTGCAAATACCAAAGGCGTGATAATTGGCCTGGCTGTGGTTGTGGCGATTGGCGCTATTTTGGCGCAGCGGCAAATAAGACGGCCAAATAAATTGCCGACTCCCAACATTCCGCTGCCTATTGGCTATACCCTGGAAAATTATTCCGTTGAAAAAATTACAGGCGGTCAATGTTCCAAACATACCGAGTGCCAAACCCCGCCGGAATATATGGCCATGTCGCGCTGCCCTTTTGTTTCACTCTGCTTAAAAAACCAATGCGCGGTGGTCTGTCCGGCGCACAAATAATTCAAGCTAGAAAAAATGGGGAAAAAATTCGTTAAAGTCAACGATTCCATGCAAAAAGGCTACCGGTACCAGCTGGTGGCGGCCCCCGGAAAAAATTTCCATCCGGACTTTCGGCCGGAGCTTACCCCCAAGCAAATGTTGGATTTGGGAGTGTTCGGGGGGGTGTACATGCGCGACTGCAAAAAAGAATTTCCATCCGCTTGGTTTAAAAGGGCAAAATTCCAAAAAAAAGACGTCTATAAACCGGACCCGAAAATAAACTTTTTTAAAGTCAATGCCAGCCAACCCCTTTGGGTCTGGCAAAAAAAAGGCTGGATACATCCGCAGGACCCGCGCGGCTGGTTCCAATGGTATTGCCGCTACTACCAGGGCCGCCGGACGGAAGACGACCTAAGACAAATTAAACGCTGGCGGGCTATTGCCCGGCACGCCTCGCAAATAAAAAAGTATTGTAAAAAAGGAGACATAACATGCCGGCCGAGACAAAGACAAGCTTTGCTTCACTGGGCCTATGACAGCCGAAAAATATAAACTAATTACAACGACTATGAAAAACTTACTTAAAATTTCTTCCCTCTTTGCTCTTATTGCCGGACTGCTGTTAATCGGGGGCGGCTTATGGGGAATTTACTTTACTTACCAGAACGTGGCGCGGGAAAACATTACCACCCCGGCCGACGCTTCCATCCCCAACGCTCCTGTAAAAGGCCCTCTGACGCTAAAGGTCCAGGCCGATACAATAAGAAAACATATGCTGGCCATGACGGGCGGAAAAACCTATTCGGAAATGCCCCGACAAATCGCCAAAGTCGATGAAAAAGGCGCAGCCGTGCTGGACGCAAACGGCCAGCAGGTGTTGGTCTCAAATACCCTGCGCGATACCTGGGTGACTGCCACTGCCTTAACTACGGCTTTGAACTTTGCCATTATCACCTATGTTTTCTCGGGACTGTTGGTGGTCTTGGGATTAATTTCCTTATGGACCGGCTATATATTCCATAAACTGAAAAATAGTTTTCGCTGATTTATTGCAAAAACAAACAAAATGCCTTTGGCCTCTGCCATAAAAAACCGCTACCAAACAGTAAAACTCTGGTATAAAAAATACGAACGCTGGCTTATGCCCGTGACTTTGACGTTCGGGTTTGTGGCGGACTATGTGACTTTTGTCAGCATCCAGGTAAATACAGCCCTGGTTTTGTTGTATATTTATTGGCTCATAGCCGCGCTGGCTATGACTTTTATGTATGCTTTTGACAACGGCCGCGTGCCACAAAAATTCCAATACCTCCGGCTGTTCATCCCCTTGCTTATTCAATTCACTTTTGGCGGGCTTTTAAGCAACTCCTTTATTTTCTACTGGTTTTCAGGCAGCGTGTGGGTTAGCTGGCCTTTTATTCTGGCTTTTGTCCTCTTAATGGTTTCCAATGACGCCTTAAGGGAGCATTTCTTTAAACCCACTGTCCAAATTACCGTATATTTTTTTGCGAGCTTTTCCATAATTTCCGTCACGCTGCCTTTTGTTTTTAACTCCTTAAATCCCGCCTGGTTTGTCCTCTCGGGGTTTTTGGGACTGATTTTGGTGCTGCTATTTTTGGCTTTTGCCCGGGCTGTTGCCGGGCCTATAAAATTCCACCCTAAAACTTTTGGCATCGCCACGGTTGTTATTTTGCTTTCGCTGAATTTTTTATATTTTTATAATTTAATCCCTCCGGTACCGTTGGCCCTGCGGGAAGTGGGAGTCTACCACGGCCTAACCAAACGCGGCAACGCCTACATCCTGAAGGCCGAGAAGGAAAGTTTCCTTGAAAAGCTCCTGCCGGGCCGCCAGGTACACACTGCTCAGGGCGAAAAAATATATGTCTTCAGCTCTATTTTTGCACCCAAAGAATTGAACACCCCCATTGTGCACGAATGGCAATATAAAGATCCTTCTTTGGGTTGGGTAACTAAGGACAAACTCTCCTTCCGCTTGGTGGGCGGACGCCAAGAGGGTTTTAGGGGATATTCGCTTAAAACCACACTGGCCGAAGGGGAATGGAGGGTTTACATAAAAACCGACCGCGGCCAGACTTTAGGGCGCATAAAATTTAACATAACCAAAACCGATATCCCGGCCGGAACTGTAGAAATCATCAGATGATAATTCTTATTGCCAATTCATAAAAAAATAACTATAATTAGTTATATTTTAGTTGGGAAAATATTTTTAAAGATAAAGCAAATAGATAATCTAAATTATTAAGGCGGCCGAAAATCCCAATTACCGCGGCCTCTTCCCCCCTTGGCTCTTACCAAAGAGGGATTTTTGTTTACTATCCAAGTATGTTTAAAAAGAATAAAAGACTGGTGGTCATAGCTGCCGTTACGCTGGTTGGCGCTTTGGGCTACGGCATAGTCATTCCGATTCTTTACCCCTACTCCGTAAAATACGGCCTGACGGATTTTCAAAATGGCGCTTTGTTCGCGGTTTATTCCGTCTGTATGTTTATAGCCACGCCAATCATTGGCCATCTCTCGGACAAATACGGCCGCCGCCCGCTTTTAATAATCTCCCTGTTTGGGACCGCGGTGTCTTTTTTCCTCATGGCGTTTGCACCCAATGCCATTTTCCTGTTTTTGGCCCGCGCCTTGGACGGTTTTACCGCAGGCAATTTGCCCGTGGCCCAAGCAGTAATTTCGGACAGTACCGAAGGCAAAGAGCGCACACGGGGTTTTGCAATTATAGGCGCGTGTTTTGGCGCCGGCTTCATAGCCGGGCCGGCCATATCCGCCGTAACGGCGGGCATATCCCTGCGGCTACCCTTCATTATTGCCGCGGTTATTTCCCTAATTTCCGTAGGCTTGGCGGTGTGGCTTTTGGACGAAACCAACCCCCACTTGGGGAAAATCGTTCACAAAAAAATGTTCGATTTCAAAAAAATGTTTTCCGCACTCGCCGATCCCCGAGTCGGTTCCACCCTCATAATTTGTTTTTTGTGGGCTTTCGCTTTTGGTATGTTCATTTTTGCCTTCCAGCCCCTTTCCGTAAAACTTCTGCGCCTGGAAGAAAAAACCATTGCTCTAATTTTTACGCTTTTTGGGGTCATTGGCATGTTTAGCCAGCTGTTTTTGGTAGCCCGCGTCAGCCATGCTTTGGGCATTTTGAAAACTTTTTCCCTTGCCCTGGTTATCCTGACTTTTGGGTTCATACTTCTGTCGCTCACAGGAAGCCTTGCCCTGCTGGTCACTGCTTGCATAGTGATTGGTCTGTCCAATTCCACCATCCAAACACTGGTTCAAACGGTGCTTTCCCACGAAACCGAAGGCCATAAGCAGGGCCAAATTTTGGGAATCAACGCGTCTTTCATGAGCCTCGGCCAAATTTTAGGCCCGCTTATTGCCGGTGCGGTCGCCATAGTTTCCATACATTACCCCTTTGTTCTGGCAGCCGGTCTCGCTTTTACAGCTTTTTTAATTTCAAGGTCCATAAAATTAAAATACGATTAAGCCGGGACTCTTTGCCGAATTTAGACAAAACTAAACCCAGCTTCCACCTCGCCTCGAGGAATTTGGAGCTGGGCTTAGCCTAAACTGGTGGCTTTTCCCATAAGCGAATTTTCTTTTTTTCCCCGCCATTGGGCGGATGATGAAGGCAAAGCCTGCCTTTAGAGCTTTTCGCTAATTCTAGGAAAGCCACCAAAGGTCCACAAACTGCCGCTTCATCTGAAAACTTTCTCCTTTCTATTTATATTTTGAACCCAAAAAACACTGTCGTCAATAGAAAAAATCAGCCCAATTTAAGGCTGATTTTTTTATGCAGTGGATAACTATTTTAGAATGGAAATAAAGCCTAAATTGTGATGATACTATCAATATCACAATCTCTATAAATATCCATTAATATCTTTTAGTAATCCCGTAACTTATTTATATCAATATGTTCCCTAATTTTTTCCAAGGCTTTGGATTCAATTTGCCTAATGCGCTCGCGGGTAACGCCAAACTCCTCGCCCACTTCTTCCAAAGTGTGCGTAACCCCGTCTTCCAAACCAAAACGCATTTTTAATATCTTTTGTTCCCTCGGGTCCAAATCCTGCAAAATGCCGCCCACGTACTCTTTTAAAATTTGGCGGCCGGCCATTTCATTGGGTTTAGTCGTATCTTCGTCTACTATAAAATCACCCAAAGAGGAATCCTCACCGTCGTCTTCACCCACAGGCGAGTCGATAGACACCGTTTCCTGGGAGATTTTTTTCAAGTGGTAAACTTTTTCAACTTCTATTCCCATTTCGGCGGCAATTTCTTCCGGCAACGGTTCGCGTCCCAAATCCTGCACTAACTGCCTTTCCGCCTGGGCATACTTATTCAATGTTTCCACCATGTGAACGGGAATGCGGATGGTGCGGCTCTGGTCGGCAAGCGCGCGGGTAATGGCCTGCCTTATCCACCAAGTGGCATAAGTCGAAAATTTGTAGCCTTTGGTCCAGTCAAATTTTTCCACTGCCCTAAAAAGCCCGAGGTTGCCTTCCTGGATTAAATCCAAAAGCCCCAAATTTCTCCCCATGTATTTTTTTGCAATACTAACCACCAGTCTTAAGTTAGCCTCGGTAAGCCGCTTCCTGGCCGCAACGTCTCCTTTTTCCACCCTTTTGGCCAAATCTATTTCCTCTTCGCTGTTAAGCAGGGGCACTTTGCCTATCTCCCTCAAATACATTTGTATGGAGTCGTCATAAATATCACCCAAATCGAAAGCGTCTATGGTGTCGTCGTTTTTTTTGGCTTTCCTGCCTTTGGGCTTAATGGCTTGAGCTTCTTCCTGTTTTTTGTTTATTTCCCAAATGCTCGCAACTTCCTGGTCAACTATTTCAATACCCCTTTTTTCCAATGCCTGCAAAGTTGATTCCAACTCTTCCAAATTATCTTCCAAATAAGGGAAAGCATGCAAGATTTCAGCCTCGGTCACAAAGCCGCGTGCAGCGGCTTTGGTCATAAGTTCGGAAAGTAATTTTTCTTTTTGCTCCGAGGGCATAGCCAAACCATCGGCGGCCGGCATGGCCCCGATTTTTTCTAAAGCCTGCTTTTTGCGCGCTCCCGCCTTCTTAAGTTCGATCCTTTTTTTGGCGTGTTTCGCGTCCGTCCGCTTAAGCTTTTTAGCAAGCGGCTTTTTTTTCGCCTTTTTCTTTATAAATTTTTTCTTAAGTTTTTTTACCATAGTCTTAGTAATTCCAAATTTAACCGCCCGCAAAAGCGGCGCGGATAAATAACCCTACTCTCTCTTAATACAAATTTGCTGCCTATCTTTTTTCAAACTTAAGTTTTTCCTCAGAAATTGCCGCAAAACCGTTTTGCAGCCTTTTGAGCAAAACTTTATCTCCCACAGCTTCCGCTGCGGCAATTTCCACTTGCAATAATTTTTGTTTCTTTTTTAAACTTTCGATCTTAAGCTGGGAATGTGATTTCAAAAGCCTTTTATGCAAGGCTTCTTGCCCCAGCTGCTCTAGCAAAGATTCTACCATAAACACACCCTCTTTGACAAGCGCCGGCTCTTGATCGATTTTAAGGTTTGCCGCACCTTCGCTTACCAGACGCGAAACCGCTTCTTTGGCTTCGGGGTCTTCAAAATCTTCGGGATTAATCTCCCCGCTTATGGAGTCGGCGAACTTATGGTCTAAAATGATGCCGCCTAAAATTTCTTTCTCTAAAGCCAAAGCCGGACGTATGGACATTCTCACGGCCGGTTTAGCCGGAATCTTTACGCCTGAAATTTGTCCACGAATTACTTTTTCGGAAATACTGAAATTTTTCACCAACTCATTTATGTAGTGGTCCTGCTCCAAGGGGTCGGCGATAAATTTTAAAAACGGCACAACCTCCGCACTCAAATAATGCTTTTGCTCCAAAGCGTCGTTGGGGTGCTTGGCTTTTGCCTTTTGAATATAGTAGTCCAAAAACCATACCGCCTCGCTTACGGCTTTTTCCCAATACCCGGGGCTTTTTTTTATTAGCTCATCCGGATCTTTGGCATTTTTAAGGGCTATGATTTTTAACCTAAAGCCTTTTTGCAAAGCGGCTTCCCCGGCGCGGCGGCTGGCCCTTAGGCCGGCCTCATCGGAATCAAAACAAAATTTTAAATTTTTTGTCAGACGCCCAAGAATATCCAACTGGTCGGAAGCCAAAGCGGTGCCGCTCGTGGCCACTGTATTTGCAAAACCGGCCTGATGCGCGGCTATGCAGTCCATTTGACCTTCTACAACCACCGCTTCATCTTTTTTCCTAATAGAATCCTTGGCAAAATACAGTCCGAATAATTCCCGGCTCTTGCTGTAAACAGGGCCTTCAGGCGAATTAATATATTTACCGGTTTTTCCGTCGTCATATTCAGGCAGAATCCTAGCCGAAAAGCCCACCGCTTCGCCAAAATAGTTAAAAATAGGAAAAGTCACCCTCCCCCTAAAGCGGTCATACACGCCCCCTCTTTCGCCCCTCAAACATACGCCTGCTTTTATCATTTGCTCTTCCGTAATATTTTTGCGGAGTAAGGCGATTTTTAAAAATTGGAAATTGTCAGGCGCAAAACCTACGCGCCAATTTTTTATGGTTTGTTCGCTTAAACCCCGGCCCGCCAAGTACTCCCTTGCCTTCTGTCCCACAGGCAAAAGCAGGCTTTGGTGATAAAAACGGGAAGCGAAATCTACAATCCTTAAAGCCAAGCCTTTCTCTTCCTGCACTTTTGGGTCTTGGGGCCTGAACTGCGGCAATTCCACCCCCGCTTTTTGGGCAAGGATTTTTAAGGCTTCCTTAAATTCGACATTTTCCTGCCGCATGACAAAGGCAAAAACATCACCGCCTTCCCCGCAGCCAAAACAATGCCAAATTTGCCTTGCCGGGCTTACGTTAAATGAAGGCGTGCGCTCTGAATGAAAGGGGCACAGTCCGCGGTAATTTACCCCGGCTTTTTTCAATTGCAAATACCCGCCGATGACGTCGACAATATTTAATCGATCTTTGATTTGTTGGATATTACTATCCATAATAAAGTCTGACGGCTTGCCCCGCAGTGGAGCCGGCGAACGCCGGAGCGACTACTGCGGCGTCTTTTATTTCCTGGGTAACCTGGTCGGACATAATTCCAGCAATTATTTTGTAACTATAAAGAATGGGGAGGTGAGGCGGGTGGAGAAGCGTGGGGATAGTTCTCGAGCATTTTCCAGGTCAAATCCTCTACTTCTTTCATTACCGCCTCCAAATCGGGAATAAAAGGAATTTTGGATGACTGCTTCAGTATGTTCAAGCGGCGCGTATCTATTTCAAAAATTCGCCTGGCGTATTCTACCGGCTGCTTGGAAAACCTTACCCAGGGATTTTCGCCTCTCCTTAAGCCCAAAAGGTTAGACATTCGGTTGGCAAACAAATCTGCGGCGGAAATAGCCTTGGCTTCGTCCGGGGCCTCTTCTATCTGCTTTAAATACCGCTCTTTTCTCTCCGCCCAAGGAAGGCTCTTGTTTTCCGTGACGGCTATTACCAACTTTAAAACCTCATCGCCAAAAGGTTCGCTAATATCTTCCGCACTAAAATTGGTATCTTCGATCACATCATGCAAAAGTCCCGCTATGACGACTTCTTCCCGATAATTGGCGCGGGAAAGAATGCCGGCCACGGCGGCCAAATGGGAAATGTAGGGTACATTTACCGGAAATTTTCTAAACTGGCCTTTGTGGGCAATGGAGGCAAACTCCAAAGCCTGGAGCAACTTGGGGCTAAAATAGGACATAAAAAAATAGCTATGTGACTTATTTAGTTTATTTCATTAATATTTTACACCTCTAACCTAAAGCCCGCAACCTCGACAATAACACGGAATAATGATAGAATTATGAAGATTTTATGGATAAACATACAAAATAGTTTTGCTTACTGTGCCGCTCGCTTTTGTATAAATGCCCAATAAAATTATAGTATTTTTCCTGTTGATGGAGAGATTACATAGTGGTCGAGTTGCATCACGCCAAGGCGGGATAACCTGCCAAAGGATTCGAGGGCCTGCCCCGTTAAATAAAACTTAGGATTAATTCCCTTTTTTGGTGGAAGCGTCGCATAGTGGTCTAGTTGCATCCCGCCGATGGCGGGATAACCTGACAAAGCATTCGATATTTAACAAATAAAAAAATTGTTTACTTTTGGTGGAAGCGTCGCATAGTGGTCTAGTGCACACGCTTGGAAAGCGTGCATCCTGTCAAAGGGATCGAGGGTTCGAATCCCTCCGCTTCCGCCAAAAGTAAAAAATTGCTTAAAACAAAAATATGTTTGTGGTTTACATATTAAAATCAACTGTAACCGGTAAGTTTTACATTGGCCAGACACAAAATCTTACTGCACGATTAATTCGCCATAATTCAGGAAGAAACCAATCTACCAAAAAAGACCGGCCTTGGATTATTGTTTACCAAGAAAGCTTCCAGACTCGTGCTCAAGCGATGCAAAGAGAAAAACAGATAAAATCGTACAAAGGCGGAGAAGCATTTAAAAAGTTACTTTCATAGGCGTCCCGCCGGTGGCGGGATAACCTGTCAAAGGGATCGAGGGTTCGAATCCCTCCGCTTCCGCCAAAAAAGGAAATTATTTAACGGGGTGAAAATCCCCCTCTCTCCGCCAACAGTAAAAAATTTAGAAATAAATAACAAAAATACTTATGTTAACAAAAATTATAACAGCCCTGGCGTACATTGGGATGGTCGTAGTCAATTTTTTAGCCAATAGCCTGCCAATAAATAACCGTTCCACCGGCGCAATATCCGACTCCTACCCTAACCTTTTTGCGCCTGCCGGCCTGACTTTTTCTATATGGGGGCTTATTTACCTTTTGCTGGCCGGGTATGTAATATACCAATTCACTCAAAAAGCCGGGACAAAAAAAGAAATAATAAAAAAAATAAATCCACTGTTTGCTGCCACCTCTCTGGTCAACATTTCATGGATTTTTGCCTGGCACTACGACTATATTGCCGTTTCCGTAATTCTTATGCTCTGCCTCCTGGTGTTGCTGATTAAAATTGCCGATATTCTTCGGCAAACCCAATTCAACGCGCTGGAAAAACTTTTCATTCGTGCCCCTTTTAGCGTATATTTCGGCTGGATTACGGTGGCAGCCATTGCCAATATTACCGTCTTTTTAGTAAAACTGGGCTGGAACGGGTTTGGCATCCCCGATTATGTTTGGACTAGTGTGATTCTGGTTGTCGGCGCGCTAATTGGAATAATAAGAATGCGTTTGGACAAAAACGCACCTTACGGCTTGGTGCTTATGTGGGCTTACGGCGGAATATTGCTTAAGCACATATCGGCCCAGGGCTTTGCAAGCCAGTACCCAAGTGTCATTTTTACTACTATTGGCTGTTTGGCCCTGTTTGCATTTTTTATTTTAAAACTGCTTGTAAAAAAATAAAAGCCTTAACATAAAAAGACGGCAACCGTTACACGGTGGCCGTCTTCAACTTTTATTATATTTTTTCCAGTGAGCTTACGTCTATGGGAACGCCGGTTTTGTCTGCGACAAGTTTGAGCCATTTGGCCAAAAGGGCGTCGCGCTGTTTTAACTCGGAATAACGTTTTTCCGAAAGTTCCAGGTAATTATTTACATTGCTTTTAAGCGCACCGACTTCATTTTTTAATTCAGTTATTTGGCCTTTTACATCGTCAAAACCCTCAGCAACCATTACTGCCAAGTCGTCTAACGTCATTGACTTTTGATTATTATCAGCCATGTTTTTATGGTAACCCCGGAACCAACGCCTGTCAAATTAAAACATAAATACCAGCTATTTCCCTATCTTATCTTCCACTTCCTTAATCTTAATGGTAGCTTTAATCACAGTGTCCGGGTTTAAGGAAATTGAATCAATGCCTTCCTTAACCAAAAATTCGCCAAAATCGGGAAAATCGCTGGGCCCCTGCCCGCAAATACCCACCTTAATATGCCGCGCGTGCGCCTCTTTTATTAGGATGGAAATTAATTTATGAACAGCCGGGCTGCGCTCATTGCCTATATGCGCGATGTTTTTATTGTCGCGGTCAAGGCCTAAAGTCAATTGGGTCAAATCGTTGGAGCCTATGGAAAAGCCGTCAAAAATTTCCGCGAATTCTTCCACCTGCAAAATATTGGAAGGGATTTCCGCCATCACCCAAATTTCCATGCCCTCCACAAGGTCGCCATTTTTCTTTTTTTCTCTGTCTGCTTTGGCAATACGTTTTTTTAAGCCATACTTGGCAATCAAATCCACGACCTTTTGCCCCTCTTCGGGGGTGCGGCAAAATGGCACCATTACGCTTAAATTCCAAAGCCCCATTTCTTCCCTGACTTTCCTTACTGCTTCCACTTCAAAGGCAAAAGCCTGCTCGTACGCCGGGTCATAATATCTGGAGGCGCCGCGCCAGCCGAGCATTGGGTTTTCCTCTTCCGGTTCAAACAATTTTCCGCCAATTAGCCCTGCGTACTCGTTGCTCTTAAAATCCGAAAAGCGCATAAGCACATCGTACGGGAAAAACGAGGCAGCCAACTGCCCCAGGCCATAAGCTAATTTTTCCACGTAATATTTGTTTTTGTCCTCATACCCCACGGTTAGCACGTCAATCTGTTTTTTTACTTCGTCGTCTTCCAGTTTGTGGTAATTTAACAGCGCGCTGGGGTGGATTTTAATGGAATTGGAAATAATAAATTCCTGGCGCGCTAGCCCCACGCCTCGGTTGGGCAAAAACGAATAGCCAAAACTAAGTTCCGGATCGGCGGCTATCATTTTAATGTCGGTTTTTGGCTGATTAAAGCCAGTCAAGTCGGTTTTATTTATTTTATACTTCAATACCCCTTCGTAAACTTTGCCGAGTTCGCCTTCCGCGCAAGAAACGGTAATATCCTGTCCGTTTTTTATGACTTTGGTTGCATCACCGCAGCCCACCACGGCCGGAATTCCCAGCTCCCGGGAAACAATGGCGGCGTGGGAGGTGCGTCCGCCCGAGTTGGTCACAATCGCCGAGGCAATTTTCATAATCGGCTCCCAGTCGGGGTCCGTAATTTCCGTGACCAGGACTTCGCCTTTTTTAAACTCGGAAATCGATGAAGCGTCCTTAATATAGTGGGCTTTGCCCGCGCCGATTTTCGCGCCCACAGCCGCGCCCTGGGTGATAATTTTGCCCTTTTCCTCCAAGACATACTCCTCCAAAACCATTTCGTCCTTTTTGGCGTGAACCGTTTCGGGTCGCGCCTGGACAATATAGAGCTGCTTTTCCGTTTCATCGAAAGCCCATTCAATATCCATGGGCCGTCCGTAGTGCTCCTCAATAATCACTCCCCACTTGGCCAGCTGCAAAACCTGTTCTTCGGTCAGAACAAAACGGTGCCTGTCCATTTCCGCCACCGGCGCTTCTTTGGTCGGCTCCGTGCCTTCCGTGGCGTAAACCAGCTTCTTTTCCTTGCTGCCTAATTTTTTATTGATTATGGCCTTAAAGCCTTTTTTCAGCGTTGGCTTAAATACTTTAAATTCGTCCGGATTAACTATGCCCTTTACCACAAATTCGCCAAGTCCCCACGCGCCGTTGATAATCACGCATTCCTTAAACCCGCTTTCGGTGTCTATGGTGAACATAACACCGCTTGAGCCCCTGTCGCTCCGGGCCATTTTTTGCACGGCCACGGACAGAGCGACTTCAAAGTGATCAAAATTTTTGTCCTGCCTGTAAGAAATCGCGCGATTGGTAAACAAGGAGGAAAAAGCTTTCTTAATGCTTTCCAATAATTCGTGTTCGCCCCGCACATTTAAATAACTTTCCTGCTGCCCGGCAAAAGAAGCGTCGGGCAAGTCTTCGGCCGTGGCACTGGAACGCACGGCGACGTCCATATCGGCGGCGGACAGATCCAACTTTTTAGCCATTTCACCGTACGCCGTCTTAATCGCCGAGGACAGGTCTTCCGGAAAACTGGCTTCCAGAATAAGCTGCCTTACTGTATGGCCCTTTTCTTCCAATTGTTTAATGTTGTGCGTATCCAAATCCTTTAACACGTCCTTGATTTTTTGATCCAGTGTATTGGCAGTCAAAAAATGTCTATAGGAATGCGCTGTTACGGCAAAACCATAAGGCACGTTTATCCTTTCGCCCGGAAAGAGCGGGTTTTCCGCCTTGGTTAAGTTCTGGTACATTTCGCCCAAATTGGCGTTTTTCCCGCCTACAAGTCCCACATCCCCCCTGCCCACTTCGTCGAACCACAGAATAAAAGAATCTTTTGATCTCATAGTTTTTGGATTATTTTCCCAAATTAAGCTAATTATACTCCCTTAAAAAGGCTTTTACAAAAAAACGCGCAAAATTGTTAGGCATACGCGGCAACCCAGCGCTTCATTTTAAATTTTCCTGCCCGCTTTCCGGTCAAGGTTTGCCCATATTTATACAGTCTTAACTTCCACTAAATTTAAATTCTCTTTTTGTCCCAAAGGCTCGCCGGTAACAACAACCACACGGTCGCCCTTACGCGCGAATTTCTTCTTTTTCACCAAATCGAGCATGCGGGCTATTAGCTCTTCAAGAGTTTTTACCATGGGCATTAAAAAGCTTTCCACGCCCCAAATTAACACCATTTGCCGTTGTGATTTTTCATTCGGCGTCAGCATAATTAGTTTGGCCCGCGGGCGCTTATGGGCTATTTCTCGGGCGGTAAAGCCCGAGGCCGTGGCGCCGACAATTACCTTAGCCCGTGTATGTTCGGCCAAATCAAACACGCCCTCCGAAATGGCCTCCAGCTTGCTTGCCTTTTTTTCCAGCAAATGCTCGTGCTTGGGCAAAAAGTGGGATTTTTCGGTCACTTCAATTATGCGGTTCATTTCCGCCACTGATCTTACAGGGAATTTCCCAAAAGCAGACTCGCCGCTGAGCATTACGCAATCCGTCTGGTCAATAACCGCGTTGGCAACGTCCGAAACTTCCGCCCGGGTGGGCCGTGGGTTGCGGATCATTGAATCCAGCATTTGGGTAGCCACAATTACGGGCTTGGCGGACTTTAAGGCCTTTTGGATAATATCTTTTTGAATAATCGGCACCTGGCTTTCGGGCATCTCCACGCCCAAATCCCCCCTGGCCACCATTATTGCGTCGGCCTCGCGCAAAACCGAATTGAAATTTTTCACGGCTTCGGGTTTTTCTATTTTGGCAATTATCCGCGGCGGAGTTAAGTTCCTAGGGTTGTATTTTTCAATGAGTTTTTTAAGATTCCTGACGTCTTTGGCGGTCCTGACAAAAGACAAGGCAACATAGTCGACATTATTTTTAAGGCCGAATTTCAAATCCTCAATATCCCTCTCGGTTAAAATGGGAATTTTAAGCTTGGTCCTGGGCAAGTTCACGCCTTTGTGATTTTGGATTTTACCGCCGCTTAAAGCCACGCAGGTAATGTGCCGCCCCTGGATTTTTTCCACCTCCAGCTCAATGAGCCCGTCTTCAATAAGTATCCGCTGCTTGGGCCTTAAAGATTTGGCAACCTCGGCATCCAGCTTAAAATCTTTCCCAATAATAATTTTATCCCCCACTTTTACGACAATTGGCTCCTTTAAGTCCGCCACGCGGATTTTCGGGCCGTGCAAATCTTGGATAATGGCTATGGGAATTCCAAATTTTGACGAAACTTTCCGGATGTTTTCTATAAGCAATTTATGGTTCTCGTGGTCGCCGTGGCTAAAATTAAGCCTGGCCACGTTCATGCCCGCTTTTACCATTTCGGCAATGGTTTTTACCGACTGCGACGCCGGCCCCAAAGTACAGATGATTTTAGTTTTTTTCATGGCCTTTCAATGTATGCCTCCCTCTCCAAAAATTGGATAGGGGGGTTAAAGAAAAAATTAATTTACTGGTTGCTTGTTAACTCCTCTTGTTTCCTTTATAAAAAAATCAACGCCATCCGATTCTACAACAAAATATCCTAAATTTTCTATTGCATTTTTTCCGTGCGGAAGCTGGTTAAAAGTTCCAAATCCTAAATGAATTAAAGTTGCCCGCATTATTGCCCCATGGCTTACTACTAAAATTTTTTTTCCGGGATAGGTGACAGAAATTTCCCTCAAAAATGTCAGCATCCTTCCGGCAATTTGACTATCGCTTTCGTAACCTTCATAAAGCACAAAGCTCCTTTTTTCCTCCTCCGTCATCCTGCTTTGTTTCTCAAAAAGCTCCTTATTTTGTTCGCGAAAAAGTTCTGCCGATTTTCCGTCAAAATGCCCAAAAGTCCTTTCCCTTAGAAGCATGTTTGTGTTAACGGCAAGCTCCCGGTCCAATTTTATTATTTCAGCAGTTTTTTGGGCCCTAATAGAATCCGAAGAAAAAACGGCATCAAAATCAATCTGCTTTAGGTCTTCCCCGCGATTTCTTGCCTGCGTCCTGCCTAATTCAGTCAGCTCAGAATCTAACCTTCCTTGCATTATCCTTTTTAAGTTATACTCAGTTTCGCCGTGCCTTACCACATATAGAGTACAAAAACTTTTGTCCTTTATCATATTCAAAATTATAACAATTTTTTGCTAAAATAACCAATCTTTACTATAATAGTTATAAGATAAACGATTAAAATTTTAGAAAAAATGTCCAAAATTAAATCGGTTTTTGCCCGGGAAATTCTGGCTTCCGGCGGCGCCCCCAGTGTGGAAGTGGAAGTAACTTTGGAGAATGGGATAAAAGGCGAAGCCAGCGTTTCCTACGGCGCCTCGGCCGGCAGCAAGGAAGCTTTTGTTTTATTGGATGGCGATGCCAAGCGCTATGGCGGTAAAGGCATGCTAAAGGCCGTGGCCAATGTCAACGAAAAAATTACCCCTCTTTTAATTGGCCAAGACGCCTCTGACCAGCGCGGAATAGACAAATTGATGATAGATGCCGACGGCACGGAAAACAAATCCAATTTCGGCGCCAATGCCATTTTAGGCGTTTCCATGGCCGTAGCCCGCGCCGCCGCCGCTGAGGCGGGATTGGAATTATTTCAGTACCTTGATTCATGCTACATGATACATGCTACATTTGGCCGCTTACCGCGGCCAATGGTCGTGATGATAGAAGGCGGTGTGCACGCCGACAACTCCACGGACCTGCAGGAATACCTACTCTCAGCTTTGCGCGAGGATATGTCGGCCAAAGAAAATATCCGGATGGTATTAGAAATTTACGAATGCTTAAAAAAGATTCTTAAGGACATAGGCCTTAACACCAATGTCGGAAACGAAGGCGCCTTTGCCCCCTCCAGCCTTGCCAGCAACGAACGACCTTTGGAATTTTTGGTGGAGGCAATAAAAAAAGCCGGCTATAAGCCCGGAGAGGACATTGGAATTTCGCTTGACCCTGCTTCCTCCGAGTTTTACCACGAAGGCTTATACCAGCTTAAAACCGAAAAACGCGCACTTGATTCGCATAAAATGATTGAAATGTATTTGGGATGGCTTGCCAAATACCCGATTGTGACTCTGGAAGACGGCCTTTCCGAATTCGACTGGGACAACTGGCCCAAGCTCATGCAAAAAGCGGGCCAAATTAAAATCGTGGCTGATGATTTAACGGTCACCAACTCCAAGCTCTGGCAAAAGGCCATTGACATGAAAGCCGCAAACGCCATTTTAATCAAATTAAACCAAGCCGGCACGGTAACTGAAACCATGGATTGCTGCCTTTTGGCCAAAAAGCACAACCTGGCCACCATCCCATCCCATAGGGGCGGCGGAGAAACGAACGACACATTTTTGGTAGATTTGGCAGTCGCGGTCGGAAGCGAATGGATTAAAGTCGGGCCCACTCGCGGGGAACGGGTTTGCAAGTACAACAGATTGATGAGGATTGAAGAGAAATTAACTAACTTGTAGCTTGTAGCCAGTAGCTTGTAGGTATGCAGGCTACCCACTACCAGCTCCCTGCTAACAAAATGAAAACCCTCTTTTACGAAACCAACGCCGAAGACCAAAAAGTCTTAGCCGGGCTTTTGGCAGCCTTGCCGGATTTTGAGGCCGAATATATTGCTGAAAAATTATCGGCGGAAAATTTGCGCGCCGACGCGGAAGTAATTTCCGTTTTTGTGGGCTCGGAAGTCAGAAAAGAGCATATTGACGCCATGCCCCATCTTAAATTTGTTGCCGCGCGTTCCACCGGCTTTGACCACATAGATGTAGCCTATGCCAAACAAAAAGGCATAGGTGTCGCCAACGTCCCGGCCTATGGCTCGAGAACCGTGGCCGAATTCGCTTTCACTCTTATCCTCGCACTATCAAGAAGGCTGTATGTTGCCGCCGACCAAATTAAAGAAGGCAAAGGTTTTGACTACCAGGCATTTGAAGGCTTTAACTTGCAGGGAAAAACCCTGGGGATAGTGGGGACGGGCCGAATTGGCTTAAATGTTGCTCAAATCGCCAAAGGATTCGATATGAGTATTCTGGGTTTTGACCCCCATCCTAACGAAGAAAAGGCCAAAGCGTACGGGATTAAATACCTCACCCTTGATGACCTGCTGAGCCAATCTGATATTGTCACCCTGCATGTGCCTTACATGAAAGAGACGCACCATTTAATAAATAAAGATAACATCAAAAAAATAAAAAAAGGCGCCCTGGTTATAAACACGGCGCGAGGAGAAGTGGTTGACACCGAGGCGCTTTTAATGGCGCTGAAGGAAGGCACGGTGGGAGGAGCGGGCTTGGACGTTTTGGAAGGCGAAAGGATGCTTAAAGACGAACCCACCTTAATAGCGCAGGCCGATCCGAATCACCCAAGCCTTAGTGACCTAAAAACGCTAATAGAAGACCACGCGCTCATAAATATGCCAAATGTGATTATTACCCCCCACATTGCCTTTTTTACTAAGGAAGCCAAAGAGGAAATCCTAAAAATTACCGTAGATAATATTTTAAACTTCAACAAAGGCACTTCCTCTAATCTTGTTCAATCCTGATCCCTTAAAACAATCCCATTTGCTTTGGTTTGCCTAAAACTTTTTCCCTTTCCTCTTCGCTAAATATTTCAATCTTGCCGAACACGCCGTCGTAGCCGCCTTCAAGTCTAACCTTGCCTTCGCGCACGCGAATTACAGCCCGGGCTATGCCCGGGTTGCTGATTTTGGATATTTCTTCTTCCGATAAATCCAACAAAATCTGGAATTCATTATACAACCCCTCCCGGCCTTGGGCCTCCCTCCCCTCATGAGGGGAGGGACGGGGAGAGGTTACATTTACCATTCGCTCATACATAGCTCCTACCTTTTTCGATGCCCCACCCACTCCCAAAGTTTCCGCAATAATTTCTTCCAAAGGAATTACGCTTTTAAATGGCACGGATGCTTGAGGAGTAAATCCGTGCTCGCGGTCGGCCAATTCGGCCACCCGGTTTAAAACCCCGACTAATAACTTCTTCCCGCACACCGGGCACACTCCGCCCAGGTGTTTTGTTTGCGAGGGCAGGCTGGAAAATTTACAATCGCGGTGGCCGTCCAAATGATACTTGCCTTCTTCGGGGAAAAATTCCAAAGTACATACAAATTCACGCGGATCTTTATTACGTATAACCCGAATAATCTCGCCATACGATAATTTGTCTTCTTCGATTTCAAACACATTGGCTTCCCTGCCAATCTTGCGCAACGAATGGGCATCGCTATTGGATACCAACGAATATTTATCTAGACCTGATATTTGCCAGTTCATTTTCGGGTCACTGGACAAACCGGTTTCAATGGCAAATATGTGCTTAGCCTGGTCGCCATAGGCTTCTTCAATGCTATTAAAGCCAGACAAAGAGCCAAATACACCAAAATGCGGGGTCCAGGCGTGGGCAGGAATAATTTCGGCCTCAGCCGATGCGTCTTTTACTATTTTTACCAAATCCGGGCATTTAATGCCCATAATTGGCCTGCCGTCGGCTTTTAAATTCGCACCGGTTTTTTCCAGACCTTCTATGATTTTATCCGCCACTTCAAAATTCGGCGCAAAAATCATGTTATGAACACGCCGGACTTTGTCACCCTGTTTGTAAATTGACGACACCTCCCCGGTGATCATAAACATGGCATTGGGCCTGTAGTAGTTGCCTGATTTATCAGGCTCCCCAGTTGGCCCCATAAATGGGGCAACTACCCCGGCTTTAAGCCGATACAACCCTGGCCTTGCTTCAATAAGTTCATCTTTTAAAATTTTCAGCCACTCAGGATGCGTAAAATCGCCCGTGCCAATTACGCCTATACCCTTCTTGTCCGCCCACTTGGCAATATTTGCCGGAATTAAGTCCTGCGAGCAAGCTCTGGAATATTTGGAATGGATTTGCAAGTCGGCAATAATTCTCATAATTTAATTGACAAAAATGACATAATTGAACAAAATTGACAAAATTTATCCCCGCGCCTCTGTCTTCTAATTTTTGTCAATTTTGTCATTTTTTTAAATTTTGCTCAATTTCTTTTATTATATCACCATTTCCTGTATAATAAGGCTTATGGAAAACAGCCAAAAATATCTTAAAGTGGCAGTGGAAGCCGCCCGGGAGGCGGGTAAAATTTTTGGCCGGCACTTCGGCAAACCCCGCCACGTGAAAAAAAAGAACGGCGACCCCCGGAACCTTGTAACGGAAATTGATTTTAAAATTGAGCAGCTTATAAAAAAACGCATTAAGCGCGCCTTCCCCGGCCACTGCATAATGGGGGAAGAATTTGGCTGGCAGGACAAGGCCTCGGCGGGGGAATTCAAATGGTATATAGACCCCATAGACGGCACATCTAACTACATACAAGGCCTGCCTTTGGCCTGCGTCTCCATAGCCTTGTGGGACAAAAATGGGCCGCTTGTGGGTGTTATTTACAATCCCATTTTAAAAGAAATATATACGGCCCGCCGCGGGAAAGGCGCACGCTTAAACGGCAAGAAACTTATAACCTCCCCCACTTCGGGACTTAAAGACGCTTTCGGATGCATAGGCTGGGTGGAAAGGGAAAGCGGCATTAAGCTTTTTGCAAAAATTATTAGGGTATGCAGGAAAGTCAGGGGCCTGGCCACCTCTGCCCTGCAAACTGCCATGGTAGGCGCCGGCGTTTTGGATTTTTACGTCACGCGCGACTTACATATTTGGGATTTTGCCGCAGCCGTACTAATAACCACCGAAGCGGGAGGCAAGGTCACCGACCTAAACGGCCGGCCCGTGTCCCCCCAAAGCCACGGCATAGTTGTTTCGAACGGCAAAATCCACCGGCAAATCCTCAACATTATAAAATAAAATTCCGCCAAAAGATTTGGCGGAATTTTTTTATCAGAATTCTTAATTCTTACTTCTTAATACTAATTTTCTTGGCCATATATTCTAAAAGATAGACCATCTGCTGGACATAGCCCCATTCGTTGTCATACCAAGCGAGTAAATTTAAATAATTGGTATCTACCACTTCGGTTGTAAGCAAATCGACAATCGCGCCGTTCGGGTTGCCCCTAAAATCGCTGGAAACCAAAGGCAAATCGGAAACCGCAAGGTGGTTTTTAAGGCCGTTCTGGCTGGCCTTTAAGAATGCCTTGTTAACCGCCTGAGTTGTGGTTTTATTGGCCAATCTGCAGGTAAAAACCACCACCGAAGGGTTAAGCACGGGCACGCGGAGCGAAAGCGCGGAAATTTTCCCTTTCAAATGGGGATAAATTTTTGTGATGGTTTTGGAAACGCCGGTGGAGGTGGGAATAATGGATTGCATGGCCGCCCGGGCGCGCCTTAGGTCCTTGTGCGAACCGTCCAAAAGCATTTGGTCGCCGGTTACGGCGTGCACGGTGTTTATAAAGCCTTTCCGGATGCCAAAATTTTCTTCCAAAACTTTTGCCACCAAAGAGGAACAAACCGTGGTGCAGCTGCCCGCGGAAACTATACGGTGGTTTTGCGGGTCAAATTTGTCGTGGTTTAAGGCAAATACCAAAGTTTCATCCGCATCGTCCATGGGAGCCGTGGCAACTACGTACTTTGCCCCGGCATCAAGATGCTTTTGGCTTTCCACGCGCTTGGTATATTTGCCCGTGGCGTCTATGACAACATCCACGCCGTTTTTTTTCCAAGGCCACTCGCCGTCTTTGGCCTGGAAGTACGGAATTTCCAAATCGCCGATTACCAGCTTGTTTCTTTTTTGGGAAACGTTCGCGTCCCAAACTCCGTAAGCGGAATCGTACTTAATTAAATGCACATAAGTCTCTAAAGGACTTTTGGAATTGGCCGCCACAATTTCAAAGTGCGGGTTGTCGTGCGCTATCCTCAAAAAAACGCGGCCTATGCGGCCCAGTCCGTTTAATGCTATGCGTATCTTTTTTGGTGATTTTTTCATAATATCAATTAATATCTTAATATCCACTTATATCTAGAAATATCTTTAACCGATATTCATAAATATCAATGGAGATTATTTAAGTTCTTTCAATGCTTGTTTATAAGCCGCGCTGCCGGAAATATCCAGCCACAACGACTCAAAAGCATAGCCCGCCAGCCTGCCTTCGTCCGCCAAACGGGGAAACACCCCGCTCTCCAGTTTATTTTCGCCGGGCTTTATGTATTTAAAAATTTCCGGCTCCATAACATAAATGCCGGCGTTGACCAAATGCGACAGGCTGCTGGACTTTTGCGGCTTTTCCTCGTAGGAAATTATTTTACTGCCGTTCAATTTGGCCATACCCCACATTTTAGGCGTTTCCACGCTGGTTAAAGCCATGGTGCAAACGGCGTTCTTTTGCGCGCGATGGAATTCCAAAAGTCCGGAATAGTCTATTTCCGAAAGCACGTCGCCATAAACAAGTAAAAAACTTTCATCCGCAAAAAATTCCCGCGCTTCCAAGAGGGCGCCCGCGGTGCCCTGGGTGCGGGGCTGCTGTTTTAAATAGGTCAATTTGAGGCCTAAATGTTTTCCGTCCTTAAAATAATTGGAAATTTGTTCGCCGCCTTCGCCGACGGAAATTACCGCTTCGGAAAATTTTTCCGCCTTGAGCTTTTTGAGCGCGTGCTCCAAAAGCGGTTTGCCCGCAATTTTCACCATGGCTTTGGGCATCTTGTGGCTGCCAAAATCCACCGGCTTGCCGCCGGCCAAAATTAAAACTTTTATGGCCTTGCTCCCCAATGCGCGGGACAAAAAATACTCAATCGCATGGCTCCTGTTCCGTAGCCTCTGCCCGTCAACCAGTGCGTCCAAGGCGTTTAAAAGCTCTTGTTTTAAAGTTATGGTTAAACGTTCCCTCATAAAAATATAATTCGTTCCTGTAGATCCGAATTATTACCACCTATATGATAATATCATACCCCAATAATTTATAAAATGGCGGGCGGGCGTCCACCTGATGGCTCCTATGTGACCCATCGGGTCAATGCCCGCCGCGGTTAGTCTTCCAAGTGTTCGCGGGGAACGAACACAAAATGAAGATCTGAATTACTTCTTACCTCCACCACCCCAAAGAAGTTCCCGAATTCGGGATCTTCAATTTTCTCCCCGATTATTCGGGCGTGGGCGAGGTTATTTGCCGGCATCCAAGCAATGCCGGTCGAGAACATAAGCTTAAATGTTCTCATTTCCTCCTCCTCTTAAAATGAAGTGGCGGGCATCCACTTCGTCAAATGTTGAAGTCAGACTTCAGCAAAAGACAGTAAATGCCCGCGCGAATGGTGAAGCTGGAAGGAATCGAACCTTCGACCTTTCCGCCTTTCGTCGGAACGCTCTTACCAACTGAGCTACAGCCTCTGCAGAGGTCATTATTCACATTCAGAACTATCGGTGGCAAGCCGACAGCTTTGCCCTGAAGTAAATAATACCTCTGAACTTGTTGCCTCCTTATTTGGACGGCCACCGGAATGGTCCAATAGGACCGAACTGGTCGCCGCCCCAAAAGGGGATGCCGGGATCAGGTGTAAACCTGTATTTTGGCAACATACTGCTGCCAAAAAAAGGCACTGCCTAATCCTTTGTCGGAACAACGGGAAAAAACCCGTTGTGGTCCCACGTTGGGACCTCCCATGGATTTAGCATGGGCACCTCCCTTCATACATCATCATACATTATCATACTTTTTATTGTCAAACTTTTATGTCAATAAAAAAATTATTCCGCTTCTCTAAGCGGAATAAATGTTATATCAACCACAGGTTAATCGTCGGCGCGGCGAGTATCGTGTTCCGGCAGCGAAACGCGAATTTACTCACTTTCTCATAACGCTTGTCGATACGCGCGGCACTGCCGTACACCTCTTTTACAGCGCTAAATAAGCCTTTCCGCCCCCTCCAAATCTTCCTGGCTGTTTATGCCCCACACTTCGCGGGGCGGGATGTCCATGGAATAAATTGGCTGCTTTTGGGCAATGGCAATTTCCACCAGGTCGGTCAGATAATATTCTTTTTGCGCGTTCTTATTTTTTATTTTTTTTATGTTGGCTTTCAGCCACTTGGTTTTGAACATGTAAATGCCGGGGTTAACTTCCTTTATTTGTTTTTCGCTTTCCGATGCGTCCTTAAACTCGGTAATTTTAATTATCTCGCCCTTAAAATTGCGCACAATCCTGCCGAAGTGCAAAAAGCCGGCAAACTCCCCCTCAAAACTAGGCACCTTGGTCGTAAACATGGTTAAGGACGCCGACTGGTCATGGTGCAGGCGGATAATTTTCCGGATGGAGCCTTCGGTTATAAACGGCATATCGCCGTAAAGCACCAAAACGTTTTGGGCCCTTATTTGGTCTAAGGCAATCTTAACCGCATGGCCGGTGCCGAGCTGGTTTTCCTGGTAGGCGTAGTCATACCTTTCACCCAAGGCGGCTTTGACTTTTTCCGCCATATGACCCACAACAATTACGGGCTTTTGGTTTTTTATGATTTGTTCTATTTGCAAAAGCAAATGGGAAATTAGCGGGCGGCCCTTAAAAGGCGCCAGGACTTTGGGCAGGTTTTCGTAGTTTAGCCGCGTACCTTTGCCGGCCGCTAAAATAACAAATTGATCTTTTAGCATATATTCACAGATACACAGATTACACGGATAACGCAGATTTTGATATTGAAAAACCTATATAAATTAGAAGCCGCGGCATCTGCAGTATCCGCGAGTCCGTGAATTTATATCTTTGTCCATAAAGATTCAAAAATAACTTTTTGAGTTTCGTAAATTTCGGGGTTTTGGATAACCACGCCTACGGGACTGGCGGTGCTGTCCAGGCTAATGTGTGCCACTTTGCCCGCATAGATTATTTCGTAAGTTGCCCCCTCCCTCCCCTTCTGAGGGGAGGGTCGGGGAGAGGTTGCAAGCCACTTCCTTTCATCCAATCCCACCAGCTGGCCCCCTTCTCCAAGCGCAATGGTTTTAACGGAAATTTTTTTCGCTTTTCTTAAATCGCTAAAAGCGGGATAAGCCTTATACACGTCTTTGCGCAACGAAGCCGAAGAATAAACAAAGTATTGCCTGGATTTTTCCCGGCCCATAGTTTCGAGCACATCTTCCAAAATGGACTTTAAGCCCTTCCCGCCTTCGTACAATTTTACTGTGGGCTTTCCGCCCTGGCGCTCAAACAGCAGCTGGAGTCCCGGCAAGCCCCTTTTGACTTCATCCTCCAGGGACTTTAAGGAATGTTGTTTGTCTTCCAGGGCCGACAGGAGCTTTTGGGGCGGTTCGGCGGAAAAATATTGGTGCGACTGTTTGTTGTAATAGCTCACCAAACCTTGGGCAATTAAAGACTTTAAGATGTCATAAGTCGTGCCGCGGTTTACGCCGCTTTTGGACGAAAGCAGCCTAACAGGGGAAGGCCCAAGTTCAATAAGCGCCAGGTATACGGAAATTTCCTTCTCATTCAAGCCAAATTTTTTTAAAATTTCTGTAATCTCCATACTCAAATGATGTCAGTTTACCGGATTTTTGTCAATAAATTTTCTACACTATACACCTCTTAAAAGTCGGTTAGAGTTTATACACATATATTTCATGCTCATGGGGAAGATAATATTTTTTTTGGGCTTTAAGGTTGGGAAAGGGGAAGTCGCGGATAATTGCAACACTGCCCGGCTTGCAATTGGCAATAAATTTTTCTTCCACCCTTGCCATAAGCATAGGATACAAATAACCGTATATAAAATTGGCTTCTGACCAATCGACTTTAAAAAAATTTTGATTTTTAAATTGTAGTTTTGCTTTCGGATTTTTAATTTTTAATTTTATCTTTGCCCACAAGTGCGTCCACCAGGTAAGTTCAAAACCCACGCACTTGGCCCCGCTTAATTCATTTACCAAAAAACAGACCTTGCCGTTGCCGCTTCCAAGGTCGTAAAAGGTATGTTTTGAGGAAATGCCAAGTTCTTTTACAATAAAGCGAATATCGCTTTGACTGGTGGGCACAAACGGCACGCGAGTTACCATAAAGCCCAAAAACGCGCTGGAAATTACAAAGAGAAGCAAAACAACGAAAAAAAGCGCAAAAACCAAGAAGAGGCTGTATAACATAGCTTTATTATAACAGAAAACTCCACTCGAATTTTCCCCAAATAGAAAAGCCCTTCTTTTTAAGAAGGGCTTTTCATAAGTGGGCAGCTACCTACTTTTGCACTAGCATGCGCTAGACTATCATTGGCACAAGCCGTTTTTACTTCTGAGTTCGGGATGGGATCAGGTAGAACCCGGCCGTAAATGCCACCCGCGTCGTCCTTTATTTCGCTTGTTCGTTCCGCTTTTTTTCAAATCGGAACTCACTTGCTACATAAAATACTCCTTTTCCCAAAAAATCCGTGCTCGTCTCGCTTTGCGAGACTGCGCTCCTAATTTTTTTGGGGTTTCTTAAGAGATAAAAGACAACGCTGGCAGCCTTAAGGCTTCAAAGCGTAGACTAAATTATTGGAAAGAACGTAAAAAGTGCCAATTACCGCCAAGATTATTAATGTGGTGCCAACAATCTTTAAGTAATGTTTTATCATAAATCACTAATACACAGATTACACTAATTTCACTAATGGGAATTGTAACAAAAATTTATAGATATTTCAACATATAAATTTATGTTATTTGTGCGATTGGTGTATTTGCGAATATGTTTGCTTGGCAATTATTTAACAAGGAATGAACAAAATAAAACTTTTTTGGTTGATTAGTATTGCTCGGCTGAACACATTACTGTGCTTACACCTGCAGCCTATAGACTAGAAATCAGGTTATAGGTTATAGGTTTTAGTATTGCTACTAATTCCTAACACCTAACCCCTAAAACCTAGCGAGATACGCAGTAGTCTCCTGCGAACCTAACGTTCCTAAAATTAGGAACACGAAACCTAGTTTTGTAGACAGCTTCACGCTTATATGCCTTCAGCGCTTATCTTAACTAGACCTAGCTACCCCGCCATGCCGCGGACGCGACAACGGGTACACCAGAGGTCTATGCATCTCGGTCCTCTCGTACTAGAGATGCGACTACTCAAGTTTCGAACACCCACAGCAGATAAGGACCAAACTGTCTCACGACGTTTTGAACCCAGCTCGCGTACCGCTTTAATTGGCGAACAGCCAAACCCTTGGGAGCTTCTTCACCCCCAGGATGCGATGAGCCGACATCGTACATAATTCCATACTTTCATATGGTGCAGACTATATCTTCTTCTTGTCAGCGGCGTTAGGATTTGTCTCCTTGGCCTGCTTTTTTGGTGACAAGAGTCGGCGTATTATTCTCTAGCAAATGCTTAAGAATCTCTTCTTTCGAATCAGTCGTTACGGGGTCAATCCCGCCAAAGGCGGGACAACTTCCCACGGTGTTGCCGGTTAGGTTATGTATTCCATATACCTACTTCGGGTTCACCGTTATAAGCCGAATTTATTTATCTTTCAAATTTCTAGATGTTTTTTAGGCATCTAAGACGGACGAAAGACACATGGTTGAGCATTGCTGCTCAAGCACCCCGATTAAGGTTAAGGTGCCAAACCTTCTCGTCGATATGGACTCTTGGAGAAGATCAGCCTGTTATCCCTAGAGTAACTTTTATCCGTTGGGCTTTGCGTCTTCCACTCGAACGCATCGGATCACTAACTTCTACTTTCGTACCTGCGCGGGTCGCCGCCCTTGCAGTCAAGCAGGCTTATGCGTTTGCACTATCGGTATGATTTCCATCCATACCTAGCCTACCTTAATAAACGCCTCCGTTACCATTTAGGAGGCAACCGCCCCAGTTAAACTACCCAC
>CAZDEP010000008.1:0-61469 GCA_964504715.1 uncultured Candidatus Saccharibacteria bacterium | reverse complement strand
GAGAGGACTTGAACCTCCATGGGATTGCTCCCGCTACCACCTCAAGGTAGTGCGTATACCAATTCCGCCACCTGGGCAAAGATTTTTAACTTGGATATTATAATATATATATGCTATAAAATCTAGGGAGGGGTAAAAAGTTTAACAATGAATTTAAATATACCAATAATTTTAGGCTCAGTCAGGCAAGGGCGCCGCAGCTTCGATGCGGCCAGGCTTTTGCTTAAACAGGTGGCCGCCCAGGGACACATTACCCAATTGGTGGATTTTAAGGAGCTGACTTTGCCTTTTTTTGATTCGCCTTTGGTGCCCGTGGCGCTAAAAGGTGTATATCCATATCCGAACGTGCAGAAATGGAGTGAGATAGCGCTTGCCGCTGACGCTTTTGTAATAGTCACTCCTGAATACAACCACGGCTATCCGGCCGTAATTAAAAACGCTTTGGATTGGCTGTATAAAGAATTTGAAAAAAAGCCTTTTGGGCTGGTGGGGGTGTCCGACGGCTCTTACGGCGGCATTCGGGCCTTGGAACAGCTTAGGCAGGTGGTGGAAAATTTTGGCGCTTTTGCAATTCGGGAAACTGTGAATTTTATAAAAGCTCCCAGTATGTTCAATGAAAACGGTGACCTTGTTGACGAGGCTTATTTGAAGCGTATAGATAATTTTTTAAAAAATTTGGTTGCGGCGGCACAAGTAATGAAGCCTATAAGGTCCAAGCTTGTCCGCTAAAGAAATTTAAAACACCCAAGTTGGGTGTTTTAAATTTGCGCTATTTTCTCTGAATTACACCACAGTCCACTTGCCTGCTTCGTCCCGCACCAACCTGCCGCTGACCGAAAAACCGGCCGCCATTTTATGTCCGCCCCCGCCGAAAAATTTGGCAATGTTAGAAACGTCAGTTTTTTTAAATGGTTCAGTTCTTAAGCTGCCTTTTATTACTTCCCCATCTTGTCTCAAAAACATGGCGAACTTGGCTTCCGGGTAAGTGTTTAAAGTTTCTGCCAAGCCTTCAAAAGCGCTTTGGGGAAGCTGGCCTAATTCATTTAAATCCTGGTCGGTAATTAAAGAATAAATGATTTTGGTTTTAGGATCGTATTTAAGGTTGGCAAGAGCTTTGCCCCAGGCTTTTAGGGTACTAACATTTTTGGCCCTAAAGGTGTGGCTAATAATTTTTTCTGCCAGCGCGCCTTTTTTCATTAAGTTACCTGCTGCTTCCAATGTGGTTTTTTGCGTATTGGAATGCATAAAGCATCCCGTGTCGGTAATAATGCCGGTCAATAGGCATTCGGCCACCGGTTTGCTTATGGGCCAGTGGTTGTAAAGGAAAAAATCATAAACCAGTTCGGCCACCGAAGATTTATGAGAGTCTACCACATTAACGTCCCCAAACATTTCATTGTCCGGATGATGGTCAATGTTAATGACTTTTAAATTTTGGTTGCGGTCGTTGGAGAGAAACAGATTTTTAATTTTTAACGACCCGGTTCTTTCAATGTTGGAGCAACCAAAGGTAATTACCAGGTCAAAATTGTCATGCTCAATATCGTCGACTATTAAATGGCTGCCAAATAAAAAAGCCAAAGAAGGGGGCACTCTTTTTTTTATGGCGCAGACGACATTCTTGCCCATTTTTTTTAAATGGCTGTCCAAGGCCAAAAGCGCCCCGCCGTCGTCCCCATCCATGCGTTCGTGCATGGTGAGAAGGATGTTGTTGGATGCGTCTATTAACTGTTTTGCTTTATCAAAGTTTTCTTGCATTTCGTAATGGAAGTAAGAAGTATGAATTATGAGTTAAGAAGTAAGGCCAGGAAGATTTTGGTTCCTTAATACTTACTTCTTGCTTCTTACTACTTTTCTTCATGTATCTTCTTTATAACTTCCTCAATATGTTCCACATAACGCGGGCTGGTATCCAGGTGGAAGGAAAGGCGCGGGATAATTTTGGTGGCAAAATGCCGGTTTAATTCTCCCTGGATTTCGTAAATATGCTTGGTCAAGTGGGCGATAATTTTTTCATCGTCGCCTCCCAAAATGGAAATCCAGACCTTCGCATATTTCATATCTTTAGAGGTGTCGACTTTTGTAATAGTCACAATGCCGGGCCCGCCGCCCAATTCCTCATGCAAAATCGGCCCCAATTCGTGCTGAATGTGGGAGTTTACTTTAGCTATTCGGTTAATGTCTTTTTTTACGGGTTTCATACTCGCTCAAATTTTATAGAGCTAAGTAGTATAAAAGAAATTTGGGTTCGTGTAAATAGATCATAAATACAACATAACATAAATAGCACTAATTTAAAATTTGTGAAATTAGTGCTATTTATGTATTTGCGATTTTACAAAGTCTTTTGCTTTATTTTTTCCTCGTAACTTTCCAGTATATCGCCTTCTTTGATTTTAAGATTGGTTTTAATTTTGGCGCCGAATTCGCTCCCTGCCAATACCGATTTGGAAATGACTTTATTATGCTGTAATTCCATAATTTCGCCCGTGCCTATTTCTGCCCCGTCCCGCCATACGGCGACTTTGCCCTGTTTTTTTATTTCGCCTTCTTCCACTCTCCCGCCAATAATCATTTGGACTTTTTCGGTCCGGAAAATTCCCAAAATTTTGCCCTTGCCAAAAACAAGTTTTTCTATTTCGGGCGTAAACATTTTAATAACCGCGCTGGTTACGTCTTCTATGAGTTCGTAAATAACTTCGTAAGAGTCAATAGTTACCTGCTTGGCTTTGGCTAAAGCGGCAGACTTGGGGCCAACTTTTGCCCGAAAAGCTATTACGGTAGCTTTGCTGCTGGAGGCCAGCAGTACATCGTTGTCGTTAACTTCGCCAATCCCTTCCCCTAAAATGCTGATTTTAACTTCGTCATTTTTAAGTTTGGCGATCGACTGTTTAATGGCTTCCAAGGAACCGGCCACATCGGCCTTGATAATCAAATTTAAGGTTTTGCTTTCAATATCGCCCGACAATTTGCGCGCGGCCAATTTATGGCTGCGAAGTTTCTTTTGCGTAATAGAGGCGATTTCCTTGGCTTTGTCCAAGTCGTTTACTACTTGCAAAATGTCTCCGGCCTGAGGGAGTTCAGAAAGGCCGGAAATTTGCGCGGGTACGGAGGGCATAGCTTCTTTTAATTTCCTGCCGTGCTCATCTTCCAATGAACGGATGCGGCCAAAGGCCTGTCCGGCGGCTACAATGTCCCCCACCTTTAAGGAGCCGTTTTGCACAATTACCGTCGCGGTCGCGCCTTTGCCCTGGCTAACCCGGGATTCAATAATGGTTCCCAAAGTTTGGCCATGGGGATTGGCGCGGAAATTTTCCACTTCCGCGGTTAAAAGGATCATTTCAAATAAATTTTCCAAGCCCAGGTTTTGCTTGGCGCTTATTTCCACCGCAATAGTTTTACCGCCCCATTCTTCCGTCAAAACTCCGGCTCCGGCCAATTCCTGCTTGACCCGAATAATGTTGGCTTCGGGCTTGTCGATTTTGTTTATGGCGACAATCATGGGAGTGCCGGAAAATTTGGCGCGGTTTATGACTTCCAAGGTCTGCGGCCTTACGCCGTCGTCGGCGGCTACCACCAAAACAATAATATCCGTTACGTTGGCGCCGCGGGCGCGCATTTCGCTAAAAGCCTCGTGTCCTGGAGTATCTAAAAATGTAATCCACTTGTCGTCTTTTTTTACGCGGTAAGCGCCAATATGCTGGGTAATGCCCCCGCTTTCCCCTGCCGCCACGCTGGTTTTCCTTATGGTATCCAAAAGCGTGGTTTTGCCGTGGTCAACATGCCCCATAATGGCCACTATCGGCGGCCGCGCTTTAAGGTTCTCTTCCTTTTCTTCTGTCAGGATTTTTTGGAGGAAGGACATGCCAAAATCCACTTCTTCTTTTTGGGCTTCGCTCGCAACTTCGAATCCCAAATCCTGGGCGACTATGCTGGCAGTGTCAAAATCCACTTCTTCGTTGATGGTAGCCATTACCCCGTTCCGGATTAAGACCTTAATAACTTCGGTGACCGGCAAATTCAAAAGCACGGCAAAGTCGCGGACTTTAATAAAGCCTGGCAGTTGTATTTGCTTGGCGGGTTTAAGTTCGGTTGTATCGGGCTGATTTTTTGAGTCCGGGATTTTGCCCAAGGCTTCCAAGAGCTGTTTGGCCAGGTGGTTGTCTATTTTGTTGGCTCGGGGTGAAATAAAAAAACCCTTCTCCCGCGCCTTAACGCGTAAGTCCTGGACCGAAATATTCAGCTGGGAGGAAAGGGATGATATGTCCATAATTTATGGTTGAATCCGCAAGGCTATGCAATTTTTTTACCTTCTTGCAGAGTACAACTTATTAACTTTACCAGAAAATCTTAATAAAATCAAGAAAAAACCCCGATCTTATCGGGATTAGAACGTCCGGTTTTTACCTACGATTATCCGCAGCCTTTGGGGAATAATCTCCACGGTGGCGGGGAATTTGGCTACGACCCTCCCTAGCATGGTAAGGCTCATGCCGCGCGGTTCCAAAAATTCAATTTTTTTGCATTTTATCACCGAGCTTTTTGGCACTTCTTCCAAAAAACCTTCGGCAATGGTTTTGCGGTATTTTAAAATCTCCGTTTTTGACAATTTTTCCAAAATCAGCAAATCCAAGCTGCTGTCGGTGGGGTTAGCCAAACTTTTGGTTTTGCTGGAAGTCGAGCGGGTGTTTACGGCCAGTCCCCCTAATGCCTGGAGGTTTAAGGTGTATGAATCGTCGATTCGGATTTGGATATTTTTTGTTTCCACCGAAAGCATCCTTAAGCCCGACAAAAGTCCGGTGCTCTTTAACTCTTGGCTCATCACGCCGAATTCCAGGTAGCTTAAAAAAAAGTTGCCGGAAATTTTAGCGAGATCGAGCCTTTCTAGGCGCCTGCCCGCAATAGTTTTAACTCCGGTGTGGATGCTGTCTATGCCTAAGATTTTTGCAAGGTAAGAATTTTGGTCAAAAGGGATAAATCCCAAAACAAAATCCCGACCCTTTAAGGCCGCCAGCATAAGGTTAAATGTGTCGTCGGAGCCGCAGGCGACAAGCGTTTTGGCCCCGCGTTGGCTGGCGGTGTCTACCAGGTCGGCAATGGAACGAAGTGGGGTAACCCTGCCGGCTTCGCCGGCAATTTTAAATTCAGCCATAAGCCCCGTGGCTTCGGTTTGCATTTGCTCGTATTTTTCCATTGGCAGTCCGCCCTGGTCGAAAATGTAGTAGTACACAGTAGTTAACTGACAAAATGACAAGATTTAAAAAATTGACAAAATTAATTCGGAGTAAAATTTTGCTCAATTATGTCAATTTTATTTAATTTTGTTCAATAGTTTTTTTATTCTTCCGTTTCCAGTTCTGTTTCCATTACCGCGCTCTTTTTGCCGTTGCCGTTGCCGTTACTGCCTTTCATATTGCATTTACCGGAAAAGTTAGCCCCGTCCTCAACTCTTAAAATTTGGCAGGCAATGTCACCATTTATCCGGGCGGAAGCCTGGAGTATAAGATGGCCGGAAATTTTTATGTTGCCCTGGACTTCCCCGCCAATTACGGCGTTGCCGGCGCTAATGTCTGCGGTAATTTTGGCGCCTTCCTTAACAAATACGCCCTGGGTGGTTGAAATTTTGCCGGTTACCTGGCCTTCTACGTTTATGTTGCCTTCGCTGTTTAGGTCCCCCTGAATTTTTACGCTGGGGCCTACCACGGTTTCGGCCGTAGTTTCAAATCCGTTTAGATCTTTGTCCATAATTTCTTCTTTCTCCTCCCGGTGTTATTTTTAAATATTATTTTTTACGTCTAGGTTCTCGGGTTAATTTTTTTCATTGGAAAGGCGTACGGCTTGCTGTTCTTCTTCGGTCAGAGGCGTTTCGCTTTTCCCTTGGTAAATGGTTTTGGTGTAAACTCGGCTTTGCTGCCGGCCGTACATGTTGGTTATAACTATTCCGCTGTCATGTTGGTTAAGCAATGCCAGCGAGAAGCTGTAGTTGCCTCCGCCGTCGGCAAACGGACTGTAGCGAACCAGGCCCATTTTTTGAACGGCAAACCCCAGGGAATTTTCTAATTTTTTAATTTCCCCCGAAGCCGCAAGCATTTCGTCCTCCAGGGACGTGGTTCTTTGAATAAGCTGCATAAGCGCCTCTTCTAAGTCTTGGCCGGTTTTGCCGGCAAAGAATACTTTTTGCGCGCGGCTCAAAATGGTAATTTTATAGGCCGCCCATCCGCCTATGCCCAGCGATATTACGGCCAGGCAAAGGCATAAAATAACAATTGGTTGAAACATAGCTGCTGTATTTTAGCACCCTTCGCCAGGCCTATCAAACAGCCAAAATTTTTCGCTAAGCCTTGCCATCTTGGCATTAAAAATAAAAAGTACTATAATTATAAAAACATTTAAGCCAAACTACATGACGACTTCAACTCATCAGAATTTCGAACACGCTGAAGAATACAAAATAATCAAACACGACCTTGTACGCGTGCTTTTGCTCAACTTGGCCTATTTAGGCGGCATTCTGGCTCTATATTATGCCAACCGAAACAGCCTGTTTTTAGAGCGGTGGTTTTCAAGGTTATTCAATTTCTAAATTTTTTAAAAAAGCCCCTCAGTGGGGGCTTTTTTAATTTGGATAAATATGTTATGATTATATCATAAGTGATATAATTTTATGTCTATATTTGAAGATCGCAAACGCATTGGCGCTTTTATATCAAAAATCAGGCAGCAACAAGGCATAACCCAAAGCCAGTTTGCCAACATGCTAGGCACCAGCCAGTCAGCCGTGGCGCGCATGGAAAGCGGGGTGCAGAATTTTTCCACGGGCATGCTGGCTAAAATAAGCCGGGTATTGAACCAGGAAATTATCCAGCTGGCGGACAACTCCGTCAGCCTGGCAATTGAAGGCGGCCACAAACTTTCAGGCGCAGTTTCCATAAACTCATCCAAAAATGCGGCCGTGGCCTTAATTTGCGCCTCCTTGCTTAACCAGGGCAAAACAACTCTGCGTTCCATGCCGAGGATAGAAGAAGTAAACAGGCTTTTGGAAGTAATGGAAAGCATTGGCGTGAGCGTCAGATGGCTTAACGGCAATGACTTGGAAATTAAGCCCCCCGCCAAGATTAATTTGAACAAAATCAACCATGAGGCTGGCCGAAAAACCCGCAGCATTATTTTATTTATGGGGCCGCTTATGCATATGCTAAAGAATTTTCGTCTGCCTTACGCGGGCGGCTGCAGTTTAGGGGAAAGGACAGTCAAGCCTCATTTATATGCTCTTGGCAATATAGGCCTTAAGGTGGAGACAGCCAACGGCTGGTATAATTGCAATTCTTTGCCCGTAAATCCGCAAAAGGTGGTTATGTATGAAAGCGGCAACACGCCGACCGAAAATGTTATTCTGGCGGCGGCCAAACTTAAGGGGCAATTGGAAATTCGGCGTGCGGCCAGTAATTATATGGTGCAAGACCTCTGTCATTTTTTAACAGTTTTAGGCGTAAAAGTAGAAGGCATTGGCACCCATACCTTAAAAATCCACGGAGTTCCGCGCATAAAAAAGGATGTGGAATTTTTTCCGAGCGAAGACCCCATAGAAGCCATGACTTTTTTTAGCATAGCCGTGACCACCAACTCCCCCCTTACGGTCAAAAGGTGCCCGATAGATTTTTTGGATTTGGAACTTTTAAAATTGGAAAAAATGGGGGTTAAGTTTAATCTCAGCAAAGCTTACAAATCCAGAAACGGAATAACCAATTTGGTAGACGTGACTTTTCAAGACAGCTCCAAGTTAAAAGCACTGCCGGACAAGCTCGAAGCGCACGATGATCCGGGCATGAATATGGATAATTTGCCTTATTTTGTGCCCATAGCAACCCAGGCGATTGGCACAACTTTAATCCACGATTGGGCATACGAAAATCGCGCTATCTACTATATGGAGCTAAACAAGCTGGGCGCTAAAATAATTTTGGCCGACCCTCATAGGGTGTATGTGGAAGGGCCGCAGGAGCTCAAAGCCAACGAGTTAATCTGTCCCCCTGCTTTGCGTCCCGCCGCCATTGTGCTTATTGGTATGTTGGCCGCCAAGGGCAAATCGGTTTTGAGGAATGTTTATTCAATAAACAGGGGTTATGAAGATTTGGTCAATCGCCTAAAAAAGCTAGGGGCCAAAATCGAAATTTTGCACTTGGGTTGAAAAATTTAATTTATTTTAAGCCTTTTTTGTTATACTTTACTTGTCATATTTTAATTAATAATTGATGCTTGATTCACTTATAGGGCCATATTTCCCCGACTGGAGTTTTTTTCCTTATTTGCTAATTTTTGTCGGGATGCTAATTGAAGGTAACGTCACTATGTTAGTGGTGGGCTTTTTAATTAGCGCAGGACGCCACAATCCCGCCGCATTAATTGTTGTTGCATTGGCAGGTTCGGGTGTCGAGCAATTTTTTTGGTTTTGGTTCGGAAAAAAGTTGAAAAATTCTTCCAACCAAATGGCTCAATGGATTATAAAAAAGAGCAACCACTTTGACGAGCATTTTTTGCGCCGGCCCAAAGTTACTTTGCTTCTTACCAAATTTGTTTACGGGGTTCATCGTGCCGCGGTTGCGAGAGCCGGAGTAATTGGCATACCAGGTAAAACCTATGCCAAACACATATTGCCAATTATGGTGTTTTGGCTATTGGTAATGGGCTCTTTAGGCTTTGCCCTAAGAAAGTCGTTTACATTGCTTAACAATTATATCCACTATGCCGAGCTGGTGGTTTTGGGCTTGGTTATTGTAATAATAATTTTGCAACGCGTAGTATTTTCCGGCAAACTCAAAAACCTTTGGAGGAAGCTTTAGCGAATGTAAAAAGATCTTTTGCATATCTTGATAAAATTAAAATCCCTTTTCAGGGATTTTAATTTTGGTGGAACAATAGAATTCATCCTTTGTTTCCTGCTACGCGTAAAGCTACTCAGACAAGGATGCTTTGCAGGACGCGGTTGAAGCCGAGTCTCGGCAACTCGCCCCGTCACTCAAGTGGTGGACCTAGCGAGAATCCATCCTACGCTAAAGCTTCGGAGGACTAAGTCGAACTCGCGTCTTGGCAATGCGCCCCAGTAGTAATCCGCCTTCTGCGGATACTACGGGGTAAAAATGCCGGTGTCTTATTTACCCCATCACTTTTGGTGGACTCACCGGGAATCGAACCCGGGCCTCGGCAATGCGAATGCCGCGTAATACCACTTTACTATGAGCCCAACAAAAGTGATGGGGCCTCTGGACCATAGGTCCGCTGAAAATAAAATCCCCGGGATTATTGCCGCAAAAAGGTTGGGGTAATTTTTAAAATCTTATTAATTTTATATGATTATGATATAGTAGTAAAGCCCGGAATTAATACTGTAAAAATGTTTAAAATCCGTATTATTGCGCTTGGAAAATTTAAGGAAAAGGCTTACAAGGAATTGGAAGCCGAGTATTTAAAGCGACTTGGGCCTTATGCCAAAATTAATATGGTGGAAATTCCGGAAATCTCCTACCGAATTAACGACGATATTGCCCGAATAAAGGAAGAAGAGGCAGAAAAAATTATCAACCAGTTGCCCGAAGGCGGAATTGTAATTTTACTGGAAGAAAAAGGCACTCTGAGGGATTCCAAAACTTTTGCCGATTTTATTCAACGCACCGGAGCTTTAGGCAAGGAGCTGGTTTTTGTTATTGGCAGCGGTATTGGTCTTTCGAAGACCCTAAAACCCTATTCTAACTACTCTATTTCACTCTCCCCTCTTACTTTCCCGCATAATATGGCGCGGGTAATTTTAGAAGAACAAATTTACAGGGCGTGTACGATTTTGGCGGGCAAAGAGTACCATAAATAATTTAAAGATTCAAAAATAAAAAGATTTAAAGATTATTATCCCCATTTTGGGGATTTTTTTCTGCCGCTATTAATCCCAAAACTATCCAAAGCAGCATTTGGGTTTGCTGGAGGGTATAAAAATAGTGGTCAAAGAACATAAGCACGAAAAAGCATAATAAAAGAGAAGTAAGAAGTAAGTAGTAAGTAGTAAGGTTTTGGAACCCGCCTAATACTTGATACTTAATACTTGATACTAATTTTTTCAGATGTGAGATAAATATCCAAATCAGAATTAACATTCCTGGAATACCCAACTCCGCAGCTGATAGTAAGAAAAAATTGTGTATTGGCTGAATCTGGTAAGGATTTAAGGGCGTGGGGCTGTATTGTTCCATATGAAGCACACTTTCCCCCATCCCAATCCCTGTTAAAGGCTGGTTTTTGATTATACTTAGAGCAGTTCGGTTATATACTCCCCTTTCAATTGTTGCCTGGTCTGTAATAGTTGCGCGTGAAAGCAAAAAGGGTTTAAAGATCAAAAATGAAATTAGTAAAGCAAATAGTAGTTTGATAAAGGTCGTTGCGAGTGCAGCTCGTTCGAGTCGGGGCGATTCCTCTCTTCCCTCAGAGTCGAAGACCGAAGTAATCTTTTTCAACGTTGAGATTGCTTCCTCGTCGGCTGCCCTCCTCCTCGCAATGACAGCAATACTAAAGAATAATAATAATCCTACTCCTAGGGCTAAGTATGCTCCACGTGAAAAAGTAGCAGTTATACCCAGGATATTAATAAAAAGAGCTAGATTAAGCCAAATTTTAATACCCCTTTTCCACGTGGTGGAAATTAAGAGATAGATATTTATTAAAATTGTAACTAAAAGAAAGGCTGAAAGGGGGTTGGGGTGGGGAAAAGTGCCATAGGTCCTTAAATATGTTGTTCCACCTGAAACAACCTTGGCCACTCCCCATAGAGTAGGCTTAAGGATTTGCTCCCCTAACTTATTTAGGCCAAGTGAGGATTGCTCAATAAACTGCAATAGCCCAATAGCTGACTGAAGCGTGCCTAAACCTAGGAAAGTAAATAGAAACCAGTTTTTTGAAATTTGGCCACCTTTGGCGGAAATATTTGTAATTGCAACTGTTGTTCCATATGAAACAAGGCTTATTTCTAAGAACTTTACTAAATACCAGATATTTAAGCCAGAAATAGATTTATAATGTATAAAAATCAATAAAAAAAGCCAAATAATGGCTAAAATATGAGGAAAAGAGATATATTTGGTAAAGTATTTATAATTATACCACAAAACAAAGAAAAAGGCAATAAAAAGAAATATATCGCTTAAATATAACGAAAATGAAGTAAAGTCTGAATACAGACCCGTCATAAAGCTAGAAGCCGTGGGGAAGACATAACGAACAGGGAAAAACAGGAATATTAAAAACAGTAAAAAAAAGATTTTGGCCACCCGCAATGGGTTAAATTTTTCTTTGCTTATTTCCATATATTACCATTCTAACATTTAATGTTATTTGATATAATCTATTGGTGTAATTTGCCTTCGTAGCTCAATGGATAGAGCAGATCCGTCCTAAGGATAAGATGGGGGTTCGATTCCCTCCGAGGGCACCACTCGACTTGGCTCGTGGCCTGTGGTCACCAGAACATTAAACAAAAATTATGATTGATCCGGAACTTAAAACCGAATTGGATAAAATTAACCGGAGTTTGACTGGCATTTTCCATAAGACCGAAAGTTTGTGGAGGGCTTTTGTTAGGGGAATATTGCAGGGGATTGGCGGTATTTTAGGAGTTGCACTCGCAGTGGCCACAATTGGTTGGGTGTTAAATGTTATGGGCGTAATTCCGGGCTTTAGGGAACAGGCAAGGGAATGGAAAAGTATGTGGCAAGAAACGCTTGAACAAGTCCGGAAAATTAGGTAAAATGTTTTGGTTAGAGATTGGGGATTAGAGAATAGGAGATGACAGGGCAAGCAAGGGCCATTAGCTCATTTGGTAGAGCGCTTCCATGGCATGGAAGAGGCGACCGGTTCAAATCCGGTATGGTCCACCAAAAAAGGTCTTTGAAGAATCGAAGGCCTTTTTTGGTGGCTAAGCTTGAGCTATAATATAAATGTGATAATCGGGATGTAGTATACCGGTAGTACGCGCGCTTCGGGTGCGCGAAGACAGGGTTCAATTCCCTGCATCCCGACCAAAAATTAAACCCCCTTTTGGGGGTTTAATTTTATTTATTAGGGTGTTAAAATGCAGTTATGTCCAAGCAGATAATAATAAATGAGCAGTTGATTTCGTATCTCGACACAATAAGCGGTGCCAGCAGCCGAGTGGTGTTATTTTTGCACGGCTGGCGGGCCCAAAAAGAAATTTGGAATCCGGTAATTCAAAAATTGCCGGGGGAAAATAATTCATTATCAATTGTGGCACTTGACCTGCCGGGTTTTGGAAGTTCGCCGGCGCCTAAACGTCCTTGGGGAGTAGGGGATTATGCGGAATGCGTAAAACAGTTTATAGAAAAACTGGAATTACAAAATGTATATGTTGTCGGGCATTCTTTTGGGGGCCGGATTGGAATAAAGCTGGCCGCAAATTATCCGGAATTAATAAGCAAATTAATTTTAGTCGACAGCGCCGGCTTTGTAGTGAATTCGTGGAAAAAAACTTTAATGGGACTGGCGGCAAAAATGTTAGGGCCGTTGTTTAAACCCCGGTTCATGCAGCTATTCAGGCAGAAAATATATAAAAATATAGGCGCCGAAGATTATATTGCAACACCCGAATTGCAAGCCACCCTGGCTAAAGTTGTCTCCGAAGATTTGTCGGCAGATATGAAGCGCATTAGCATCCCCACGCTAATTGTGTGGGGCAATAATGACATCGATACCCCAGTTGAGTTCGGCCGGCGAATGAATTTTTTAATCCATAATTCTAAATTTATTATTCTTCCTTACGCCGGGCATTTCAGCTTTTTGGACAAGCCGAAAGAATTTATGGAAGAATTTTTGCCATTCATAAGCGCCTAATGTTAAAAGTCCCCATTTACCAACTATACCTTTTACAGCTTGAGAATTATGAGCTCGGGCGGTATTTCAAGCTGCTCTATAAAAAAGGCTCCTTGCCCCCCAAAGTGCCCCTTAGAAAAGGACTGGTTTGGACAGGCAAGGCGTTGGTGATTTTTTTGGCTTCCGAATTTTTGATTTTTGCTTTGGCTGGGTACGTAGCGTGGGCGCTTCAGCGCAGCGTTTTGGAAAATTGGGCGGCTTGTTTTGTGGCAGGCGCGGGTTTGGTGGTAGGTTTTAATTTTTTATCTTTTATTTTTTTTGTAGCCGTTACCGTTTTGTTTAAGCCCGCGGATTTTTTGTTTAAACAGTGGATTATTTTAAGGGCAAAGGCTAAGGTAAGGGACCTGCCAAATTTAAAAATAATTGGGATTGCGGGGAGTTTTGGCAAAACCACCATGAAGCAGGTTCTCAGCGCAGTATTAAGTAGTAAGTATAAAGTATTAAGTACGCCCGAAAGCGTAAATACGCCCGTTGGTATATCACGCTGGGTAATAAAAAAATTTTCCGCCGATTTGGAAATAGCCATTGTGGAAATGGGGGAGCATTATAAAGGGGATGTTGAGGAAATTTGTAAAATTGTCCGGCCGGATATTGCGGTAATTACCGGAATCGACGAAGCGCATTTGGAAAGAATGAAAAAGATGGAAGCGGTAACTGCGACCATTTTTGAAATAGTCAGCACCGCAAAGCCCGGCGCCAAAATATTTTTAAATGCCGAGAGCGAAAGGGTTATGGGGCATTATAAGGAATATGTTTGGCCCGACATGAAGGTTATAACTTACCAAAAACCGGCGGCGGCCAAAAGGGACAGCCAAGTGGGGGCCGATTTTAATCCCGAAAGGCTTTTTTGGGATTTTAGTATGGAGGGAGGGGAAAGCGTAAAGCTTCGGCTTTTGGGCGAATACGCCCTGGCAAATGCCGAGTGTGCCGTAAAGCTTGGGCGGTTGCTTGGCTTGAGCGATGCGGAAATAAAAAACGGTTTGGAAAGGATCCACCCCGTTAACCACCGCCTTGAGCCTTCCATTTCTCCCGGAAATATTTTGGTTATTGATGACGCTTATAACGGCAATTCCGAAGGCGCTTATGAAGCTATAAAAGTTTTGTCGCGCTTTAAAAACAGGCGGAAAATTTATATTACCCCGGGCTTGGTGGAAACCGGCGCGGCTGCGAAAGATGTGCATATGGAAATTGGCCGGCGGTTGGCAGGAGTGGCCGATGTGGTTATACTAATTAGGAACAGCGTGACTGGATGGATTGAGGAGGGGATTTTGTCTGTCATTGCGAGGAATGCATCTGACGAAGCAATCTTTAGTGCAGGCAGATTGCCGCGCCCTTCGGATGCACTCGGGGCTCGCAATGACAAACTAAAGATAATTTGGTTTGAAACTGCGCAAGAGGCGCACTCGTCATTATCTAAAATCCTCAAGCCCAACGACGTCATACTTTTCCAAAATGACTGGGGCGATCAGTATGTATAGAGTCAAGAATTAAGAAGTTAGAATTATGAAGTAAGGAATTGATATCTCGGTAGTAACCAATATTCAAAACAACACGTAAATGAGTGTGGATGAATTTGTGGGGTAATTTAAAAACTATAAAAAAATATTAGATTATTATTTAAATTCATAATTCTAAATTCATGATTCAAAATTCAAATTTAACCATCGGTGTGTTTTTTGGCAGCGGAAGTGTGGAGCATGACATTTCCATAATTACCGCCAACCTGATTATTTCCGGCCTGAAAGGTTTGGAATATAACGTGGTCCCGGTTTATATATCCAAACAAGGGAAGTGGTGCCTGGGGGAAGACTTGGGCGACCTAAAAAAGTTTGCGGATCCCGGCAAAAAAATTGAAGAGCAGGGCGAGTACAAGGAATACTTTTTGGATATGGAAGAGTCCGTGGGTAAAATGGTGTTTAGGAAAAAAGGCATAATGGGCAAGACCGTAACTATAGATTTGGCTTTCCCCGCCCTGCACGGCACATACGGCGAGGACGGCACTATTCAGGGCTTGTTTGAAATGTTCGGCGTGCCTTATGTGGGTTGCGGCGTAACGGCCTCGGCAATTTCCATGGATAAGGCTTTAACCAAAATAATGATGCGGGACGCCGGGATTCCAACCACTAAGTTTACATATTTTTATAAAACCCTGTGGGATCAAGCAGATGGCAAAAAAGCCATAATTGAAGACATCGGCAAAAGCCTCAAATATCCGCTGATTGTAAAACCTGCCCATCTTGGGTCATCAATAGGGATTGGGAAGGCAAAAGACGAAAAAGAACTTGAACAAAAAGTGGAGGTTGCGGCTTATTATGATTCCAAAATTGTGGTAGAGGAATTAGTGGAAGATTTAATGGACGTGACTTGTTGCTTAATTGGTAATGACCAGCCCAAAGCCTCGGAGCTGCAGGAGTCGTTGTTCACTTTGGATTTATTCAGTTTTGAGGACAAATACTTAAAAGAGGGCGGCGCCCAAACCGGCAAAAGCCAGAGAAGCGTGGTTATTCCGGCACGTCTGGATGCGACTATGACAGCCGGCATAAAGGAAGCGGCAATCCAAGTTTATAAAATTTTGGAATGCAGTGGTATTGCGCGGGTAGACTTTTTGGTAAATCGTTCAACTAATAAGTTTTTTGCCAACGAGGTAAACCCTTTACCCGGTACGCTTTACCATCACTTATGGCAGGCTTCCGGACTGGAATTTCCGGACTTGCTTAAGGAGCTAATAAAATTTGCCCAAGAAAAATCTCAGCAAAAAAAGTTGGTTAATTATTCTTTTGAATCCAGCGTACTTACCGGTTTTAAAGGTTCCAAGTTCAAATCCAACAAGCTATAGCTGTAGTTTTTTCTCATAGGTTGGTGAAACGAAACAAAACCGAGGTGGTTTAACATTAAACATGAATTTTAATTACGAAAAAAACCGGGCAAGAAAAAGTGTAGTCTGGGTTATTGGCTGCGACGAAGTTGGCCGAGGCAGTTTGGCAGGACCCGTAGTGGCAGGGGCAGCGGTGCTCCCACTAGCTAGCAGGGAGCACCAAACATTCTGGAAGGAAATTAAAGACAGCAAGCAGCTTAATGCAGACAAACGGAGTGAATTATCCGAGCTTATAAAACAGCATGCCCAGTGGAGCGTGGGCGTTGTTTCGGAAAAAATTATTGATGAAATTAATATTCACAATGCCACACTTTTGGCAATGCGGAAGGCGGTAGAAGGGTTACTCTCTTCTGTCATTCCGACCAAGCCCGTTGTCTTAGAGGACGAGCGGAGCCTGCCTGCCGGCGAGGCAGGCAATCCTTTATCCGATGAAATCTTGACATTTAAGGGATCCCTCCATTCCTCATCAGATGCACTCCTCGTCAGTCGGGATGACAAAAGAGATTTCATGATAGCCGTAGACGGCAAATTCACAATTCCAAACATAAATTTTCCGCAAGAAGCAATAGTTGGCGGCGACAATAAAGTTATTTCCATAGCCGCGGCTTCGATTATCGCCAAAGTTTACCGTGACGAAATAATGGTCCAACACCATACAACTTATCCTTTGTATAATTTTGCAAAACACAAAGGTTACGGCACAATCGAGCATCGTGAAGCTATTGTAAAACATGGTCTTTCACCTCTGCACCGCTTGAGTTTTTGTTCTCATCTCCTTCCTGTATTTAAGTAGAGGGGGAGTGAGGTGGTAAAATGTATGTATAAATAACCACCGCTGACAAACAGCGGTTTTTGTTTTATAATAGGTAGAGTCATAAGATAAAGCTTGAAGGGTTATATGGTTGTTGTCACTTGGAGAGGTGTCTGAGTGGTCTAAAGTGCGGCTCTCGAAAAGCCGTGTCCCCACAAGGGACCGTGGGTTCGAATCCCACCCTCTCCGCCATTGGCAAACCGGAAGCCTTCTGGCTGCCGGGTTGCCAATAAATGATAGTGGGATTCGAAAAAGAGCGATTTTTGCGAAGCAAAAAATTTGTTGCGATTATTTGGAGCAATAAATAGCGGCAGGGGTCGCTGTAGCGTTATTCGACGAATCCCGAAGGGATGAGGAGAATAGCGTGAAGTGACCGAATCCCACCCTCTCCGCCATCGGTTCGCTGAAGCGAACCTAAGGCGTGACGAAGTCCGCCACAAGGTTTGCGAAAGCGACCAATAACCTATAAAAAAAAGGACCAGGGTTCGAATCTCTCGCTCTTATGTCCTGGTTTCGCTGAAGCTGCTGCTTGGCAAACCTACGACTTGCATTGTTTAGTGAAAGCAGGCATCAAATTATGCATTACATTTATAGTTTGAAATGTAAGAACGGATACTATATTGGATGTACCGATAACCTCAGGGAGAGGCTAAATCGGCATCAAAAAGGGTATGTTCAAGCGACCAAAAATAGGTTGCCCGTAAGGCTTGATTTTTACATTGCGCTTGAAAATAAGTATAAAGCATTTGAATTGGAAAAGTATTTAAAATCAGGATCAGGTCGCGCATTCCTAAATAAACATTTCTAATATCCCAAAATGAAAGCCGCCGTTACGGTAACACCCATTGGATAATTTTAAATAATAATAGCTAGATAACAAAATGAGCAAAGTATTAGATATTCTTAAACACACCGGCGCGGTTTTAACAGACAGCCATTTTGTCGGCACGTCTGGCAAACATTTTCCCATTTATATAAATAAAGACGCGCTTTACCCCCATACCAAAGCGACTTCGGAAATTTGCAGGCTGTTGGCTGAAAAAGTAAAAAATTTGGATATAGAGGTAGTAGTAGGCCCGGCGCTGGGCGGTATTATCCTTTCTACTTGGACTGCACATTATCTTTCAGAAATAAAAGGCAGGGAAATTTTGGGAGTATATACCGAAAAAGCTGAAAAAAACAATCAGGTATTTACCCGTGGCTACGACAAGCTGGTGGCGGGTAAAAAAGTTTTAGTGGTAGAGGATTTAACTACCACCGGCGGCAGCGCCAAAAAAGTCGTGGAGTCCGTAAAAGCGGCGGGCGCAACGGTTGTGGCTGTAATAGTCATGGTGAATAAAAACCCTCAAGGGGTGACGAGCGAATACTTTGGCGTCCCTTTTTACGCCCTGGATGTTTTAGAGGTGCCGGTATACGAGGAGGCGGAGTGCGTTCTTTGCCAACAAGGCGTGCCAATAAATACGGGTATTGGTCACGGGAAAAAATTTTTAGAAGCTAAAGGTTTGGAAAAATAAACCATATGATGAGCGCGGCCAAAGAAAAATACAACCAAAGGGCACAAAAAATCAATTCGCTTTTATGCGTGGGTCTAGATCCTGACTTTGGGAAATTGCCGGAAAAATTTAAAGGGATGGAAAATCCGCAATTTGAATTCAATAAGTGGATTATTGACCAAACGGCAGAATTTGCCGCGGCGTTTAAGCCCAATGTCGCATCTTATGAAGCCCGAGGCAGAGAAGGATGGGAAGAGTTACGGATGACTGCGCTATATCTTCAGGAAAATTGTCCGGATATTTTTACTATTTGCGACGCAAAGCGCGCAGATATTGGCTACACTAGCGAACTGTATGCACAATCAATTTTGGATAACTTGGATTTTGATGCGGTAACTTTGCATCCCTATCTAGGTCTAGATGCCATAAAACCATTTTTAGACAGGAAAGACAAAGTTTCCATTATCCTTTGCAGGACTTCCAATCCGGGCGCGAAAGAGTTGCAGGATTTGGAATTCACCTCCTCCCTGCCCTCCCCTCCAGAGGGGGAGGGATTAAGGGAGAGGGGGAAAAAACTTTGGCAGATAGTGGCACAAAAAGTTTCCAGTGACTGGAATTATAACCACAATTGCATGTTGGTAGTCGGCGCAACCTATCCTGCCGAACTCGGAGAGGTTAGAAATATTGTCGGAGAAATGACTTTGCTGGTTCCCGGGGTTGGCACGCAAGGGGGTAGTGTGGAAGCAGTTATAAAGGCGGGGTTGAATTCTCAAAAAAGGGGTTTAATAATAAATTCCTCCAAAGGGATAATTTTTTCCGAAGATCCAAAAGCAGAGGCAAAAAAATTAAAGGACGAGATAAATAAGTTTCGTTATGTATAAATACTTGCGTCCGTTGATATTTATTTTAAACAGTGAAGTCATTCATGAACTTATGCTGTGGCTGGGGGAGAAAATTTTTGGATATTTTCCTTTCAAACAATTTTTTTCTTCAGTATACACGTTTAATCATCCCGCGTTGGAGCAAAAATTTTTAGGAATAAAATTCAAAAATCCTGTGGGCGTGCCGGGCGGCTTTGACAAGAGCGCTCGCATGCTGGATTTTTGGCCCAGCCTGGGTTTGGGTTTTATAGAGATCGGTTCCGTAACCGCACGCGGCGGCAAAGGCAATGCCAAGCCTCGCATGTGGCGCCTGCCCGAAGACAGGGCGGTTATTAACCGCATGGGCCTTAACAATATTGGCGCCGATGCCATGGAAAAAAAGCTGGAAGCAAGGGCGCGGTCCAACGAGGGCATTTGCCGGATCCCACTGGGCATAAATATTGCCAAGACTCACAGCACAGAAATACTTGGCGAGCAGGGCATAGAGGATTATTGCTATACTTTTAAAAAATTGCATCGCTTTGGCGACTACATACTTATTAACGTGAGCTGCCCCAATACCGCAGAGGGCAAGACCTTTGAAGAATGCGAGTCTTTGGAAGCGCTGCTTATAGAAATAAAAAAAATTATTGACCAAGAAAAAGTCCATAAGCCGGTTTTGGTAAAGTTGTCTCCCGACATTAGCTTTCAGGACTTGGATGCGATATTGGACATTACGGAAAAATACGGTGTCGCCGGTTATGTGCTGGCTAATTGCGCGCACGGCATGCGGGAAGGGCTTAAGACTTCCCAAGCGAAATTGGAATCGATCGGCCGCGGCGGACTTTCGGGCGAGCCAATCCGCAAAAAAACCACCGAGCTTATAAGACATGCCTACAAAAGGCTAAAGCGTCCCTGTATTATTGGCCTCGGGGGGATAAGCAGCGCTGCCGATGCCTATGAAAAAATCAGGGCGGGCGCATCTTTGGTCCAGGTTTACAGCGGACTAATATACGAAGGCCCGGGTTTGCCAAAAAAAATTTGCAAAGGCCTGGTTAAACTTTTGGAGAAGGACGGTTTTAAAAATATTGCCGAGGCGGTTGGCGCTGAACACCGCTGAATATTATGTACATAGACCTCACCCACACTTTTACGCCCGATATGCCGGTTTTTCCGGGCGATCCAGCCGCCCAACTTTTGAAAACTTCGGAAGTCTCTCGGGACGGCATACTGCATTACGAAATTAAAACCGGTATGCACGTCGGTACTCATATGGACGCACCCGCGCATATGGTTTTAGGCGGCAAGTTTTTGGATGAATATCCGCCAGAGAAATTTTTTGGCAAAGGCATTATAGTAGATGCTCGCGGAAAAACTTCCGCAGGTTTAGAGCTTTTACAGGGGGTAAATATTCAAAAAGGCAATATAGTTTTGGTATGCTTTGGCTGGTCAAAGGCCTTTGGGGCGGACGAGTACTATTTTAATTACCCGGAAATTAGCCAGGATTTCGCAACACAGCTGGCGCGGGCGGGAGCGAGCATGGTTGGAATGGATACGCCTTCGCCCGACAAGGCGCCCTATGCTGTCCATAATATACTTTTTAAAAATGACGTGTTGGTTTTGGAAAATCTAACAAATTTAGAAAAATTGATCGGTAAGAATTTTGAAATTACCGCTTTGCCGGCAAAATTTCAGGCCGAAGCCGCCCCTACCAGGGTAATTGCATCATTGGCGTAAAAGACAAGGTCATAGGTGACGACTGAAATAATTTTAAAAGATTATGATTTCATTTATTATCCCGGCAAATAATGAGTCAAAATACATAGGCGGCTGTCTGGATTCTATTTTTGCCCAAGACTTTCAGGAAGAATTTGAAGTTGTGGTTGTAAATAATAATTCCACAGACAGTACCGCTTCCCTGGTTTTGGAAAAATATCCGGCCGTAAAAATTGTGGATGAAAAATTACCGGGCACCGTAGCGGCGCGGCAGAAAGGCTATATGGAGGCATTGGGAGATATACTTATTTTTTTAGATGCCGATGTCCGCCTGCCGAAAGCTATGTGGCTTGCCAAGCTTGTGGAAAAAATCGCCCCTACCGAAGTAGTCGCGGTCTCTACTCATTATAAGTATTACGGAATGTCGCAGCTAAAAAAAGCCCTGCAAACTTTGGGCACCTTTTGTTTTGTTTACCCGTGGGTGTTTTTAATGAATAATATATTTCATCATTCCGCCCATTTGGTGGGAGGAATGACTGCTGTTAAAAAACGCGCTTTGGACCAAGTGGGGGGCTTGGGGCAGGGCACTGAATTTTTTGGGGACGAGGCCTTGCTTTCACAGAGGCTGTATCCCTTAGGCAAAATTATAGTTTCACCATCTTTATGGGTTTATACCAGCGCTAGGCGTTACAATAAAAATGGGATTATTAAGACAGTTTTTCAGTACTTAATAAATTATTTTTGGGTCATTATTACCAAAAAGCCATTGAATAAAAAAGGCTATAACAGCGTGAGGTAGGCTGGTGGTTTCACCTGCTAAAGAGCCTTATTTGCCTTTATAATTTAGCTAAACCTGCGGTTGACGGACTATTGTTTATCGTCTATTATAGTTTTAGTAACCCTTAGAACTGTAAGGAATTAAAGAGAAAATTTATGGCAAAGAAAACTTCTTTTTTTGGGAAAATAATGGGCGGGAACGTAACGGAAGAGGCCGTGCCGGTTTCGGTTTCACAAGTTGAGGACGAAGAAATGGAAGCCGAAGAGCTTATAGTTGAAGAGCCGGAAGAGCAGGCGGAAGAGGAAGAGGCTCAAGAGCCGGTTCAGGAGACAGCCAGTGCCCCTGTCCACAAGGCTAAAGAAGGCGAAGACTGGCTTTCGGATTATGAGGGGCAACTTAATATAGACATGTATCAGACCAAGGACAATGTCATAATTAAGTCCACCATTGCAGGCGTAAGGCCGGAAGATATAGACATTACCGTGGCCAACGACATGCTCACTATAAAAGGCGCGCGTAAGAAAGAAGAAAGTGTTAATCAGGACGATTATTTTTACCAGGAATGCTATTGGGGAAACTTCTCCCGCTCCGTAATAATTCCGGTTGACATTGACAGCGAGGGCATTGAGGCCGACCTCAAAGACGGCATTTTAACGGTTATAATCCCCAAAGCCGCCAAGGCCAAGACCAAGAAAGTTAAAGTTAAAGGCCTTTAAGCAAAATAAACACTAATTAGAAACGGATCAGCACGAATAATAAGCCTCGTCCCTCCTAAGTGGGGGACGGGGTTTTAAAGTGGGGGGAAAAATGCTAGAATAGTATAGTAATGAAGCGTGATTAATTATTTGGAATTTACCCCTCGGCTCCGCTCCCTTCGACAAGCTCGGGGTAAACTTACACAAGAAAATTCATGGGCAGAAACAAAAAAAACCAAGAAAAGGATAAAATATTTAACCCGCCCCAGTTAAACCTTTCTCAGGACACCAAACGGGGCGTGGCCGTTGTGGTGTTTGTGGTCCTGTCGGTCATTTCGGCTTTGGCGGCTTTTGGCATTGCCGGAAGCTTTGGGGCCGGACTAATGAAAGTTTTGGCATGGGGCTTTGGAGTGTTGGCTTATGTCATGCCTTTGTTGCTTGCTTTAGTTGCCATTCTGCTTTACAGGCAAAAGTTGGAAGAAGACCAAAGGGGCCGGGACAATGGTTTTTATTTACGCATATATTTGGGAGCAATACTTTTGACAGGGGCGATTGACGGGATTATACATACTTTTTATTTGAACAATGGTTATACGGCCTTTGCTTTGGCCGAAGCCGGAAGAGGCGGCGGTTTTTTGGGCGCTTTTTTTGGCGGGGTGGCTTTTAGGTTTTTAGGGTTTATTGCCGCCAATGTGATTTTGTTTGCCCTGTTTGTAATCGGGGTATTGATTGCTTTTGATATTGCCTTGCATAGGCTGTGGCCGGGCAGGGAAGCAAAAGAGGATCTTGCCATCAAGACCGCTCCGGGACAGTTAAAAATTAATACTTTGTCCAGCCAGGGATTTTTGAAAGACAAAGTCTCATCCGCTAACCCAAAAATTGAAGGAGAAGACGAAGGGGAAGACTCGGAAATTCCCAAGCCCGTCAAAACTACAGTTGCAGTAAACGCGCTTGGTAAAACCGGACAAATTCAGTTAGAGGCTATTACTATAAAAGACCGCAAAGACTGGAAACTGCCTCCTTTCGACCTGCTGGATAGCAGCGATGCAACTGTTGACAGCGGCAACATAGAATCCAACGTTGCAGTTATAAAAAAGACTTTGGCGGATTTTGGCCTCGAAGCGGAAATGGGCGAAGTAAACGTGGGGCCGACCGTAACCCAATATACGTTGCGCCCCGCAGCGGGAATCAGGCTTTCGCAGATTGCGGCTTTGCAGGATAATTTAGCATTGGCGCTGGCCGCACATTCCGTCCGCATGGAATTGCCCATCCCCGGAAAATCTTTGGTGGGCATAGAAGTGCCTAATAAGTCCACGGCCATTGTCCGCATCCGCGATGTAATGCAAACGCCGCAGTTTGTGGATCATAAATCCAAACTGGCATTGGCTTTGGGCCGGGATGTTGCGGGACAACCCATGGTGGCTGATTTGGCTAAAATGCCTCATTTGCTGGTCGCTGGCGCCACGGGTACCGGCAAAAGTGTTTCTATAAATAGCCTGTTTATTTCTTTGCTTTATAGGAATACACCGCAAGACGTTAAATTTATAGTCATTGACCCTAAAAGGGTAGAATTAAATTTATATAACGGTATACCGCATCTCCTTACACCGGTAATTATTGATCATGAGAAAGCCGTAAATGCCTTAAAGTGGTCGGTGGCGGAAATGGATCGCAGGTATAGGCTTTTGTCGGAAGTCGGGAAGCGGAATATTTTAGAATACAATGAAGCCACAGAGCTTTCCATGCCCTACATTGTAATTTTGGTAGATGAGCTTGCAGACTTAATGGCTGTTGCGCAGGCCGACGTGGAAGCGGCGATCGTTCGTTTGGCTCAAATGGCCCGGGCGGTGGGGATACATTTGGTGGTAGCGACCCAAAGGCCGAGCGTGGATATAATTACCGGGCTAATAAAGGCCAACATTACATCGCGCGTTGCCTTTGCGGTTGCGAGCCAAATAGATAGCCGGACTATTTTGGACACTTCGGGGGCCGAAAAGCTGCTGGGTAACGGGGATATGCTTTACACCTCGTCCGAATTCAACAAGCCCAAGCGCGTGCAAGGCGCTTATATTGGTGAAAAGGAAGTAAAGAAGGTGGTGGATTTCTTCAAACAACAGTCGGGTGCGCCGATTTATAACGAGGAAATTTTAGAAAAACCCAAAAAATCTTTGGGCGTGCCGGGCTTTGAGGGTGAAGAAGTCGGGGATGATGATCCTTTGCTGCCTGAAGCGATTGAGGAAGTAACCCGCGCGGGCAAGGCTTCTGCATCTTTATTGCAAAGACGCTTGCGGGTGGGTTATGCCAGGGCAGCCCGGCTGCTGGATATTTTGGAACAGCAGGGGGTAATAGGTCCCGGAGAAGGCGCAAAGCCGAGGGAAGTATATGGCGTTTCGAACGCAGAGAGGGAAGAATATGGGAGCGCACCCGAAGAAGATAATAACTAATTTTAATTTTACACTTGGAATTACTTTGTGGTCTTTGAAAAACATAAAATTCAGTTGGAAACTTTGTCTGAGTATTTGAAGGCTGTCAGGCAAGATTTGGCTATGTCACAGGAGCAGGTGAGCAAAAAAACCGGAGTCGGGATAAAAATTATTGCCGCTTTGGAAGACGGGGAATACAGGCAGTTGCCCTCTTCGGTGTATGTTAAAGGTTTTTTGGCCAAGCTTTCCGAAATTTATAAAATAGATAAAGAGATTTTAATTAGACAATATGAAATAGAGCGGAAAATATTTAAAAATGTCAGGACCCAAACTTCAGGACAAACAGACAATAAAAAGCTGAGCTTTTGGAAAGATTTAGTTATTACGCCGAAAAATTTGAGTTTTGCCGCAGCGTTCTTGTTTATAACAATTACGGTAGCCTATATAATTTGGCAGGTTGCCGGCATAAGCAAAGTCCCGCTTTTGGAAATTTACAGTCCCCAAGACCTAAGTGTTGTTGAAAAAACTTTTGTTGTGGTCGCGGGGAAAACCGATCCTGATGCGAGCCTGACTGTTAATGAAGAACCGGTGTATGTAGATTCCGCCGGAAACTTTGAAACCAGCTTAGGCATTTCCCAGGGTCCCAAGCTTTTGGTTATTACGGCAAAAAATAAATTTAACAAGTCGGCGAGCAAAACCGTAACGGTAATAGGTCAAATGGAAGGCAGTCAAAACAAAGCCGAAGTTAATTTGGAAATTCAATTTTTGCAAGATGCCGAAATAGCACTGAAAATAGACGGAGGAGATGAAATCCGCGAGCGGCATAAGGCGTCGGAGAGTCGGCTTTTTAATGCAAAAAACTTGATTATTCTTTCGGCCAGCGATGCGGGTGCCCTAAAAATTTCGGTAAATGGGCAGAATATGGGAGTTTTGGGCAGATCGGGAGAAAAGGTGGAGAATATTGTGTTTAAGGCCGGTCAGAAATAATTAATAATTAACCCTTAGTATGGTATTATAGTGGTAGATATAAATCATTTTAGGACTAAAAAACATATGGCAAAAACATCGACTAAAACACCAGTGGCGGAAAACGGAAAATGGAAGGCGATAACTTCGGCCTTGGACCAAATTAAAGACAAATTCGGCGACGGCAGCATAATGAAATTGTCAGACACTAAAACTTTGGATGTTGAGACCACGCCCACGGGCAGCATTTCTTTAGATTTGGCTCTGGGCGCCGGCGGTATTCCTCGGGGACGGGTAATAGAGATCTATGGCCCCGAAAGCTCGGGCAAAACCACCTTGACTTTGCACATGATAGCCGAAGTGCAAAAAAAAGGCGGCCTTTCGGCTTTTATAGATGCCGAACACGCTTTGGATCCTGAATATGCAAAACGCATTGGCGTTAAGCTTGAAGACCTGCTTATTTCCCAGCCGGACAACGGCGAACAGGCTTTGGATATTTGCGAAACCTTGGTCCGGTCAAACGGATTGGATTTAATAGTCATAGACTCAGTGGCGGCGCTAACCCCGAGAAACGAAATTGAGGGCGAAATGGGTGATTCCCATATGGGTCTGCAGGCGCGCCTTATGTCCCAAGCTTTGAGAAAATTAACTGCCATAATATCCAAGACAAAAACCACGGTAATTTTTATAAACCAGATTAGGATGAAAATTGGCGTGATGTTCGGCAACCCCGAAACGACCACCGGCGGCAACGCGCTGAAGTTTTATGCCAGCGTGCGGATTGAAGTTCGGAGGACGGCGCAAATTAAAAACGGCGACAAAATTGTCGGCAACCGCGTCAAGGTAAAAATCGTTAAAAACAAGGTCGCCCCGCCTTTTAAGGTGGCGGAGTTCGACATTATGTATAACGAAGGCATTTCGGCCGCGGGCGATTTACTGGACACGGGCGTGGCTTTGGGCGTAATAGAAAAGAGCGGCAATACTCATATGTTCGGCGATGTAAAATTAGGCGTGGGTCGCGAAAACAGTAAAACTTTTTTGAAAGAAAACCAGAAAGTTATGGCCGAAGTGGACAAGGCCATAAGGGAAAAAATAAAAGCCGGCGACGTAGTTATGGCCAAACCCCCGGAACCCGAAGAAGGCGGAGAAGAGTAAAAAGTTTTGCCCACAATGGTTTTATATAATACCCCATCCATTTAGTTTGTTTGCTAAAGGGATGGGGTTTTTAGTTATTTTTGCTTATGGAATTAAAAAGAAGAGTTGGCTGTATTTTGAAAATGTTTGGCTCTAAAGACATGAGGCTGTAAAAATGATAAAATACCAAAGTTATGGATAAAGTTATTTATTGCAGCTTGGATATAGAGACTACCGGCTTTGATCCCCAAAAGGATGAAATTTTGGAATTGGGTTATGTGTTTTTTGAAATCAGCGAAAAGGGTATTAAACTCAAAGAGGAATTTAGCCAGGTCTTTAAGCCTAAGCAGCCGGTCTCGGAGGCGATTTTGGCGCTAACGGGCATAAGTAAAGCGGAGCTTGAGGCTGCGCCGGAATTTTCGGAATTTAAGGCCGCAATACAGGAGCAGCTAAAGGACGCCTGCATTGTGGGCCACAATATAAATTTCGATATAAATTTTTTGAAAAGTTTGGGCATTAACTTTTGCGGGAAAAGCGTGGACACTCTTGAGTTGGCCCAATTTATACTTCCCACCCATCAGTCCTATAATTTGGAAAATCTCATGCACTATTTTGGAGTAGCCCATACCGATGCGCATAGGGCATTGGCTGACTCCAAAGCTACGCTTAAGGTGCTGGAAGGGCTTCTCTGCGTCTTTTCTTCCTTTCCCGAAAAGCTAAAAAAAGAAATTTGGAAATTCTTGGAAAAGGAAAAATTTTTTTGGAAAAGTTTTTTGACCGCCTCTTTAAAGGCCAAACTTAAAATGTCGGTTGCAAAAAGAACAAGTTCCAGCCGTCCGTCTTTACCTGATTTAAAATTTGAAGACAAAAAGTTTTATAATTTTCCTCTTGGCGCAGATTTTTTGAACCATTGCGCCCAAAAGCTCGCAAAGCAGGAGACCAAGAGCCTGCTTATAGTCCCTTCTGTAAAACAGGTGATGGAACTTTGGCAGCAGGGTGTTGCCGAGGCGGCATTTTTGCCCGAATGTTTGTTTAATGAAAAAGCCTTTCTGGCCTTAAAAAGTAAGAAGGATCTGAGTCCTGAAGAAATAAAATTTATTTTAAAAGTTTTGGTGTGGCAGCATACCAACTGGCAAACAGAAAACATACTCAATTTGAATCTGTCTTTTTTTGGCGGGCAGTTTCGTCATTTAATCAACGGCCTCACTGCAGCCGAAAAAAAGAGGAAAAAAATAATAGCGTGCGATACGGCAACTTTTTTGGAGTTCCAAAAGAAAGGTTTTTACAAGAATCGTCAGGCGGTAATTATAGGGTTGGATGAGTTTGAGAAAGCCATAAGCGAAAATATTGGCCAGCGCCTTTCCTGGTCTTATTTGAATTATTTGCTTAAGAGCCGTTTTAATCCTGAAACCGGAGCGGGTGAAACAAAATATAAACAGGCCGTGGAAGAATCGCTTTTGGCCGCAGACTTGTTTTTTGGCGTCATAAGCGCGGTGCTTAAGAATGACCAATCGGCCTATGTGGAGGCAAAGATGGAAGACCTTCGCGAGGAGGTTTTAAATAAAATTCAAAGCGCTTCGGAAAGTTTTAAAAATAAAATTCTCACTGCTAACCAAGGTTTGGCTTCGGAAGACTTGGAAAATTTTGTTGTGCGGCTCGAAAAGTTTTTTAGCCCGGAAGAGAATTGTATAAAATGGCTGGAGCTTTCGCCCACAAATGTGGCTTTTCACAGCCGGCCTATCCGCATCCGGCATTTGGTGGAAGGGACCTTGCGGCATAATAGTTCAAATACCTTTTGTGATTGTCTCCCGAAAGAAAAAGTCTGGCCATTTTTCCAAAGACGTTTGGGTTTGGAAGATTTTTTAATGGAAAGTGTAAAGCAGGGGGATGTGAAACAAAAAGATTTGTTTTCTTTGCTCTCCGCAAGGCAAAATAAAGTGAAACTAAAAGTCCATCCCGTAAATATTCAGGAAACCGAAATTTTGCATTTGAGTGCAAAGAGCCAGTTGCCCGCGGCCATCCTATTTGGTTCAGCTTTGCAGGTAAAAGAATTTCATCATAAATACCACGCCGAGCTTAATAAGTATGCTTTTGTTTCTGCCCAAATGGGTTCGGGAGGCAGTAGGATTTTAAGAAATTTTGGAATTCATAAAGAGAGCTTGCTTTTGGCCAGCGATAGGTTTCTTTTAAAATCAATTTTACCAAACGGAAACGGCGATATCCCTCAAAATTTGCAAGTCAAAACTTTGGCAATTACGCATTTGCCTTTTGAGTTGTTTACCCATCCTTATTTAGATGCAGTCTCCAAGGAGTTTGGAAATCCATTTGAAGATTTTAGCCTGCCCAAGGCACTTTTGAATTTGCACAAAATCATAAAGTTCTTTTATACACCCTTACTTAAAGAAATTTGGGTGTATGATTCCAAACTGGCGAAAAATTACGCTGCTTGTTTTGTGGAATTATTGGAAAATGACCTGAAAGTTTAAACCAGGGCTTTATCCACAGGTTATGCTAAGAGCTCTTTGTTAGTTTATGACGGCAGAAATTTTCCAAATCCCTTCCAAATAAGCGTAAAGAAGTTTTTATTAGGGCATAGAGTTGACAATTTCAAAAATGCCTGCTAAAATGAATATAACATTACTTGTGGATAAGGCTCTTTAACAAAAGAATAGACAACATTGAAGGGAAGTGGAGTTTAAACCTTTTGAACTTCGTTTTCCTTTAGACTTTCCGTCATAGCCTTAACCCAACTAAGGCTGTTTGAAAAACAAAAACAAAAAAAATGTCTGTCCTTGAGGTATCAGGGACGTAAAAAATACAAAAATACAAAAAAAGTTTGATGGTCACTTCGGTGACCCCAAGGGAAGCCTAAAGTGTTGTTTGAAAACTGTTTGGGATTCAGACGCTTCTTTCCCGCCGATGGCGGGAAAAGGCCTGAAATCTGTGAAGTGTCGTTTAGTGCCTTACGTTCTAGGGATTTAAAAGTAGACCCCTGGAATGTAAGGCGCTAAAAGATCCGAGATTTCGGGTTTAGCGCCTCTCACCGCTCAATCATTACTTTGTATGGGGCGCCGTGAAGGCGCTTTTTTATTTTAGGGCTTGTTTTAACCGGGGGTTTTGGTATAATTGACTTATTAATCAGAAAAATATGCTACCTCAAGAATTTATAAAAGAAATGAAAAGCCGACTGCTTGAAGAACAGGAGCGTCTGGAAAACGAACTTAAGGGTTTGCCGACCCACGTTGAGCTGGGTAACCGCGATGACGACAATGCGTTGGAGGCTGAAGATGACGAAGTCCGGCGTGGCATTAAGGCGCGGGTCAACGCTGACCTGGAAAAAGTTAAGAAAGCTTTGGACAAAATTGAGAATGGGACTTACGGCACGGACGATGAGGGCAATCCCATAACCGAAGAGAGGCTAAAGGTTTTACCATGGGCTGACAAAGCCCTGTAGTTCACAGATACGCAGATTGCGCTGATAACCCAGACCAAATAACGGAAATTTAAATGGATAAAAGGAATCAAATATATAAAAGCAAGAGGTGTTTGCCTTTTGTTTTTTTATTTTTAATCGGGCTTGACCAAGCTGCAAAATTTTTTAGTACAAATATTTATCGCAATTATAACTTTGCTTTTAGCTTGCCCGTGCCGACCGTGGCAATGTACCTAATTTATTCTTTAGTTGTTGGCGCCATAGTTTTTTATTTGGCAAAAAATTATTTCCTTTTATCTTTGCCTGCCCTTATTGGCTGGACACTTATACTTGCCGGTGCGGTATCTAACATTGGTGAAAGAGTGGCCTTGGGATACGTGAGGGATTTTATTTATATTTTAAACGGCATTTTTAATTTGGCGGATGCGTATATAATTATGGGAATTCTTATTTTGATCTTGAGTAATACTAATATACGCATGCTTACTAATAATACGAATAATACTTAGGAGTAATTCGTATTATTCACATCATTCGTATTAATTTGTACATTAGTATCTGAAATTTATGATTGCCAAAGTATTGTCCGCAACTATAGTAGGACTTGATGCGGAAATTATAGAGGTGGAGGCGGATATTTCCAACGGCCTGACCAATACCGTTATTGTTGGCTTGCCCGACACGGCCGTCCAGGAAAGCCGGGAGAGGGTTAAAAACGCCATAAAGAATTCCGAGTGCAGTTATCCCGTCACCCGCGTGTCAGTGAATTTGGCGCCGGCGGATTTGCCCAAATTGGGCACCCATTTTGACCTGCCCATTGCTCTGGCAATAATTGCGGCCTCTGAGCAGACCAGCCTTAATTTGGAAAACAGATTATTTTTGGGCGAGCTGTCCCTAGACGGCAAATTAAGGAGCGTACCGGGGGTTTTAGCTGTCTGTTTAAAAGCCAAACAGGCGGGTGTAAAAGAAATTTTTGTGCCTTTGGGAAACGCGGCCGAAGCGGCGCTGGTGCCGGACGTTAAAGTTTATCCTGCTCAGAGCTTAAAGGAGTTGCTAGAACATTTGGCGGGCCTGAAATTTTTGTCGGACCAGCCGAATGTGGATATAAAAAATGCTTTGGGGAATCCCCGTATTTCTCTGGATATGAAAGATGTGGCCGGGCAGGAGTTGGCCAAACGGGCTTTGGAAATAGCCGCCGCGGGTGGGCACAATGTGCTTCTTTTTGGGCCGCCTGGTTCCGGAAAAACCCTGTTGGCCAGGGCAATGGGCGGGATTCTGCCTGATTTAAGTTTGGAAGAAATTTTAGAGTTAACCAAAATTTACAGCATAGCCGGCCGGTTGAAGGAAAGTTTTGTTTCTTCCCGTCCCATACGCAGTCCCCACCATACTACTTCCAACGTAGCTTTGGTTGGCGGCGGAACTTCGCCCAAGCCGGGAGAAATTACGCTTTCGCACCGCGGCATATTATTTTTAGACGAATTTCCCGAATTTCCCCGCAATGTTTTGGAGGCCTTGCGCCAACCCTTGGAAGACGGAGTAGTTACCGTCTCGCGCGCGAGCGGCAGTTTTACTTTTCCGGCCAAGTTCACTTTAATAGCGGCGCAAAATCCTTGCCCTTGCGGTTACTTCGGCGATTCCACCAAAAGGTGTCAATGCAATCCGGCGCAGATTTTTAAATACCAGAAAAAAATTTCCGGCCCCCTTTTAGACAGGATAGATTTGCACGTGGAAGTGCCCAGGCTGCCATACGAAAAAATTTCGCAGCCAACCGGCAGCGAAGACTCCGCATCCGTAAAAAGGCGGGTGCAGGCAGCACGCGACCTGCAGCGCGAAAGGTTTGGTTCCAGCAAAACTAACAGTGAAATGAGTGTGGTTGAAATTAAAGCCTATTGCGGGCTGGATAAAGAAGGCGAAGAAATGCTCAAGCAGTCCAGCAAGCGCTATAATTTTAGCGGACGTTCTTTGCACCGCATTCTTAAAGTGGCGCGGACCATAGCGGATTTGGCCAAATCGGACAAAATTTTGTCTTTGCATTTGGGTGAGGCGGTTATATACAGGCCGAAGAGCGAATAGCTTCTACTAATTACTAAAAATTAATTTTTAGTAATTCGGCATCTTTCGTATTTAGTAGAGAATGTTGTATAATAAAAATATGACTACCAAGAAAATCCGAAAAGCTATTATTCCCGCCGCGGGCTACGGAACGCGGTTTTTGCCGGCCACGAAAGCCAGCCCCAAAGAAATGCTGCCGGTTGTGGACAAACCCATCATCCAATACGTAGTGGAAGATGCCGTGAGTGCGGGCATAGAAGACATTATAATAGTAACCGGTTGGCAGAAGCGGAGCATTGAAGACCATTTTGACTACCCCTTTGAACTCGAAAAGCGCCTGGAAGAGTCGGGTAAATTTGAACAGCTGGAAAAAATCAGGAAAATCGCCGATCTGGCGAATTTCCACTATATAAGGCAAAAAGGCCCCTTAGGCAATGCAACTCCCATTTGGAATGCCAAGCATTTTATTGGCGATGAGCCGTTTTTGGTTTTGTGGGGGGATGATTTTTTTTACGGTACGCCCACGCGCGCTCAGCAGCTGGTTGAGGCTTACCAAAAGCATCCCGAAGCCGCGGCAATTTTGGCCAGCATCCGGGTAAAAAACGACGAGGATTACAAACGTTATGGTTTTGCGGAAGGCACAGAAATCGAAACGGGACTTTTAAAAATCGAAAATTTAGTCGAAAAACCCGGAGTGGGCAGAATAAATTCTAATTACGCCGTGGTTTCCGGCGCGCTTTACACGCCCGCAATGTTTGGCGCCATAGAAGAATCCATGCGGCGCCTGCAGGAGGAAAACACCCCGCGGGAATTGGTGTATATAGATGCCCTCAATATCCTTCTGGAAGAAAAAAAGACCGCTTACGCGCTGGAAATTAAAAATAGCCGTTTTTATGATTGCGGCAACAAGCTGGAATACTTAAAAGCCATGGTGGAGTTCGGGCTGAGGCACGAGGATTTAAAAAAGGAGTTTGGAGAATACCTGAAGGATTTAAAAGTCTAATTTTCAATTTTTAATTTAAAATTTTAAATAAATGGTTCAATGTACCAATGTTGCATTGAAAATTCAATGAAAAATAAAAATTGTAAATTTAAAATTTATTTACAACAATGAAACCAAAAACAAAATTCAATAAAATTCTAATCGCAATATTTAGCATCATGTTCCTAGCGGCCGGCTGCGGGGGAGGGGGCGGCCAAACCAACACCGGTCCCGTGGTCTTAACTATGTGGAAGACTTTTGAGGACAGTGAAAATATGCAACCCCTTATTCAGGCTTACATGCAGGCCCACCCGAACGTACAAATAGTCTACAGCAAAAAGAACGTGGAAAATTACGAAGCCGACCTTTTAAATGCGCTGGCTTCCGGCCAGGGGCCCGACATTTTTTCCATCCACAATTCCTGGCTGCCCCAGTATTTGGACAAAATTGTCGCGGCGCCGGACAAAACTTTTACGCTTAAGCAGTACAAGGACTCATTTGTGGATGTGGCAGTGGCTGACTTTGCCAAAGACGGTAAAATTTACGGTGTTCCGCTTTCGGTTGACTCGCTCGCCCTCTACTATAATAAGGACCTGTTGGGCACGGCCGGCATAGCCGTACCCGCCCGCACTTGGCAGGAGCTTTCCGACCAGACCAAGCTTTTAAAAAGACAGGATAGCAAAGGCTACTTTACAAGGAGCGGCGTGGCTATGGGCATGTCTCAAAACGTGAATCGCGCGGTGGATATATATTATTTAATGATGCTGCAGCTTGGCTTTAAGCCCGATGCCCTGGCGGGGGGCTATGGGGGTTTGGCTTACCAGCAGGTGCAAAAAAACGGGCAGAATATAAGCCCGGCGCGCGATGCTTTGGATTTTTATACTTCCTTTGCCGATCCCACCACGGCAAACTACAATTGGAATTCAAGGAGTGACTATTCAATTGACGCTTTTGTCAACGGGCGTTCGGCCTACCTTTACAGCTTTGCCTACACCCAGGACACCCTAAGGCAAAAAGCGCCCAATTTAAATTATGATGTGGCCATGGTGCCGCAATATAATTTGTCCGACCCGGCCGTAAATTTTGCCAATTACTGGGGGGAAGCGGTTTCCAAACAGAGCAAAAATCAGGCCGTGGCCTGGGATTTTTTAAAATTTATTTCGAGCAAGGACAGCCTGGACAAATATTATGCCCAGCACAAACTGCCTTCCTCACGAAAAGATTTAATAGAGCTTCAAATTCAGGACCCGGAAATTGGGGTATTTGCCGCGGCTAATTTAACCGCCCGGTCGCTCTACCGCCCAAAACAGGTGAAGTTCGACGCGGTTATTGGCAGTATGATAGACAGTGTAATTTTAAAAGGGGTGGATATTGATTCGGCCGTTTCTTCGGCAGACCAGCAAATTTCTACGCTTTCGCAAGAGTAGAGTGTTAAAAGTTGGGTTTATTACTCAATAGATTTATAAGATTTACAGTACTGCGTTGGCGGTGTACGGCAGCGCCGCGCGTATCGGCATGCGTTAAGTGAAAGCGCGCTATGGAAGAGATTAATAATAGAAAACCTATAAGAAGTTTTAGAGACTTGGACGTTTATCAAAATGCCTATAAGGCCATGTTGACCGTCCATAAGGAAATATTGCCCAAGCTACCTTCTCAGGAAAAATATGATTTAGTAGACCAGCTTTCCAGATCCACAAAGGCTGTGCCGAGGCTCATCGCGGAGGGTTATACGAAAAAACATCAAAAAGCAGGTTTCCAAAAATATATTGATGATGCCCACACGGAATCCAATGAAACTATTGTAGGCCTGGAACAATGCAAAGATCTTTATAACATCAATCCCGGACTTTGTAATCAGTTAATTGACGATTATGATAAAATTTCCCGCCAACTGTTTAATTTAGCTGAAGCCTGGGATAAGTTTCAGAACCGCCGTCGAACACTACTTTCCGATACGCCGCCCAAATATGCATAACAATACCTGCCTACCGTCAGGCAGGCGCGCGGCGCTGACGATAAACGGATTACCATGTCAGAGCAGTAAAGTAATTAGGATAATTTAAAAAAGGTGTTATAATGAAAAAAATAAGCCTAAATGAAATCAAAAATCCTAATTTTTAGCCTAGTTTTACTTATAACCCCTCTTTTTGCCAGCGCGCGGGGGTTGGTGCCATGCGGCGGCCCGGGGGAATCCCCCTGCACTGTTAAAGATGTATTTGTTTTATCCATACGGGTTACCAATACGCTTATTGGTTTGGCCGGAATTTACGCGGTTTATCAAATTATCGGCGCCGGTTTTTGGATGGTGGTAACTATGGGTAACGAGGAATCTATAACTAAACATAAAAATACCTTGACCCAGGCTGTAGTGGGATTCGTTTTTACCATGATGGCCTTTATTTTAATCAACACGGCAGTAAATTATATTTTACTGGGCGCGGAGAAAAAAGAATGCAGGCTGAACTTAAAAGATCCGTTAAATTATTTAATTGTGCACGACAATCCCACCGAGCACGCAAAATGCAATAAATAATGAAAGTGAATGGGAAATTTCATATGAAAAAAATTTTTGCATGGGCAATCGCAAGCGTGGCAATTTTCGCCAATTTGGCGTTTTTGTCTTTACCGAAAGTCGCCTACGCCGCATGCAGTTATACAATTGATTTGACCGCTGACAAAAGGTCTGTGTCATCCAATGACCAGGTGACATTGTATGTATCGGGAACAGCTATGGGGGACGCCAATACTTGCGCCAGGAGCGCAAGTATTGACTTTCAGTATAAAAATAAAAATGGAACTTTTTTAACCATAGGGAGAGCAACCTTAAATATTATTGATGGAAAATTTTCAGGTAGTTACGGTTTGAATTTGCAAAATTCTTTTAGCTCCATAAAAAATAATCTATCCAACCAAAATGCAATTGAATTTACCGCTTTTGCACAGTTTTTAGGCGACGGTAACACGGGCAGAAGCAATTCATTCACAGTCAGTGTCTCCAGTACCTCAGCAACCGGAAATTCGATGACAGTGGTTTTGGAGCCCCAAAAAGGCGAATATTCCGCAAATGACCCTATTGTGTTTAAGATTTTTGGGGATGCGCCCTTGCAGTCGGCCGAAAATGTATTTGTGGAGATTTGGGTAAATAATAAATCTATTTATAACAAAACTATGGGGATTGGTGAGTTTAAAAACACTTTTCGCTCTCCTGCTATTAATGTAACCACTCAAAATAATTATAAAAATGGCTCCAATGAAATCAGGGTTGAAGCATGGAAAGCGGGAACTACGTTAAGGCTTGGTTCTGTTACGACAAATTTTTTGGTAAAAGGATTGGGAGATGCTACCCCTGGCACGCCCGCAAAGACGACCAATCCCGGCGATCTGCCACAGACACAAAACCCCGGCGACCAGCCTGGTGGTGAGGCCGATCCGACTTTAAACGAAACTTTATACAACCCCCTTCCTACCGAATCCTTAACCGGCACTATCCTTACCATTGCCAAAGGGTTTTTGGCCATAGTTGCCCTGTGGGCTGTGGTGTTTATAATTATCGGCGGGTTTAGAATGGTTTTATCCCAGGGCAACGAAGAGGCTTATTTGGCGGCCAAAAAGACCATTACCTGGGCGGTTTTGGGAGTTGTAGTGGCCATGCTATCTTTTAGCATAATAGCCATAGTTCAAAGCCTGCTCGGCGTTACCGTGCCGGATTTTCCCGACTCCCAGACGCCGGTTGTAAAGAACCAAGAGACAAATCAGTAGCTTAAAAGCTCTGTCTTTCCCTTGAATTATGAAGAGACATTAAGTTTAATAAATACTCCCAATGCAAAAACTTAAAAAACTTTTTATTTCGCTCGCCTTGGCATTGAGCCTGTTTTTACCGTTTGTTGCCGCGGCACAAACATCCGGCGTAAATAGCAACTGCGAGAAATTTTTAAAGTGGTTTACTATTCAATACAATAACGGTTCATCCTCCAATGCCATAGAAGGCTTGCCGGTAATTTGTGACGCCAGGACTTTGGTTACAAAAGTAATAGACCTGTTTTTTCTGTTTGCCGGCAGCGTGGCAGTTATATTTATTATGATAGGCGGATTCAGGTATGTAACTTCCGGCGGCAACGAAGAACAGTCCGAAGCAGGCAGGAAAACTTTGACTACTTCGGTAATTGGATTGGTTATAATAATATTAGCAGCGACCATAGTTAGAATAATCGTGGGTACCTTAGGGACGGGCGGATCCAAGACGAACAATTCCGCGCCCGCGACCCAGCAGAGCGGCAATACCGGTTCGCCCCAAGCTCCGGCCCAAGGTGGCCAGCAGCCGGTTACGCCTCCAGCCGACGGCACTCGCTGATTCAAGTTTTGAAAAACTGAAAAAGTATAGTATAATTCTAAAAGTAATTCCCTCATTCCTCGTTCCCTTTTTAACCCTCCCCTTACCCCTCCCCTTATAGGGAGGGGAATCAAAAAAGATTCCCTCCCATTCGGAGGGAGGGGAAGGAAGGGAGAACAGGGAAAGAGGTCTGGAGAGGGGGTGACAAGAGTGAAACAAATACTAAGAAAAATCGACTGGCTGCAAGTGGCGCAAATTATTTTAGTGAGCCTTTTGTTGTTCGCTCCTCTTTTGGTGGCCCACGGCCAGCTGAACAGGGGCCTCCAATGCGACCCTTCCACCGGACTTAACTGTAACGCGGGCACCAGTATTAACGGCCTTATTCGGACTGTTATTAACTGGCTGCTCGGCATTGCCTTCGGTGTTGCCGTATTGTTCCTTATTTTGGGCGGTTTCCAGTACATTACCTCGGCCGGCAACGAAGAAGCGGCTGAAAAAGGCAAAGGTACTGCCGTTAACGCGCTTATTGGTATAGTTATAATCGTGTTGTCTTACGTAATAGTCAACGTGGTTGCCAATTTGGTTACCAACGTAGGCGGCGGTGGAAACACCGGTCCGTAATTTTTAGGCCCGCATTATTTTTTATGCGGGCCGGATCCGGTTAGATAACTTTTGCCATTGTCTGCCCGGATTCAATTTTAAAAACATTTTATGAGACACAAAAAACTAATCCAAATTATTAGTTTAAGCATAGCCTCTCTGTTGCCGGCCGTTGCCTTGGCGCAGCAGCAGGTTCAGCAGGGGCTTTTAGGCATACGCGCCCTGTTCCCTTTTACCGGTGTGGCGGGTTCTCAAACTTTAACCGGTTCCAACGGGCTTATCGCCAACGTAATTAGGCTGCTTTTGCTGGTTGCCGGTGCCCTGGCCGTGGTGTTCGTAATTTACGGCGGTTACCAGTACATAACCGCAGGCGGCAACGAAGAGCAGGCCGAAGGCGGCAAGAAAACTTTGGTCAACGCCATAATCGGCGTGGTGGTAATTATTTTGTCATACGTGATTATAAACGTGGTAATTAATACCATTGCCGGTACGGGCGGGATATTCGGCTAGTAAAGCATATGTCAATAAAACCAAAATATAAAATATATTTCGCAACCGCGATTACAATAATAGTGCTTGCCCCGCAATTGGCTTTTGCACAGACTGGCTTAAATGTAGGAGAGCCTTGCGATGATGTTACGAAATTCTGCGATGGAAGTAGAAGTTTAGTTTGCGATTCTGGTTCAGGTCAGTGTGTTATCGATTCCGGCGTTGCAGGTTCATTACAAAAGGGACAAAGCTGCAGTACTTCTCAAGATCTTTGTGACGCCAATAAGAGTTTATTTTGCAGTCGTAAAACATATACTTGCATTGAAAATTCTTCAGGCGGATGTGCGGATTATGGATTTATTGGACAAGAATGTTGTTCGACTAATCCCAATGATCCCGTTTGTAAAGCTTCCCAGAGTGGCGGTGGTAATACAGGAATACCCTCCGGTAGATCCGAAGGAAATACTTCGACAGGAGGCGCAGCGGCCGGCTGCCAAAAGAGCGATGACCAGTGCCCGGCGCCGAATTTTTGCTATATAAACGGCGTGTGCGTGCCGGTGCCCAAGACCAGCACCGGTATAGTTGGCGCATCTTCCGTGTTTGAACTGGTTACTATTGTCTTAAAGTGGCTGTTTACTTTTGCGGGCATAGTTGCCACTGTGTATTTGATTATTGGCGGTTACCAATATATGACCTCCGCTGGCAACGAGGAAGCGGCCGAACAGGGCAGGAAAACCATAGTCAATGCCGTAATTGGCATAATTGCCGTGGTGTTTGCCGTAACTGTAATTACCATAATTACCAACACCCTAAGCGGCGACAATCCCATAGGCTACGTGCAAAAAGAAGCAAAGGTTTAATTTTATATTTCAAATTTCCAACCAAAAACCCCCCCGAAAAAATCGGGAGGGTTTTTGGTTGAAGGGGAAAGGAAAGGCTTAAAAAGCCTGTCCCTTCCCCGTCGGGCCCCTACAAAGGGTTAGCATGGGCCCTCCTATTTTTTCCGGATCACTTGTAAAGCGATCCTGTACCCGCCGCTTGCCTCGTGAAGATATGGCAAGCGGATATTGGACATGAGGCGTAGTTCCCCGCCACCAATGGCGGTGAACTCGCGCTCGAGTTGGAACGGTTGCCCATCGCCCACGCGGGCGATGAGCGCTTTGAATCGCGCGTTCTGCGCCGGAAATTCTTCCGGCCGAACGCGAGACGTCCGGGCGGGTCCGTACATCCCGCTCGGGCCCGAACACGGGTCCGGCGGGCTGCAGACCAATCCGTCTGCCACGGCGATAACGGTGTCGCCAGGGCTTAGACTAATTCCCGTGCCCGCCCATGCTTGGCGGGCATCGAGTTGAACCACCCACCGGTTTTCGCCTTCAGGCGAAACTTCAAATTCCTGAAGGTCCGTGGTGGGATATCCCGAGGTGGGAGCGGTGGTGCCGGGAGTGTCGTGAGACACGTGCCCCGGAAGCCGGCTTAGGCCATCTTCCGCGCCGGAAAGTTGCCGTGCGCGATTTTTGGCATCAGCAACGACAGCGTCGGGTGAGTTTCCGTAGCTGCGGAAACTTTTAATTCTCCCGATTTCACGGGCGATTTTGTCTTCCGCCTTGGCAGTCAGCTCTCGCTGGGCCTCGGGGATGGTTAGGCGCGGCGCGTTCCAGTGTTGAGAAAGGGAACGGTCGGTGACGAGCAAAGAGCTCAGGCTCAAGGCTGCAACGATGATGACGAGGCCCGCTGAGAGTCCAGCGGACCATTTAAGGAAGGTCATTGTTAATGTCCTCCTCCGGATGGGGTGTGTCCGCCGCCAAATGCCTTCGAAGCGAAAGCAATGGCGACAGCCAAAAAAACTCCGCCGAGGACGAGATAACTTCTTTCGTTCTCGCCCATATCAAGCCCGTAAGGCCCAAAAATCGCGGCTTTAAAAAAGAGCAGCGCGATCAGGCCGGCTAACACGGAAGCGATTTTTAAGCCATAGGCGTAAAAAATCGCCAAGGCTTTTTCGCCCCGAGTTTGGTGGTGAGGTGTGGCGGGAGCTGCGGGAGCGGGGAGGGGCTTTTCGTCTGTTTGACCGTTGTTCAAAACGGCCTGATAGACAACGCCCGTTTGTCCGGATCGAACCCGGACTTCTTCCGAAAACCGTCCGTTAGTTGTGCGAACGCCCCGAGTTCCGAAATGGTGGTTGGCCACCGTAACTCGGGCGTCTTCCGAAACGCCATTGCCGTCTTGATCCGTCGTTATGACTGAGACGTCAAAGACGTTTTCCTGAATGGTTCCCGACGTGTCGAACGTCGGGGCCGAAACGAACACCTTCACCTTCCGGGTCGGCCCGGAAGGGGTGGTTTGGGCGGCGGGGGTGCCCCCGCCCTGTTGCCCGGTGGTTGCCCTTGCAGGGGCAACGCCGCCGGGCGGGTTTGGAGGATGGGCCATAAGGCCACCTCCTTTCTTTCTGCTCTTTATTTTTTTAAGTTGTTAAAGAGCGAATTTCTCTGGTAGGTCTAACCTTGCCAGAGCCTTACCAAGATTTCTCCTGATAAGAAAAACCCAGTGAAGTGTGGTGGGTATTCGCCTATGTTTATGGCTTCAAAAAAGCGCATAAATAAAGGTAAATCTTCACTGGGTTTTCCCCACCACGAGGACGGGCCATCCAAGATTTTAGCCTTTATTTGCGAATAAAATTCGTAAATTTCGGCTTTCGTCTTGGTGTCCCTTTCCCAAATTTCCTAGGAAATTTGGGGCCCTTTAAGGGCTATATAAATTTGACCGTATATTATATCAGAAAAATGAAGGCTTGTCAAGTCCTAACAGAAATGGTAATATATTTGGGCTTGTCTACGCTCGGGTGGCGGAACCCGCCTTCGCATAAAGCTTCGGTGGGCAAGTTGGCTTATCGTTAACACCTAAGTTTATCAACCGGGCGATTAAACCCATAGGTACACTTTTTATAAGCCGGGGTGGCGAAATGGCAGACGCACTAGCTTTAGGAGCTAGCGAGAGCAATCTCATGAGGGTTCGACTCCCTCTCCCGGCACCAATTTTCATTTTGTTTAAGCAATTAAAAGTTTTAGGCTTGCCCTATCCTTGCGGCATTTGTATAATTACAGGACTTATTGGAAAATAGATTATTAAAATCAGAGCTTACGCAGACCATCATTTTATGTCATTCCCTGCCGCCTGCCGGACAGGCAGGGAATCGCTTAAATATCAAAATTTAAGGGATCCCTCCACTCCCTCGGCCGCACTCGGTCCGTCGGGATGACAGCAAATGCGTAAAGTCCTAAAAAATTATTATACTAATATAAATATATATTTTTATGGGTAAAATTATTCGCAACATTATATACATTCTGGCCGGGTTTTTAATTATTTCTTTTATTTTCGGCTTGTTCAACAAGAGCGTTAAGACCCAGGAAGTTCAGCTTTCGGAAATCAGCCAGCTGATTAACCAAGGCAAGGTGGAAGAAGTGGTGGTGCAGGACGACTCTTTGACTGCCGCGGTAAAAGATTCCGACACCAAGCTGCTGGCGCACTTGGGTAGGAACACGGAAGTGACTGATTTTTTCAAAAATACCGGCGTGGATGCGGAAAAATTAAAGAACCTTAAAATTGGCTATAAAACCCAAAGCGCAATGACCGTGCTTTTGGGCAATATTTTGCCGTTTTTAATCCCCTTTGTTTTAATTTCATTGTTCATATATTTCCTAATGCGCAACGTGCAGGGGGCCAACAACCGCGCATTGAGTTTCGGCCAGTCTTCGGTCAGGCTGTCGGACGAGCGGAAAAATAAAGTTAAGTTTGCAGATGTGGCCGGCGCAAAGGAAGCCAAGGAAGAATTGAAAGAAGTGGTGGACTTTTTGCGCTATCCGCAAAAGTTTTTGCAGCTTGGCGCGAAAATCCCGAAAGGCGTACTGCTTTTGGGCAGCCCGGGCGTGGGCAAAACCCTTTTGGCCCGCGCGGTGGCAGGCGAAGCCAACGTGCCTTTTTTCCACATTAGCGGGAGCGAATTCGTGGAAATGTTTGTGGGCGTAGGCGCTTCGAGGGTGCGCGACTTGTTTAAAAAAGCCAAAAAGAATGCGCCGTGCATTGTATTTGTGGACGAAATAGATGCGGTGGGCAGGCAGCGCGGAGCGGGCTTAGGCGGCGGACACGACGAAAGGGAGCAGACTTTAAACCAAATCCTGGTGGAAATGGACGGTTTTGAAACCGATACCAACGTAATTGTTATGGCGGCCACAAACCGGCCGGATGTCTTGGATCCCGCGCTTTTAAGGCCGGGGCGTTTTGACCGGCAGGTAATTTTGGATTTGCCTGACATAAGGGACCGCCAAGAAATTTTGAACATCCACGCAAAAAACAAGCCTTTGGCCAAAGACACAAATTTGAAAATCATTGCTGAACGCACGCCGGGCTTTAGCGGAGCGGACTTGGCGAATATTTTAAACGAAGCTGCAATTCTGGCGGCGCGCAGGGATAAAAAAGAAATCAGCCAAATGGATTTGAAGGAAGCCGTGGAAAAAGTCATGCTGGGGCCGGAGAGGAAAAGCCACGTGCTTTCGTCCAAGGAAAAGCAAATCACCGCTTACCACGAGGGCGGACACGCTTTGGTTGGTTCCGCACTGCCTTTCTCGGATCCCGTGCACAAGGTTTCAATAATCTCCCGGGGCCGGGCGGCGGGCTATACTATGAAACTGCCTGTGGAAGACAAGCATCTGCATACCAAATCGGGTTTTCTGGACGAGATAGCCGCACTTTTGGGCGGGTTTGCCGCAGAAAAGTTGGTTTTCAATGAACTGACTACGGGCGCTTCCAATGACCTGAAAGTTGCCACCAATATGGCCAGGCGCTTGGTAATGTCTTACGGCATGAGCGAGGCGCTGGGGCCCGTGGCCTTGGGCGAACATCAGGATATGATATTTTTGGGCCGCGAAATCCATGAATCCAAAAATTACAGCGAAGAAGTCGCCCGCCAGATTGACAGTGAAGTCAGCCGCATTATGGCCGAGGGGCTTAAAAGGGCAACGGACACTTTAAACCGATATCGGGAATATTTGGACAACATTGCAAAAAAACTTATTAGCCAGGAAACCATAGAGCAGGAAGAGTTTGCGGAAATGGTTAAGGAAATTATTCCGGCCGAAAAGAAAAAAATGCCGGAATTCAGCCCCGGGCTCGAGCCAGCAGCCGTTGTATAGTCTTAATTATCCGCCGTTTGTCAAAAACGGCGGATTTTAGTATAATCATTAAGCTTCGGGCAGTTAGCTCAGGGGTAGAGCATCTCTTTGACGTAGAGAGGGTCATAGGTTCAAATCCTATACTGCCCACCACTCGACTTCGCTCGCGGCCTTTGGCCAGACGGAATAATGGCGAGAAGTCGGACAAAAAATATTAAGCGCCAAATAACAAGCATCAAATCATAAATAAATTTCAATATCCAAGATTAAAATTTGGAATTTGGAATTTGTTTGGAAATTGCCTGCCTGCCGGCGAGGCAGGGAAATTGGGATTTGGAAATTTTCTACGACGTGCCTACCCTAGATTTAGAAGAATTGGAAAAAATTCTTCAAACCAAAATTAAAGACCCCGACTTGTACCTTTCGGCTTTTACGCACAGGTCGTATTTAAACGAGAACCGGGGTTTTCATTTGCCGCATAACGAGCGCCTGGAATTTTTGGGCGATGCCGTTTTGGAATTGTGCGCGACCGAATATTTGTACAAAAATTACAGCCATCCGGAAGGCGAACTGACCAACTTCCGTTCCGCTTTGGTAAATTATAAAATGCTTTCTTCCATTGCTTCCCGCCTGGGTTTGGAACAGTTTTTGCTTATGAGCCGGGGCGAGGCCAAAGACACGGGCAGGGCCAGGCAGGTTATACTTGCCAACTGCATAGAGGCGTTAATTGGCGCAATGTATTTGGATCTGGGTTACCAGGCCTGCACCAATTTTATTGGCCGCGAAATTTTAGTGGAGTTGGAAAATATTATAGAAGACGGGAAGTATATGGACCCCAAATCAAAGCTGCAGGAAATGGTCCAGGAAAAGTCAGGCATAACCCCGCACTATGGGGTTATAAGCGAAACCGGCCCGGACCACAACAAGACTTTTGTTCTGGCGGCTTTCGTGGCCGAGAAGGAAGTCGGGAGGGGCGTTGGCCCTTCCAAGCAGGAAGCCGAAGTTTCGGCAGCGGAAGACGCGCTTAAGAAGAATCTCTTTTAAAAAAGAATTAAGAATTAAGAAGTAAGTAGTAAGAATTAAGAGCTGCCACTCCGATCCTGCTTTTTATTTTATATTTCTTAATTATCATTTTTTAACTTTTGTTTTTTTACAAAATGAAAGCGGCCGATCACAAAGCTGATTGCTAAGTGACCGGCCGCCGAAGGGGCCTGGCTCAGGGATGGATAGCCCTGAGCCAAGCGACCTGGACTTCTCCTACTATCCAGAGGATTAGTAGGAGAAGCAAACCCCCTTGGGCAAGATCGTACTTGCCCAAGGGGCGGATGCGATGAGTACGTCGCATTGGTCCCCCTTTCAAGAGCAAATTATACCATAAATATCAAAATAAATCAAGAGTAAATGTATTTAAAAAGATTAGAAATTCACGGGTTTAAGAGTTTTGCCAGCAAAACTACAATGGAATTCGGGCCGGGCATAACCGCCATTGTGGGTCCGAACGGCAGCGGCAAGAGTAATGTCGCGGATGCTTTGCGGTGGGTTTTGGGCGAGCAGTCGGCCAAACTCATCCGCGGCAAAAAAGCGGACGACGTAATTTTTGCCGGAAGCGAAAAAAAAGCCAAAATGGGCTTTTGCGAAGTGGCGGCCACTTTTGACAATGCCGACCGCCGCATCCCCTTAGACACCGCCGAAGTCGCCATAGGCAGAAGGGTGGATAGAACAGGTAGCAGCGAATATCTGCTTAACGGACAGCAGGTTAGGCTTTTGGATATTATAGAGTTGGTTTTAAAAAGCAACATAGGCACTTCGCGCTATACGGTAATCGGCCAGGGCACCATAGACCAAATGATTTTAGCCGGGCCGCAGGAAGTCAAAAACCTTTTGGATGAAGCCAGTGGCGTTAAAACTTATTACATCCGGCGGGAAAAAACTTTAAGGCGCCTGGAAGCCACCGCGCAAAACCTAATGCGCGCCGAAGACTTAATTGCCGAAATCGCGCCGCGCTTAAGGTCGCTCAGAAGGCAGGCCAAAAGGATGGAAGAACGCGGCGCCATAGAGCAGGAATTAAAAATTTACCAGCGCGAATATTTCGGCAAAACCTATTGGAGCTTAAAGGAAGTTTTGGATAAATATTTAGGCGAACTTAAAATCTTGGAGGAACACAGGGCCAAGCTGGAAGCCGAACTGAAAAACGAAACAACTTTGGCCGAAAGCAAGGAGACGGAAAAAAACGGGATGTTCGGCAAATTCCGCCAAATCCAGGAAGAGCTTGGTCGTTTGCAGGAACAAAAAAATAAGCTGCTTGAAGATTTGAGTTTGGTAAGGGGCAGGATGCAGAGCCAAAAGCATGTGGGCGCGACCGACGCCAAAACTTTGCAATTAACCCTGCACGAGCTCGTGCAGAAGCTTAAAGATGTCGAAGGTAAAATTGACACCGGACGCCAAGAACAGGAGAGTCATAAAAACGAACTCCACACAGCTTCGGGCGCTCTGGAAGTTTTAAACAAACGGCTGGAGAAGCTGTATGAATTTTTACAAAATCCCAACACCGTGGACTGGGCAGGTTTTAACCGCGAGCTAAAGGTTTTGGACCATTCGGTGGAAGAATTTTACAATAAAATCCAAACCAACCAGCCGTGGGACCAGGTAAGGCTTTCGCTGGAGGCCTTCCGGGGAAGCTTCGCGCAGTTTAAGGAATTTGTCAGCAAATCTTTCCATGACCCAGAGGCCGCGGCAAATTTGCAGGCCGAGCTTAGGAAAGTTTTAAGGGAAAAGGAAGAGTTGAACCAAAAGATCCAGGACTTGGAGCTTTCTTTGTCCAAGCACAAAATTACCCTGGAGTTTTTGGAAAAGGAAAAACAGAAACTGGCGCAGGATAAAAGGCAGCTGGAGTTGGATTTAAAAAGCGCCGAGACCCAGAATTTTGACGATTTTGTAAAAGGCCTCATAGCGGAAGAAAGCCGCATTAAAGAGGAAGCGGACAGGCTGTCTGCGGAAATTGCCAAGCTGGGAGAGCTGTTTAAATCCGAGCAGCGCCAGCAGGAAGATCATCAAAAGGAATTGCATGAAATCGAAAGCGGCGTGCGGAAAAAGCAGGACGAGCTTTCCAGGTTAAAAGACAAAATTTCCGGGGTGCAAATAGAAAAAGCGAAAATTGACACCCAAATGCAGGTATTAAAAGAGGAAATTACCCGCATGCTGGGGGAAGAAGATCTGAAGCTGGTGGCGGAAAAAAAAGTGGAATCCCAGACGCCGGATTTGGAAAATAAGATGCTCAAGCTCCGCGCCCAGCTTGACACCATTGGCGGCATGGACGAATTAACCATGAAAGAGTACCAGGAAACCGAGAGCCGGTACCAGTCTTTGGGTGCGCAAATTGAGGATTTAAAAAAGAGCATGCAGGATTTGCGCAGCATTATGGACGAATTGGATGAGCAAATCAAACTTAAATTCAACCAGGCATTTTTGAAAATTAACGAAAAGTTTGAACATTATTTCCGCATCCTCTTTAACGGCGGGCGGGCGTATTTGAGTTTGGTGAAAGCGGCAGATGAGCCGTCCTCCTCCGTTGAAGCTACGGAGGATGGATCGCAGGATTCTATTAAAGATGAATCAAATGTCCTGCGACCAGAAGAAAAAATTGTCCAAAAGTACGAAAAGGGCGGCACCAATATAATTGGCGTAGACATAAAAGCAACGCCGGTAGGGAAAAAATTAAATTCCCTGCAGGCGCTTTCCGGCGGCGAGCGATCCTTAACTTCCATTGCGCTTCTTTGTAGCCTTTTAACCTGCTTCCCTTCGCCGTTTGTGGTTTTGGACGAAGTGGATGCCGCTTTGGATGACGCCAATACCATCCGTTTTGCGCAGATCCTTTCTTCGCTTGCGGATTCGACCCAATTTGTTACCATTAGTCATAACCGCGAAACCATGGCGCATGCCAACATTTTGTACGGCGTGACAATGGGGGATGATGGGGTGTCGAAATTATTGTCGGTTAAGCTGGAACAGGCGAAAGCCTTTGCCAAATAACAAGGTAACAATTTAGCAATATAACAAACAGAAAAGTAAAAATGTTATTTTGTTATATTGTTTAATTGTTGCATTGGAATATGATTGAACAAATAATTCTAACTCTCACAACCTTTATCATCCATACCATTTCGACTCTCGGGTATCCGGGAGTTGCGCTTTTAATGGCCATAGAGTCTGCTTGCATACCGTTGCCCAGCGAAATAATTATGCCTTTTGCGGGCTACTTGGTTTACACCAAGGAGATGACGCTTGTCGGGGCCGCACTTGCGGGCGCGATCGGGAATTTGCTCGGCTCAATACTAACCTACTGGGTAGGTTATTGGGGAGGACGGCCTTTGGTTCAAAAGTATGGAAAATGGTTATTTATTTCCAATCGTGACATTCAAATGGCCGACAGGTTTTTTGCGCGGTTTGGTTCCCTCTCCGTGTTCTTAGGCAGGCTGTTGCCTGTTGTGAGGACTTTTATTTCCGTACCGGCCGGAATTTTCCGGGAAAATTTTTGGAAGTTTTGTTTGTATACTTTTGTCGGTTCTTTTATTTGGAGTTTGTTTTTAGCCTATTTAGGCTTAAAGCTGGGCGAAAATTGGAATAATTTGCGCGACCGCCTGCATGGCTTTGATGTTGCGGTTATAGTAATTTTAATTTTGGCAGCCGGATTTTGGATTTGGCGGCATATCCGCCACATTCGGGAAGAAAGAAGGGGGCAGGTTTAGAACTCCCATGCAAGCGCTTTGGGGGCGGTTGACGTTTGGCGTCGTAAATGGTAAGATATGTTGGCATTAAATATATTTTTGCAGGCTACGTTCTGTTTTTAGGAACGCTGAACTGCGTACATGAATTATGTTAATAATCAGACTTCAAAGGACCGGTAAAAGGAACCAGGCAGATTTCAGGATTGTGCTTGCTGAAAAAACCGCTTCGGCTTCCAAAAAGTACCAGGAAATTTTAGGCAGCTTCAACCCGAGGAAAAAAGTTTTTAAGGCCGAAGAGGAAAGGGTCAAATATTGGATAAGCCAGCACGTGGCCATGAGTCCCACTATCCATAACCTTTTTGTAAGCAAGGGCCTTATGGAAGGCGCAAAGGTTAAAGCTTTCAATACTCCCAAAAAACCGGCAGAACCGGTAGCCGCCACAGAGCCTGCCAAGGCAGCTGAAGCCGCTCCGGCCGAACCTACGGCCCCAGAGCAGCCTAAAACGGAAGAAACGCCTAAAAGCGAAGAAGCGAAAGCTTAATTGACACTCTAAATATATTAGTTATAATTACCATAGATAGCGTAGCTAATTGATCCGCCTTCGCTTCCAACTTCACTAAAGTTTCGTCGGACAGGAAAGCTGTGGCGGATGACCTCTGTAGAATTTATAGAGGTCGGTCAAAAGGTCGAAGCAGAAAATCAGCTATCAGAATTTCTAAGATATATGGAACAAGACCAGCAGTTTGTAGAGTTTGTAGTAAAATCGTTGGTTGACCATCCCGACGACGTTAAGACCGAAAGGACTGTGGACGAAATGGGCGTACTCATTACGCTTCATTTGAACCCGCAGGACATGGGTCAGGTTATTGGCAGAATGGGCCAGACCGCTAAAGCCATTAGGACCCTGTTGAGGGTTGTTGGCGCCAAGCACAAGGCCAGAGTCAATTTGAAGATCTATGAGCCGGAAGGTTCCCACCGCGGCCCCCGCCGTGAAGGCGGAATGGGCATGGGTGGCGGACAGCAAGGCGGCATGTCGGATGAAAATGTCATTGACGACTTCAAGCTTTAATTTGATCTCGCGGAATACACGCGGATTATAACGCGGATAAACGCTAAATCTATAAATGAAATAACCCCGAACCATACCGGTCTTTGACCGGACAGGCCGGGGTTATTTTATCGCTAAAGCTTTTACTAAATACTAAAATGTACTAAAGGTACGAAATCGAATTTTCCAAGTTTAGTATTTTTAGTACTATTTCGTATTTAGTAGAGACCTTATGTCAAAACTCAGTATAAAAATTATCACTCTTTTCCCAAAATTTGTTGAAGATTTTGTGGAAAATTTTGGCATTGTTAAAAGGGCGGTTAAACTCAAGCTTTTAAAGCTCGAGGCTGTAAATTTGCGCAAATTCGGGATAGATAAAAGAGGTACGGTAGACGGCCGGCCTTACGGCGGAGGGGTGGGGATGGTGCTGAGAGCTGATGTATTGCTGAAAGCCATCTTGAGGGCTAAGCGTAAAGGGCTAAGGGCTAAGTCTAAAATTATTTTGCTCACGCCTCAAGGGAAAAAATTTACACAGAAAGAGGCGGTACGATTATCCAAATATGACAATTTAATTTTCGTTTGCGGCAGGTATGAGGGCTTCGACGAGCGTGTTAGGGGGTTTGTTGATGAGGAGATATCAATCGGCGATTATGTCTTAATGGGGGGCGAGCTGCCCGCATTGGTTCTTTGTGAAGCGGTAATGCGTTTGAGATCCGGAATTTTGGGAAAGGACGAATCGGTTGAAAAAGAATCATTCAGTGAAAATATGCTTGAATATCCGCAATATACGAAGCCGGAAGTATTTAGGGCTAAGGGTATAGGGCTAAGGGCTAAGATTAAGGAGATGAGGGTGCCGAAAGTTTTACTCACCGGCCACCACAAAAATATTGCCGACTGGCGGCAAAATGAGGTACTTGAACGGACAAAAAAAAGGAGACCGGATCTTATTCAAAATAACAATTAAACAATTTAACAAAATAACATACTTGATTAAATGTTATCTTGTTACATTGTTATATTGATCCATGAAAACAGATTTTATAGTTCAAGATTTAAAGACCAGACTCGATAAATATCTAGCCGAGCAACTACCCAGTATTTCTCGGTCTCAAATTCAGCGCGACATAGAAGCGGGGACGGTTTTGGTTAATGGTGAAGTTGTCAAAGAAAGTAAATTCGTGGTCAGGAAAGAAGACGTGGTCGTTTATCAGCAGTCAGCTAGTGAGTTATCAGCGGGGATAAAGGCAACTAATACACCATTGAAAATACTTTATGATAATCATGGATTGTTAATCATAGATAAGCCGGCGGGGATGGTGGTGCATCCGGGCGCGGGGTTTAGGGGAGAGACGCTGGCTTCCGCACTTCTTTATCATTTTTCCGGCAAAGGCGCCCGCCTGCCGGACGGGCAGGGATCCGACTTTGGCGCAAAAGGAATAGAAGTGGTGGGCGAGGAAAACCGGCCTGGCATAGTCCACCGCTTGGACAAGGATACCAGCGGGGTCATTTTAGTCGCTAAAACCCAGGCAATGTATGAGTATTTAAAAAATGCTTTTGCGGAGCGAAAAGTTAAAAAGGAATATTTGGCGTTGGTAAAAGGCAGGGTGGAAAAGCCGCAAGGGGTCCTACAAACCCCCATGGGCAAAAGCAAAACGGACTTTCGGAAACAGACGACCAAAGACCCGCAAGATGCCAAGGAGGCGGTAACGGAATATAAAGTTTTAGAGTATCTGGAAAGGGGAGAAAAGGGAAAAGATGGGGGGAAGGGGGCTGAAAGTGCGGAGCGAAGTCAAGGTATTGACCAATGCACCCTTCTTCTGGTAAAATTGCATACAGGCAGAACGCACCAGATTAGGGTGCACATGAATTCGATTGGCCATCCTTTAATGGGTGACCAGCTCTATGGCGGCAAACAAACTGAATTGGAAGGTTTAGGCCGCCAATTCCTGCATGCAAAAAAAATTGAAGTTCGTTTGCCGGATGGGACGTGGATAGAAGCGGAGAGTGCTGTTCCTGAAGATTTACGAAAAGTATTAGTGAGTTTAGATTCAAAAGTGGTAAATCAATTGTAATTAATTTTTGTAGCATGTATCAAGTAGTATGTAGCAAGGAATACGATCCCTGCTTTTATGCTAAGTACTTGATACTTACTACTTGCTACTAATTCAATGTCATACATTAAACACTTATCGGAGTCCCAAGTCAGAAATGATATGCCGGAAATCCGGCCCGGCTTTACCGTGAGGGTCCACCAGAAAGTAATAGATATTTTAACCGATCCTAAAACCGGCAAGGTTACAGGCAAGAAAGAACGGGCCCAGGTTTTTGAGGGTGTAGTCATTGCCAAAAAAGGTGGCCAGGGGACCAATTCCACCTTTACCGTCCGTAAAATTTCCTATGGCGTGGGCGTCGAGAGGATTTTCCCCCTGCATTCCCCGAACATTGTTAAATTGGAAGTGGTTAAAACTCCCGAAGTCAGGAAAGCCAAACTTTATTATGTTAGAGCCCTGAAAGACAGCATGCCGCGGATGAGAAAAGCCACGAGAAAAAAATAATCATAACCAAACAATAAAAAACCTCCCTAATTGCCTGCGGGCACAAGGGAGGTTTTTATTTTAGCCGACTATTTTAAAAATTATATCAACTTTAGCACATTCCACCACGCCTCTATGTAGTCGGGGCGCTTGTTTTGATATTTTAAATAATACGCATGTTCCCAGACGTCCAAGCCTAAAATTGGCTGCAAGCCCAGCATAAGCGGCGAATCTTGGTTGGGCATATTTTGTATTTTGAGTTTTGAGCTTTGGCCGTCCCTAACAAGCCAAGTCCAGCCGCTGCCAAAAACTTTGGCCGCAGAATCGCCAAACTGTTTTTTGAATTCTTCCACTGAGCCGAAGGCGGAAATAATTTCCCTTTCGAGCAGCTCGTCTTTTTTATTGGCCGGGTCTAAAATTTGCCAAAACATGCTGTGATTTAAATGGCCGCCGCCGTGGTTTCTTATGGCCGTTCGGTCGGCTTCTTCAACATTAAGATTTGCCAGATCTTTCAGCAATTCTTCCACTGGTCGGCCCAGTAGGGCGGGGTATTTTTCCAAGACCGCGTTTAATTTATCCACATATGCCTGGTGGTGCTTGGTGTGGTGGATTTCCATTGTCCGCGTATCTATATACGGCTCCAGTGCGTCATAAGAATAGGCTAATTTGGGTAATTCGTGCTTCATTGATTTTACTGATTACTGATAAATACGTGATATACAGATTTTTGATTTCAATATATCTTTATTTATGAAAAGAATACCATCCTTTGACAACAAAGGCAAACTGTGGTAGCATACAGCCATAGAAATTTATTGATAAACTTGCAAAAGAAATTACGGCTGAAAGTTGTATATGCAAATTGTATCTGCGAATCCTTTCAATATTCTTAACTCGTTATCGTATTTTCAGGTAATCAGTCAAGAAGGAAAAGTAGTTATAGGTTAATTCAACTGAATTGACCGGTTTTTGCGTGTATTTTTTTAGCCTAACTTTTGCAGAAAGTTAAGGAATTTTATGATTGGCATATATATTTTGCTGGGAGTCGTTATTGGCGCGGCGGCCGGTTTTTTTGTGCGCCAACAGATGGCCGCAAAAAAAGTGGGTTCGGCAGAAGCAAGGGCGGAACGCCTTATGGAGGAAGCTAAGAATAAGGAGAAGGAGCTGCTTTTGGAGGCCAAAACCAAATCTTTGGAAATTATTGAGCAGGCAAAAAAACAGGAGTCGGAATTCCGGCAGCAAATGGTGCGTTTTGAAGAGCGCGTAGACAGGAAGGAGAAAGAACTGGAAAGCAAATCCCAGACTGTGGAAAGACAAAAGCAGGACTTGGAAATAAAGCACCAGGAAGTTAAAACTTTGCAGGAAGAAATAAAGCAGATTAAGGCCAAACAGCTGGAAAATTTGGAAAAAATTGCCGGTTTAACCCGGGAAGAGGCAAAAAAAGTTTTACTGGATAACACCGAAAAACTGGTTAAGGAAGAAATGGTGGAACTCCACAAGAAGCTGCTTAATGAGGCCTACGAAGGCGCCGACCGGGAAGCTCGAAACCTTGTCGCCCAAGCCTTGGAAAGGGTCTCAAGCGAAGTCACCAGCGAAGTTACCACCACCGTAGTCCAAATCCCGAGCGAAGAAATGAAGGGCAGGATTATTGGTAAGGAAGGCCGCAATATCCGCACTTTTGAGCAAATGATGGGCGTGGAAATTTTAATCGATGATTCGCCGGACAGCGTGGTAATTTCCGGCTTTAATTCCATACGCCGGCACATTGCCAAATTGACTTTGGAAAAATTGCTTTCCGACGGCCGCATACATCCGGCCCGCATAGAGGAAGCGTACGAAAAAAGCAAGGCGGAAATTAATGAGCAAATCAAACAGGCCGGGGAGCAGGCTGTTTACGAATTGGGCATTACCAACTTTCCGCCTAAATTGGTTCATTTGGTAGGGCGCATGATGTTTAGGACTTCTTACGGGCAGAATATTTTAAGGCACTCCGTGGAAATGGCAAAAATTGGGGCGCTTTTGGCAGAGGAGCTGGGTGCGGACGTTTCCATAGTCAAACAGGGAGCCCTGCTTCATGACATTGGTAAAGCGCTTGACCAGGATTTGGAAGGCAGTCACGTGGAATTGGGTGTAAAAATTGCGGAAAAATTCTCGCTCGATCCGCGCATAAAAGAAGCCATTGCTTCCCACCACCATGACACCGACGTTTCGGGCAAGTCCGAACGGGCCAATAGCATTGAAGCAATTATTGTGGACGTCTGCGACAACATTTCCGGTAGCCGGCCGGGCGCGAGAAAAGACAGTTTGGAAAATTACATAAAACGCCTTACGGATTTGGAAAATATTGCCAACAATTACGAAGGTGTGCAAAAATCTTACGCCATTCAGGGCGGAAGGGAACTAAGGGTCTTTGTTATGCCGGAAAAGATTGACGATTCCGCCGCCCAAAAAATGGCGCGCGACATAGCCAACCAAATCCAGGGCGAGCTAAAATTCCCCGGTGAAATAAAAGTGCACGTAATTAGGGAAACTAGGGTAATAGAATATGCGAGATAAGTACAATCCCGAAAGTGTAGAGAAAGTTTTTCGACAGGATTGGGTTTCCGGTCATGAATACGATTTGGGCCTTTTAAAAGAGAGGGTTGTGCCGGTATTAGACAAGCTGAGGGAAGAAAAGAAACTTGGCCAAGTAATAGCAGATATTGGCAGTGGAAGGTTTGGGGTTTCTAGCTTAATAAAATATCCTGAAACTCAGATTATTCGCGTAGATATAGCGGCTATAAATATGGAAGATGGAAGTATGAGGCAGTTTATAGCCGATTTGAGAAATATAGAAAGACCAAGTTTTGCCGAAAAAAGGGAGCTGGCAAATACGCGCAAATGGCTAAGGGGCCACGATATTCCAGTAAAAAATGAGCCGGTTGTAGACACTGTTATTCTTACCGCCGTTTTAAATTATGTGCCTTATAAGAAGGTTGTTCCAGAAATATTGAAATACGTAAAAGTGGGAGGGAGGCTATTAATTTTTAATTCGCCTGACAGGGGCGGCTTTACGCACTCGCAGGTTTTTTCTCCGGAGCGGGCCGTAGATAACATGCAGATTGTTTCCCTGTTAGAAAAAGAATTGCAGATGGATGTAGAGACAGCGACTTTTGAAGGCATGAGTGTGGAAGAATTAGGAAAGCTTCCACGGAAGACAAAGGTTAGGCACATTATTGACAAAGGCTATATGCTTTTGGTGGCCAGAAAAACCCGGGAAAATTAACTCCGGTGAAATAAAAGTGCACGTAATTAGGGAAACTAGGGTAATAGAATATGCGAGATAAGCTAGAAGTAGGAAGTATGAATTAAGAAGTAAGAATTTGCAGTTCATACTTAATACTTACTTCATAATTCTTAATTCCATTTTTGCATGGCAAAAATATTATTCATAGGAGATGTTGTGGGAAAAGGCGGGCGCAATATTTTGCGTCGGGTCTTGCCCCAATGGCAGGAAGAGCATAAACCGGACGTAGTAATTGTAAATGTAGAAAACATGGCCCATGGCAAAGGAGTGACCCTTTCGACCATGCAGGAAATAGACAGTTTGGGTATAGATGTGTATACCGGAGGCAACCATATATTCAGCAAGCATGAACTGGCTGAAGCGGTTTTTGAAAAATATCCAAACCTTATCCGTCCCGCCAATTTTATGGGCGCGCTGCCCGGCCACGGCTACTTCCGCTTTTCCAAAGATAACCAGCAATATCTGGTTATTAATTTAAACGCGCAAGTGTTTATGGAAGCGCAATTTGACGGCCAAATTGCCAATCCTTTTTCCATGTTGGACAGCCTGCTTAAAGAGCAGTCCCAAAAAGGTGATATAATAGTAGTAGATTTCCATAGCGAGGCCAGCAGCGAGAAAATTGCCTTCGGCTGGCATGCGGACGGCAAAGTAACGGCAGTCTTTGGCACCCACACCCATGTGCCCACGGCAGATGCCCGGGTGCTTCCCCAAGGTGCGGCTTATATTTCCGATGCCGGTATGACCGGCGCCAGGGATGGGGTAATAGGGGTGGTGAGGCAAAATGCCCTAAAAAAATTCCTCGACCCAAGCGCAAAGTTTAAAAATGAGCCGGAAGAAGAAGGAATTATGCAAATAAATGCCGTGATAGTGGAGGTGGAAAGCTCGGGAAAAGCCACAAACATAAGCCATTTGCATAAAGAAATTTAAAAATAAAATTGAAAATTTTACTGTATGCCAACAAAATTCATAAATCCCAGCGCCATAATTGCCCAGGTGGGCATTCAGCGGGGCGATATAGTCGCGGATTTTGGCTGTGGTAACGGGTTTTTTGTTTTGCCGGCGGCGCAGCTGGCGGGGGCGGAAGGGGAAGTTGTGGCGGTTGATGTGCAGGAATCAAAGCTGGCGGCTACGGTTTCCATTGCCAACCAGTACGGCTACAGGAATGTGAAAGTTGTTAGGGCCGATTTGGCCAAGCCGATTTTGGAAATTCCCGAAGCTTTTTGCGATGTGGTCATTTTAAGCAATATCCTCCACGAAATCGGGCAGGGCAGGGAAGCGCTTTTAAAAAACGCTTACCGTGTTTTAAAGTCCGGCGGCAAAGTGGCGGTCGTGGAATGGAAAAAGGAATTAAGCCCCATTGGCCCCCCGCTAGAGCACCGCATAGACCAGGAGACGGCCGAGGTGCTGCTTATGAAAGCGGGTTTCAGGAAGGGCAAGGAGCTCCAGTCGGACGGATATCATTATGGGTTGTTATTTTTGAAATAATGCTACAGAACTACAGAGAACTAGGCACTACAGATGCCTACGGAATCTGTAGGCATCTGTAGGTTCATATAGTTATTAATTCTGTAGCAATATGTTTAAACAATTATTTTCACCCCAATTTTTATTTCAAATAAACCGCGTAATTATTGAGCCCGTGGACAAGGCCTTTTTATTTGTGGGTTTTGCCGCTTTGGCTGCCGCGGTATTTTTAAAGGTTGCACAAAAACTTTCACCCAGCCCCGTGGATGCGGCGTATCGAAGCAAATTATTTAATGCGTTATTATTTTTGTCGGTGGGCGAATTTATGTGGTATTTGGCGCGGCGGCAATTTGTAAGATTTTTTGGCACGCATTTGGTCGCCATGGTAATCTTGCTTATTGCTGTTTTGTGGCTTCTTGGCGTTGCGTGGAAAATGTTCAGGCACTATCGAAGCGAAAAAACCGCCTGGGAAAAGGAGCAGGTAAAAATGAAATATTTACCAAGATAGTAGCAAGTAGCAGGTAAATAAGTATAAAGGGTTAAAATTATTTAGCTTGCTACTTAATACTTGTTATATGCTACAATTCTATGTTTAAATGGCTTCGTAAAACGTTGGAACCCCTAAAACCAAAAACCCTGGGCCAGGTGGGGGAAGAAATTGCGCAAACAGAATATGAAAAAAAAGGCTTTAAAATAATCGCGAAAAACGAATTCAATAAGAAGGGTAAACGCTTGGGCGAAATAGATTTTATCGCCAAAAATAATTCCGTGCTGGCTTTTGTGGAAGTAAAAACCAGGCAGAGTGAAAAAGGTTTTTTTGGAGGCCCGCTTGAGGCCGTGGACCATTTTAAGCAGTTAAAAATATTAAAGGCCGTCAAGCTGTATTTGCAGAAACACCAAAACTTAGCCAATCTTCGCCCGCAAATTGACGTGTGTGCCATAATATTGCCTGATATTGACAAAGCCCCTGAGTCTGTTAAAATATATATGAATGCAGTTGAGGATTGGAACTAACCAGATGAGCCGAGCTCATCTTTTTTATTCTTAAATGCATTAACGATTAAATTAAATCTACAATTAAATATTTTCCAATGCTCCGAGGCCTCGAATTTATTCCGGGCCGAGGAACCAAAATAGGAAAAAGGATAAGTCTTGAAAAGGAAAAAACCTTGGTTTTGTCCTTTTCAATACCACTTATGAACGATCAATTAGAACAGGCATTGCAGCAAATAGAAGATGAAAAAGGCATACCCCGCGCCGAAATTTTAAGCATGATTGAAGCCAGTTTGGCCGCGGCTTTTAGGAAAGATTACGGCCAAAAAAACCAGAACGTGCAGGTGGAATTTGACCCCGAAAATTTGTCGGTCAAAGTTTTTGACGTAAAAGAAGTGGTGGAAAGCGAAGGCGATCCGGAGGACGAAACCAATGAATTCGATCCGCAAAAGCAGATTGCCTTAGAGGAAGCCAAAAAGATCAAGAAATCTTATAAAGTGGGCGACATAATAAAAACCGATATTACGCCTTCCACGGGCACCAATTTCGGACGCATTGCGGCGCAAACCGCCAAGCAGGTGATTATCCAAAAACTGCGCGAAGCCGAAAGGAATATGCAATTTTCAGATTTTAAAGCCAAAGAACGGACGCTGCAGAACGGCATAGTCCAGCGGGTAGAAGGCGACACGGTGCTGGTGGACATGGGCAAGGCCACAGGCGTGCTTTTCCCGAGCGAACAAATCCGCGGGGAACGCTATAGTATTGGCCAGCGTTTGAAAGTTTTAATTCTTCACGTGGAGCCCGCGGCCAAGGGCCCAAAAATTACCCTTTCCCGCTGCCATCCCGACATGGTCAGAAAATTATTTGAACTTGAAGTGCCGGAAATATACAACGGCAGCGTGGAAATTAAGGCCGTGGCCAGGGAAGCCGGCTCCAGAAGCAAAATTGCCGTTATTGCAAACCAAGACGGCATAGATCCTATTGGCGCTTGCGTTGGCCAAAAAGGCAGCCGCGTCCAGACGGTTATGGCGGAACTGGGCGGCGAAAAAATAGACATTATTCAGTTTGACGAAGATCAAGTGAAATTTATTGCCAACTCGCTCTCGCCTGCCAAAATTTTAAGCGTGCAATTAAACGAAGAGAATAAAGAAGCTAAAGTTGAGGTTTTGGAAGACCAGCTTTCTCTTGCGATCGGCAAAGCCGGGCAAAACGTGCGCTTGGCAGCCCGTTTAACGGGTTGGAAAATAGATATTAACGGCGTGAGTTTGGGTGGTGACAAGGCGGCGGAAAATGAAGCAGGAAGTAAGAAGCAAGAAGTAAGGGACGAACCTCATGCATCATCAGAAAATGTTGCCGATGAACAGTCAGTTGACGAATCAAAAACGGATCAACCTACACTTTCATAAATACCCTAATTCATAATTCTTACTTCATAATTCATTATTTAAAATTATGCCACTTGTACCGATCGTAATTGAAAAGTCTGCCATGGGTGAAAGGGCTTATGACATTTACAGTCGCCTTTTAAGGGAGAGAATCATTTTTTTGGGCGAACCCATAGACGACGCCGTAGCCAATACGGTTATAGCCCAAATGCTGTTTTTAGATGCGGAAAACAGTAAAGAAGACATAAAAATTTATATAAATTCCCCGGGCGGCAGTGTAACTTCAGCCTTGGCTTTATATGACACTATTCAGCACGTAAAAGCCGATGTGTCGACAATTTGTATTGGGCAGGCCGCATCGGCGGCGGCAGTATTGCTTGCTTGCGGGAGAAAGGGAAAAAGATTCGCTCTGCCTAACGCCCGGGTGCTAATACACCAGGTCATGGGCGGAGTGGAAGGCCAGCAGAAAGACGTGGAAATCCAGGCTCGGGAAATGTTAAGGATAAAAAATCAGCTCAATTTAATTTTAGCCAAGCATACCGGACAGTCGGTAAACAGGCTGGAGAAGGACACGGACCGCGACTATTTTCTGACTGCCGAGGAAGCAAAAAAATACGGTATTATAGATAAAATCATCCTTTAATAAGGATGATTTTTGCGTTCAATGGGCCATTGGGTATATAATACCCATATATTTAAGTTACATATCCACAGGTTTGGTGGGTAAGTATAGGAATTAAAGAAATGAAAATAAAAAATAAGCTTAATTTTTTTCCTTTGGGGTTAGGTGAAAAAAAAGCCCACCGGGGAGCGGGTTTTACGCTTATAGAACTTTTAGTCGTCATTGCCATAATTGGACTTTTGGCCAGCGTGGTTTTGGTTGCATTAAATGGAGCGAGATCCAAATCCCGTGACGCAAAAAGGGTTTCGGATATGAACCAGCTCGCAAAAGCCCTGGAATTGTTTTATAACGACAACAGCTATTACCCGACCAGCGCAGGTTCGGTTAACGCAGCCGGTGCGCTATTGAATTCCACCAATGCCCCCGGTTTGTCGCCAAAATATTTAAGCCTCATTCCCACGGCTCCCAATCCTGCCGACAACCCTAGCGGCTCAGTAGCCTGCAATACGGCAGGTTTAGGCGGCAACAGTTATTGGTATCAGACCCCTACAAGCGGGGCGACTTACGCGATTACTTTCTGTCTCGGTGAGAATGTCGGCGGCGGCGGCGGAGTACAGTCCGGCACCCGCAAGCTTACTCCGGGCGGTTTCCAATAGAATTTTCCTCACAAACACCTCCTTTTTTGGAGGTGTTTTTATTTGCTTGACACTGAATAGAAAAAGGTCTATACTTGCTAAGGATTTAGATATTACCCGCCATATGGCGGACTAGGAGATTAAAAAGGGCATAAACACGTTCAATTTTACTCTAGTGTATCCGCCTTGGGCGGAGATTACTGGGGATCCCGGCAACTCGGGAGACTGAACATAATTCCTATAAAAGGAATGTGTTTTTTTTAGCCCAAAACGCGGAATGCACGCAGATAGTTACGCAGATCACACGCTGAGCCAGGCCACTGCCGATCAGCGAGAAATCCGCGTAGGTATCCGCGAGGGATTCGCGGTCTGTTCTTTAACAGCTAAATAGTGACAGAAATTTACCCCATTGAATCCGCCCCACAAGGGCGGGCCCATTCAATCGGGGTCATGGTATAAATTCTTTTGAGTTACTCCGGCTGAACTTCCTTTTTGGAATTCAGTTGAGTAAATTCGTATATTACGGATAAGATTTTTGATGATTGCATCTTTAAAACAATCATCGCCAGTTCGCAATTTTCCCTTTAGCGGGTAAAATTGCCTAACTAAAAAACTTTTTCGTTTTTTTCTACTAAGTAGAGTCGAGGCCTCGACTTCACGTCGGGCCGAGACAGCACTATAGGGAAAAAGATGAGCGTTGAGAAGAAAAAACCGTCAGGTTTTGTCTTCTCAATAAATAAGTTGTAATAAGAGTTTGATCCTGGCTCAGGATGAACGCTGGCGGCGTGCCTAAGACATGCAAGTCGAGTGCTGCAGCAATGCGGCACGGCGAACGGGTGAGTAATACCTAGGAACGTTCTTTAAGAGGAGCATAACCAGCCGAAAGGTTGGATAATTCTCCATATTGTCGCAAGACGAAAGTAGCAATACGCTTAAAGTGCGGCCTGGGCACCATCAGCTAGTTGGTAGGGTAATGGCCTACCAAGGCTTTGACGGTTAGGGGGCCCGAGAGGGTGAACCCCCACACTGGAACTGCGACACGGTCCAGACTC
>CAZDEP010000007.1:0-71822 GCA_964504715.1 uncultured Candidatus Saccharibacteria bacterium | reverse complement strand
TGGTTATGGTTAAAGTTTTTGAAGCCGGAGAAGGTCCCCCGCTGTAGCCGGAAAAATTCAAAGAGCCAGAAAGTGAAATGGACGGAGCTGGCGGTGGGCCGGAGAGCGCCCAGGACAAACTGTAATCCGACCAGGCGCCGTTGTCGTAATATTCAAACACCAAAGTGTGGTTGCCCGCAGAAACGGCCACCGGCGAAGAGCTGGCAATGGTGTAGCCTTGGTCTATCCAACGGTTAATTAAATATCCGCTGTCCGGGTTGCCGTCCAAATTGTCGTCAAAATAGGCGCGGTTACCGTCGTCGGAACCTGAGGTGAATACATAATTGCCCGCCATAAAATTAAAAGTGCCTTTGTAGCGGATGGAGAAAGTATCAACATTGGCAGGGTCGGGGCCGCTGCCTCCCCAGCTTCGGTAAGGCACGGGACTGGCGCTCAAAGGCGCCGGAGAAGATAGCGCGGCTTCGGTTACGGCCGTGGAGGTTAAAGTGTTAAAATTCGTACCGTCGTACAGGCAGCCTTTCATAAAGTTGGAACCTGGGGTAGTGTCGCAAGTGGCCGCCTGCCTGGTGGCGCTGCAGGAAGCGCTGCTTCCCCCGCCGCTGCCTTGGCAGGTCCAGCTGACCGTCTGCCCGGCATTGGGAAAAGCCGGGGAGCTGGGATTGGGGGTGCCAACTGCACAAAGTGTGTCGCTGCCATAAGAAGAGGCGGAATTGGGATAGGTTTTGTTGGCCGTGCCGCAGGCGCCGTTTACCGCCACGCTGCAGTCGGCATTGCTGGAACAGGAGTTGGTGCAGACGGAAGAGGTGTTAGCCACGCTCACGCAGGCGTTACCCGAACATTGCGAATGATTGCCGGCTATTACCGGATTGGAACAAAAAGAAGACACGGTGCCGGGATTATTGCAAACACCGGGCGTACATGAATTACCATTGCTGCACTGACTGTTATTGGAACAGGTAATGGTGCCGCAAACCGGCGCCGGACCAGAACACGTCGAACTGCCGCCGCAGGATGCGCCGCTGCATACCGCCGTGCTTCCGCTGCAGCTCCAGGATGCGTTAACCGGCTGATTATTACCTGAGCAGGAGCCGTCGCACTTAATGGTGTCGCCCGTGGTGCAGGAATTATTGTCATTGCACGCTGTGCCGGCATTAGCTACGCAGCTGCTGCAGCTGGGGGCAGCGCCTGAACAAGTACTGCTGCCGCCGCAGGATGCGCCGCTGCACACTGCGGTACTGCCGCTGCAGCTCCAGGAAGCGTTTACCGGCTGGTTGGTGCCGCTGCAGGAACCGCCCGAGCATACGTCGCCGGTTGTGCAGGAATTGGAATCACTGCAGGAAACCCCGTTTGTACTCCGGGTACAGCTTTGGGTTTCCGTGGAAGTCACGTTGCTGCAGCCGCCTCCGCTACATACCGGCGATGTGACAGTGCGGGTTTGGGTACCGGTAGTGTCACAAACATCGCTAAAGCCACCGCAGGCGCTCCAAGAGCTGTAAGTTACGGAACCGCAAGACAGACCGTTGGTCGTTCTGCTACAGCTTTGGGTTTCGGTGCTGGTTACATTGGAACACCCCCCGTTACTGCACACCGGCGATGTCACAGTGCGGGTTTGGGTACCGCTTGTGTCACAGGTATCGGAAAACCCGCCACACGAACTCCAGGAATCGTAAGTAACGGTGCCACAGGAAGTGCCGTTGGATTTGTTGGAATAGGACGAATTGCAAGCTCCCGGATTATTGCAAGTCTGACAAGCGGTATCGGATGAACAAGCCGGCGCATAACAGGCCCCCGGACTCCCGCAAGGCGTGGAGCCGGAACAAGAAGGGCAGGCTGGAGCCGAGCCGGGGCAAACGCCGCCGCAAGACGCACCCACACAGGTTGCAGAAGAACCGCATCCGCTCCAAGAACCGTTGACAGGGTTATTGGTATTCGAACAGCTTGCGCCGCAGGTTCCGGCATTATTGCAGACATCGGTCGTACAAGAATTCCCGTCACTACAATCGCTATTTGAGCTGCAAATCGGCGCCGAGCAGGACGGATACGTACCGCAAGGCGTGGAACCGGAGCAGACCGAAGGAGCGGAGCCTGGATTGCAGGATTCGCCGATATTACACCAATAACCCAAACTTCCGTCCGGACACCAAAAAGAACCGTTAGAAATACAGCTTGGGTTGGGTCCTGTACAATCCTGATAATTACTTGAGCAGGAAAGGGTATCCGAATTGCATGAGGATGAAGAAAGACACTGTATGGTAGCCGCTCCAGCAAAATTAACCGCGCCGAAATATGCCGCGGCAAACAAAAGCGAAACAAAAAAAACAAACTGGAAATTACTTATTTTCAAGAGTTTGGGCATAAACTTTAGTCAGTCTCTCTTCCACTTTAGACAGGGAAATTTTTAATTTTGTTCCACCGTTCTCCACCTCTATTTGGCTGGCTAAAATACCCCGCGTAGATTGGACAACAGTCCACCCAGCTTGGTTAATCCTGTTTACCAAATCAAAATGCAAATCATTTAATGGGGTAGGTAATAAAAATTCCACTTCGCCGCCTTCTCCGCCCTGCTGATAAATAATTTTTTTAGATAGTAAATTTTCAGCCGTTGGATAGTCTAAAAAAGGAAAACTAGATAACATTTCTTTGGCGTTGGCTTCCGTTTTTTCTACAACTTTAGGCAAGGGCAACTTAGACCTTTGTTCAAACATATCCAAAGTATTTTGGACTGTAATGTCCTTTTCAGCCTCCACATTATTTCTGACTAGATTAATAGTATTTGTGGCTTTTCTGGACTTTGTGGAAAAATATTTATAGGCTAAAAACCCTGAACCAATCAGGAAAAGAGCCAAAAGGCCAATTTTTAAAATCTTCTTTGTTAAAAACCCTTTAGGCGGAATAGGCGGAGTTCCAAGAGAAGTTAAATCGTCGTTATTTTGTGATTGTATTTCCATATTTTATTCCAGATTGTTTGCATTCATTATAAAATAAAACCATGTACCAGGCAAATTTAATTATCAACAAAAAATGAAAAACCGGAGATTTCGAGCAAGCGCATGAGCGATTGACGAAATTCCGGTTTTTATTCGTTAGCGAGACGGGCCACCACCGTGGTGGCAGGCTGTTCTCCCTTGTATGGGAGAACTGTTTCCACCGCGCGGCGCGGGGGTGGCGGCGGCGCTAAGGCAACGGCCAAAACATGGCCTTCGCCTTTTTTCGCCGACTTTTGAAGGTCGGCGTAGCGCTTTTGAAGGCGGAGGTAGTCCGGGTCGTTTTTGGCGATCCCGTGTTTCTCCACCTGACGGATTTCTGCAGCGGTCGCTACAGCTTCATCGTCCACGCCGTCAACGTGAACGAGCTCGTGTTTGAGCCAGCTTGCCATAAAGGCAAGCAGGAACTGTCTCTCTTTACCAGCCTGGTAAAGAGAAAACATTTCCTTCAGTTCTCCGTCTGACCGTAAATATACGGGGAACTGATGGCCGAGCACGAAAGCTCGGCGGTCGGCCACTTGCGTGGCCAGTTGCTCGGGGTTTTGGGCCCCGAGAGCACGGAACAGTTGGCCAGCGTCCGTGAAAACGAAAACGTTTTCAGGACACAATCCTGCGTCTTTCGACGCGTCCCGCAATAAAGCGGGAACCAACTTTTCCATGCCAGGATTGCAATCGGCGGCGCCGGCAGAGAACAAGCTCCCTGCCATAACCGCCGCAAATGCGGCGAGCAGGGTGGTCCTCATAGGGCCTCCTTGTCCGGATTTGGGATTTGCATCCCTTTTTCCCTTTCGGGATAAAAGATTTGCATTCCGGACGACGGAAAAGGTAACTAACAATTAATATCTTAATTGCCTTTTCTGCCGTCCGGGCTTTCCCAAACACTAAACTTTCTCGCTAACTATATATACCCTCCATAGGTTTTTGTAAAAGTGCTTTTTTTAAATTAAACCTATAATCCTTACAACTTTTAAGGTAGAGCTTTCCTTTTATATTCTACCACTATTTTTATTTTCGAATATATATTATACACCATTTTAAGGAATTTGTCAATACGAATCTAATGCAGTATTTTAAAAATAGCTAAAATATAAGGCATTTTAACTTTAAAATCTTTTAGCAAATTATACTTTACTCTAAAATGTGGATCTTTTTAACTTAAAATTAATATTTACTCTTTCTTCTGGCAGTATCCCCCCTTCTGCAAAAAAGAGAACACTTCTTCAGCGGTGTTTAGCGAGCCCAACTCTGTTTCAACCGTTAAAACTTCTTTTTTTATAGCTTCAATGTCCTCAGGGTTTTTATTAATTGGGTTGAAAGAAAATTTTACCTCCTGATTTTTAAAACTTGCCGGCCGGCCGCTTTTTTTTAATGCCAGCTCTATAGCTTCATAAAGCTTTAGCTGAAAATCGTGCATAAGCTGCGCATACTCGCTTTCCTGCTGCGCTTCCTTTAAAATCCCATTTTTTAACAAGGCAAGTTTATGTGGCGCCTCCAATCCCACCGCCTTGGAATTTAAGGGCACTGAGGCAAAACCGCTGGAATATGCCTGCTCGGAAAAACTGTCCACTGCTTCCAGCACGCCATTTGAACTTTTAATGTCGGGTGAAGGAAATTTAAAAATAATCCCCAAGCCCATCCCCGCGTCGGGGGCATACAGTTTTGCTTTTTGTAGGTCCTTGCGGGAAACTCCCTGCATATGGGCAAACACTTCCTTACTGTTTTCTATTTTTTGTGAAAAATTATAAGTATATTCGGTTCTAGTTAAAATAATTTGGTGGAGTTTTTGTATTTCCGAAACCACACGGTCTATATCCCGCCTAAGTTGCTGACAAGCGACGTTATTCCGGACTACCTTTTCCGCCAATTCGACATTTTGGCTTACAATTTCTTTTTCTGCCTTCATATCTTCTACTCCCGTAATACGTCTCTGCGGCTCTTTTCGGCCGAATTTATTCATTCCTGATGCAGCCAGTGGAACACCGGCTAAAAATTCCCTTCGCGATATGGTCATATATTTATGTTAATGAAAAATACCAATCTTTTTTGCTTTATGTCAATTTAACCATCTTGGTTAAAAAGGCTAAGTCGTCCCGGGTAATAAATTTAGTGAGCAAAAGCATGGCGGCGTACACTCCCCCGCCTATGGCTACGGATGCCATTAAGTTTAACTCTCTCACCTGCCACACGGCCAAGCCCATAACCGCGGAAGCTAAGGCCGGTTTCCATAAAAGCGATAAAAATTTAAAGTCTGTAATATTTTTCCTGACAAAATAAAAATAAAACACGCCCTGCACGGCCTCGCTTACCACTGTCATAATCGCCGCGCCCTTTATTCCGTAAATGGGGATTAAAATAACATTCCCAATAATGTTTATTGCCACATTCAAACCCGTAACCACCATGGCTTTTTTTGTCAGCTGGGAAATTATGAGCGAGTTGACCGGAATGTAAATAAACAAAATTGCAATGGACCAAATTAAAATGGAAAGCACCGGCGCCGAGGCCGCAAAATCCCTTCCCGCAATTAACAACATCAGCTGCTTGGAAAGAACGGTGCCGCCCGCTGCAACCGGCAAGGCCACGGCTATCATGAGTTTTAAATATTTTTCCAGCGTCGATCTTACTTCACTGGTTAAGTTTTTTGCCATCAGCGCGGCCAAAACCGGAAAAAGCACGTGGGAAACCGACGCGGGGAAAAAGTTTAGAATGTCAAAAAATTTATATGCTGCGGTATAGAGCCCGGCCTGGGTGTAATCCAAAAGTTTGGTGATGATGATTACGTCAATGCGGTTATAAATCGCACTAAAACCCACCAAAAGCGCAAACGGCCAGGCGGATTTTAAAATGTGGACAATGACGGAAAAATCAAAATTTTCAAAGACCGCAAAAATTCTGGGCTTAGGCAGGTGTTTTGAAATAAAAATCCGGTAAAGGATTAAATCCAGAATCCCAAACACCACTTGGATGCTGGCCAAAAAAACAATGTACTTTTTCAGCCAAATTGCCAAAAAAATAATTGAAATGTTAACCAAGGAATTCAAAAAATTTATAAGCGCAACTTTTTTTAAATCTTGGCGGGCGGTCATTACGGCCAAAAACGGATAACACAAGGCATTAGCCACCATGCCCAAGCCCGTAACCGCCACGGCTTTAAACACCACCGGTTCGTAGCCCCGAAAATAAGCGATGCCCAAAAGCAGTGCATATAAAAGCAGCGCGGCAACTGTTTCAAAAGCCAAAAAATTATGAAAATATTTTCTGGTGCCCGGCTCGTCTTCGCTCATTTTTTTGGTCATAAACTGCTGCACGCCAAAATCCACGACTGTGGAAAATATGAGCACGTAAGAAAGCACAAACTGGTACTGTCCGCTGCCAAAAGGGCCCAAATACCGAAAGAGCTGGGCGTAAGCCAAAAACAAAAAAATCAGGGCCACGCCCCGTGAGGCCGAAAGCCAAAATATATTTTTAAATGCCTGACTCATATGCCATATTTTAGCATTAAAAATGGCATTTTTAAAGGCTCACACCGTGTGAGCCTTTATGACAACGGTGCACTTTGCCATTTAAGTTTTATTTACCCAAAACGTCCCCTTTGGCGTAATTATCGATTTCGGTTTGCGGGAGGGTTACCACATTCTTTGCGCTGTAACGCCTGTTTTTAAATGCCGTGCCGGTCAAGCCCCTCAGCTGGCCGTTTTGGACAAGGTATACAGTGCCCGACTTGTCGCCTTTAAGCAGCGTGCCGTTTTTGGGCGGATATGGTATGCCTTCCTGCCATTCGGCAATTTCTCCGGAGGTGAAATAATAATCCGGCGTGATTTTTCTGGATTTGGCCACATAACTCGAAATGGCGTGCAATGCGCCTTCTTTAAACAAGAACATTTCCCCGGTCTTGCTGTCCGCGAGCCAGGTTTTGTCTTTAGGCGTGGCAAAAGCGCCAATGGTCAGTGCGCCGACTTCTTCGGGTGAAAGCACCACTACGCTCTTAAAGCTAAGAGAGCGGTTCTTAAACAGTTCGGCCGAGAGCGGATGCTTTAAGCCGTTCTGCATTAAATATACGGCGGGGCCGGCGGAAGATTTTATGAGCGTATTGTCCAAGGGAGCTACAAACCCTTCTTTGGTATAAGTCGCAATTTCCGAATCGGGCACTAAAGTAATTTGCTTGGTGGAAATTTTCCTTTGGCCGAAGGTAAAGGCGCTAAAAAGTTTAAGCCGGGTGTTTTCAACCAAATATATCGCCGGGTCCGTTTGGCCCCTTATTATTGTCCCTTCCGAAGGCGGTAGCACGGGGCCGAGTTCAAACAGCGCGCTTTCGGCCTGGGTCATGTTTAAAACGTTATTCACGTTAAGGCCCCGCTGACCCAAAACGAATTCCGAAACCGGGTGTTTAATATTACCCAAAAAGACAAACAGTTTGGGGTCGTTTTCTATCCTCACAACTGTATTGTCGGCCGGGCCGTAAACTTTATCCTGCGGATAATTTTGCATTTCGTTCTGAGAAACCACAGTGCGGGAAGACAGCACCAAACTCCGGGCCCGCGCTACGAAATCGGGCACCAACTGGCGCGTGCCATTTTGGATAATGTAAGTATTGGTGTCGCCCAAAAGGCCAATTAAAGTGCCGTTCGGGTAACGGAACCATTCCTGAAAATACCGCCAAAAGTTGTAATTGCCGTTAAAGACATGCGGGGTGTAACGGTAAAGCGCGGCGGTGGCGCGGTTTAAAAAGGTTACGCTTTGGCTCGGGGTGCTGGTATAATCGCCCACGGTATTTTCAATTACCATGGTTTCGCCCACCTGCGCCGGCCTGCCGTTTAAAAGCGGCCCACGGCCTTGGGGCGCACTAAAAGATTTCATTAACGATTTGGTCGCACCCAAATAACGGTTGCCTTCGGAATCAAAATTCCCAAAAAGCTGGTAATAAAAACCCGGAAAAAGATTGCCACAACCGCCGGAATCCGGACAGTCAAAACCCATGGCCTTGTCCAAAACCCTTTGGAGCTTGGCCGGGTCCTCATTTTGGTGGTTGGTAATAAGCCCCTGTTCCTTCTGTAGAGTCACTAAAATTGCCTGTGGATTTAAGCCCGAATGCCTCGAAGCGTCCCAAATAAGTTCGGCAGCTGTCCTAAGTCTGCCCAAATTCGGCTGCGGATCCTCCAGGCCTTCCTTTAAAAGAGAAGCCACGGGCTCCTTTAATAAAACCAAAAATGCCGGATCGGTATTGGCCAGTATGGAATTTTTGGACTCCAAAAATTTTTGTACGCCTTCGGCGCCGCCAAATGTCTGCGTATCGGAAAAAACCGAATCTTCAATAAGCTTACTGGGATTAAAATTCGGGTCTGCGCTTTGGGCCAGTACGGATATCGGCAACGCTGATAATAACAAAACGCTAATAAGCTTTATAATCTTTTGTTTTAACATAGTTTTATAAGTTACTTAATTTTGTTCAATACCATTTATCTCCCTTGGAAAAACCGTTTATATCCTTATTGGCGACGACAAGCTGTGGAAAACCTCCAATACCTTTCGCTTTTATAAATTTTTTGTCGATCTCATGCAATGTTTCCCCGACCACCCAATACATTTTCCCGCCGGTCTTAGCCTTCATAATAGTGCCTTCCGCCGGCGCCATAAAACTGCCCGTTATCCAGGAATTAAATTCCGTAAAGCTGACCACATTTATGTCTGAAAATTTATAGCCGCGCTGTTTAAAGACCGCGCCCAACACCGGCTCCTTTTTACCGTTCTTAATGGCATAAACGGTTGGGTCTGATTCAAGTTTTACCAATGTGTCTTCTTTCGGCAAAGCGTAGTTGCCCTCGGCAAACTGGCTCAGGCGGCTTTCCGGCACATTTTTTATGGCTGTGCCCAGGAACCTTTGGTTATAGACGAAACTCGAAACCAGGTGTTTTTTACCCCCGCTGATTAAATAAACCATGCCGCCCTCCTGCACCCTTACCAAATCGCCTTCCAAAATACTTTGGTCGGCTATGGCGTATTCTGTCGCCGCTTTTACGTTTATCCTGCCTGAGCCAAGGAGTCCTTTGCAGCTTTTGCCGCCGCACTGGTACAAATTTTGTTGGTCAATGGGGTCAGCCGTGGCAATAATTTGGTCGCGGATTTGGGTATTGGAAGCGAAAGGGAAAAGCGCTTTAAGCAACGCGGCTTCGCCGCTGACAAAAGGCACGGCAAGCGAAGTGCCGGAAGCGTAGGCGTAAGAATTCGGCGCGGCGGCTTTGGTTAAAGGATCGTGGTTAATGGTGGAAAGGATCCTTTTGCCGGGCGCAGCTACATCTATGCAATTTTTGCCGAAGTTGGCAAAATTCGGCTTTAAGTCGTTTTGGTCGACTGCGGTAACGCCAATTACCATGTTGGAGTCGTTGTCTTCGCAAATAGGAAAGACCGGCCCCTCGTCCAAATTAAGGCCCGTGGCGCTGGAGTCGTTTCCTGCAGCCGCCACAATTATCACATTTTTTTTAAAAGCGTATGCTATGGCTTCCGACAAAGCGCGGTCGTGGCCAAAGCTTATTCCCCCCAAAGATAAATTAATAATTTGGGCGCCGTTGTCCACCGCCCAAATAATTCCCCGGGCAATGTCTCCGGAATCGCCGGTGCCAGCCGCATTTAAAGCTTTAATGGGCATAATCGATATCTTCCAGTTAGTGCCGACCACACCCCGCGAGTTGCCCGGGGTTGCTCCCAAAATGCCGGCAATCAGGGTGCCGTGCCCATTGTCGTCTGAGTTTACGTTTCCTTCTATGGGCTTGTTTTCCAGCAAATTTATGCCGGGAACCAACTTGATATTTCGCAAATCCTCATGCGTGGCGTCCACGCCGGTGTCAATAATCGCCACCACCACATTTTCCGAACCTGTGGTTTTATCCCATGCGCCGTAAAAACCGGCCTTAATTAACCCCCAACTTTTGTCGACATCCTGGGCATTGGTTGTAAAGCCGGGATCATTTAAATATATTTCGCTGGCGCTGACCTCAAACGCCAAGACCGGCTTAAAAAACAAAAACGTTGCGACAAAAACGCCCAGCACCCAGGCCGGGCTAAAAAAATTCGGATTGCTCCGCTTGGGGGCGGATAGAAATTGAAAACTTTTCTTCATTTATACTTGCCTGTCCATAAGTTCCACCTCACCTGCGCGACTTCCAAAAGCATTTTGATTTTCCCGCTTAACTTCACATGGCTTTCCTCGTCGTTTACCCAGGTAATGGGAACTTCCTTGATTTTAAGGTTCATTTTTCTGGCCAGGGCCAAAAGCTCTACGTCGAATGCCCACCGATAAATACTTTGCTTGGGAAAAACTTTTTCCGCGGCCGATGCCGAAAAGGCTTTAAAGCCGCACTGCGAGTCCGTGACTTGGAGCGGGACAAAAATGTGCACGATAGTCCTAAAAATTGTGCCCTGCAAGTCGCGTATCCAAGGCTGGTGCACGGCTATTACAGAACCTTGGATTCTTCGGGAGCCTATGACTAAGTCATTTCCCTCTTCAAAGAAAGGAATGAAGTTGGCAATCTCGTCTATTTTTGTAGAGTTGTCTGCATCCATAAACACCCGGACATCGCCCGTGGCTTCCAGCATACCCTGTTTTGTCACCCAGCCTTTGCCGTGATTTTCGGAATTGGCAATCAGTTTTAAATTCGGGATTTGGCCTTTTAGCGAATTGACCACCTGGACCGTGCCGTCCTTGGAGCCGTCGCTAACTACCAAAATTTCACTTTGATATGGCTGATTTTTTAAAAACTCGCTTACCGCCACCAAAGTTGAAGAAATGCGTTTTTCTTCATTGTAAGCGGGAATAACCACGGAAAGTTTTTTTAGCATAGGTGTGGGATAATTACTTTAATTATACCACAAAAACCAATATAAATACCCGCCTACATATAATAATACGTAAGCGGGGGAAATATATTACACTATTTATTTGAATTATTGGGCCTTGCGGCTGTTTTGTGCTTGCCTATAAGCAGTTTTAATAATAGTTTCCATTTCACTGAATTGGGGGATAAACCCCAGTTCCTGTCTGATTTTCGAATTGTCCGCCACCGCGCATTCCGCATCCCCCGCTCTCCTTGGCCCCGGCTCCATAGGCACAATTTTATTTAAGGTTTCCGCCACGGCTCCCGCCATTTCCAATACGCTGCAGCCTTTGCCCGTGCCAATATTATAATCGTTAAATCCTATTAGCTCCGTCAATTTGCCCAAGGCCACCAAATGCGCGCCGACAATGTCCAAAACATGCACATAATCCCTCACCGCCGTGCCGTCGTGGGTGGAGTAGTCATTGCCGTTTATGGTCAGCGCGGTGTCCCGCGAAATTACCGCCTGCATCAGTTTGGCCAGCAAATGGGAAGTATGTGAAGTCTGGATTTTGCCGTCAAAGTCCGAGCCGCAGGCATTAAAATACCGGAACACCACGGCGGTAAATTCCTTATGCCGGCAATAATAACTAATTGTTTCTTCGGCAATAAGTTTGGAATGGCCGTAAGGGTTCTCAGGCGTTTTGGAAGCTGTTTCCAAAATGGGCTGGTGCTGGTTGGCCTGCCGGCCGTAAACCGCGGCGGTGGAAGAAAAAATTATTTGTTTGACGCCGGCTTCATCCATAGCCGCCAACAGGCGCGCGGTATTCACCGCGTTGTTTTCCAAATATTTTCCCGGATCTTTTACCGACTCTTCGACTTCAATGGAGGCTGCAAAATGCATAACCACATCCACCTTACTGCTGGCAAAAATATCCCTCAAAAGGTTAAAATCCCCGACATCGCCTTCAATAAATTTTGCTCCCGAAGGCAGGTTGTCTTTTGTGCCCGAAACTAAATTGTCCAAAATTATAACGCTATGGCCGGCATTAACCAAATGCCGGGAAACATGGGCGCCAATATAGCCCGCGCCGCCGGTGATCAAAATGGTTTTCGGATGAAAGGGAGATGATTCCGGATTTTCTGACGGCTGATTTTCAGGATCGGGAACTTGTCCCCCTGCCTGGGGATTGGAATTGGAAAGTAACAGGTTATATTTTTCAATGCTTAAGACCACGGCCCCGGGCTTGCCGTCCAAATTTAAAATCAATCCCCCGTCGCGGGCTTTAAGTTCGGTTATTAATTGCTGGAGATAATTCTGGTCCATATGTTCGCAGATTCCTGGCTTTCCTGCCTGCCGGCAGGCAGGCGCAGATAACGCAGATCACACAGATGCTATCAGGTTCTAATTTTTAGACGCGCTGATGGCACGAATAACGCAGAGGCTAATAAAATTGTAATTAAATATTCGCTTGTTTCTTAACCCTCAAGAAGGAAGTTTATATAGGCAATTTGGGTATCTTGCCTTTACCTGTAATTTGTGGATGGGTAGGAAGCAACAAAAAACAGCCCGTTTTGAAAAACATTTTTGGCTGTGTGTTTGTTTGGGTATTGGTTTGTGAATTAATACTATCAGGCTTTAAGCGCTTGCGCAAATCGCCTTATCCACACCGCTAATTACAAAAGGTGCGGGCTTTTAAGCCCGCACCTTTTTATTCGTATTTATCAGTTCTGCATTAATCCCAAAGCAATTCCCAAACTTTCCTGCGGTTCCTTACGACCGCGAGGCCGCCGGCCATTAAGCTTCCAAAAATGGAGGCCAAGCCAACTGTCGGACCGCCGGTTTTAGGAGCCACAAAAGCGCCTAAGACCTGGGGAGTGTTAATCCTTACGGTAATGGTGTTGCCGTAAGTGTTAACCATGGAATAAGAAAGGTTGGAAGCCAAGGAGAATTTCACCCTGACCTTAAAGCTCTTGCTTACCGAACCGTTGGCCGGAACGGTTATGCCCGGGAAGGAAATAACGTTTCCCGAAAGCACGCCGCCGCCGTTGTCCACCATATCGGCATAGGGCAAAACCTGGCTCAAGTCATCGGTGATGATAAAGCTGTTGGCCGGAGAGTTGCCGCTGTTAGTGGCGGTAAGTGTGTAAGTAATGTAATCTTCGCGGGAAGCGATTTGAGAAGTCGCGTCAGCATTCTTAGTGTCATTCCAAGCGCGCTTGGAATAAACCAAATTGACGTTTCCGCCCTGCACCGAACCCTGGATGAACACCCAGGCATCGTCCTGCACCTGCGAGGCGCTGTCGCCGGAAGCGTAAGCAATGTTCTGCACGCTTTGGCCGGCGTAGGAATTTACCCTGGCCTGGAAAGTTACGCGCTTTTGCTGGCCGCTAAACAGGCTGCCTAAGGAAATGCCGTTTAAGTTGTCCGACACATAGCTGCCATCTACCCTAAGGGTACCGTAAACCAAAGACAGGTTGCCGCCCAAATTGTCATTGACTCTTACGTTATTTACAACTTGGTTTCCAGTGTTGGACACGACAATTTCGAATTCCACGGTATCGTTCTGGCCGACAGTCACGCTGTTTTGGAACGCGCCGCCGTTTATGGCCCTCACGTTTTTGTTAATGGATAACTGGCGGTATTCGTTGGCCGGTACTGTGCTGCCGCCCTGGTTTATATACACAATGTTGGTGTTGTTGCAGGAATTGTTAACGCAATTCTGGTTGCTGTTGGTAACGGTATTGTTGTTGCCATTAATGTTGGTGTTGTTGCTCTGGTTGGAGCTGTTGGTGGAGTTGTTATTGTTCTGCGTGTTGGTATTCGTGTTGGTATTGCAGGAATTGGTGGCATTGTTGCAAGTGCCGCCGCCGGTAGTAGTAGTGGGTTGGTCTTTTACTACAGTTACTACGGCAATGGCCTGCTTGGAAGCTGCGTTCTGGGCGGAAACAGTCGCAATATTTTGGACCGTACCCTGCTCCATTTCAACACGAGCATTGTAAGTAATATTTACGCTGTCGCCTGCGGCCAAATTACCCAAAGCTATACCGGTTTGTATAGTGCCGCTGTAGCTCTTGGAAACCGAAAGGCTGCTTATGGAAACGCCCAAAGGATTACTGTCGCTGACAAAAACTTCGCTCGCGGAAGCAGAACCTAAATTCCTGACTATAATTCTGTATTGGACATTATCATTCTTTTTGGCATTAATGGATGACGCAAAGTCGGTCGTTTGGCTGGGGCCCAAATTCTTTACTTCCTTGGTAATGCTCAAAGACGGCTGGCCGGGGGTAACATAAGTTACGTTTACCGTAGCGCTGTCCTGTTTGCTGGAGGCGTTGTCGGCAGTGCTCTGGGCGTTGTTTATGAGCGTGCCGGAATTAACATTCACGCGGGCGCGGTAAGTAATAGTCATGCCCGACTGGCTGACTGTCGCAAAGACCAATCCCCCGCTGGTCAAACCCGTGGCGTGGGCCTGGCCGTCAACGCGCAGGCTGTCGTTTTCGTAAACTAAGCCAAAAGGCATTTGGTCGGTCACCCGTACGTTAATTAAGTTGACTGCGCTTGTGGCCCTGACAAAAATTTTATATTCCACAATATCATTCTGCTTGGCCGAAACGCTGTGGGAGTAATCGGTATTCTGGGTGGCATTTTTTACGGTTTTGACCAGCTCCATGTTGGCGCTTTGCGGAATATTTTCTTCTTCCACGGTCACGTTGCAATTTTTAGTTTCCGTACCGCTTATAACGGTTACGGACTTGTTGCCGGCCGAACCAAACTTGGAAGAAAAGCTATTGCCGTTGCCATTTAAAGGCGAACCCGCCGGAGCGGACCAGGTGTAGTTGCCGTTGCCGCCGGAAGCGGAAAAATAGGCAAACTGGTTGACTTTTACCGTTTGACTGGAAGGAGAACAGACCAAAGCCGGATTGGGCGTAGTGGGCTGGTTAACCTTCACTCCGCAATTTGCGGTTTGGCTGCCGCTTACGACCGTGACGGTCCTGTTGCCGGCAGAATTGTAAGACGTGGAAAAACTGGAACCCGTGCCGTCGGTGCGGGTGGAACCAGGAGCGGACCAGGTGTAGTTGCCGTTGCCGCCGGAAACTGAAAAGAAAGTCGGTTGGTTAACATTAACCTCCTGGGAAGCAGGGGTACAGACTAAAGTGGTGGGAGCAGGCGTAGTTATGGTCGCAGCGCAAGTGGCGGATTTGCCGCCGCTGGTTACGGTAACGGTGTAGCTGCCGTTTTGCGCGTAAGTGGTGGAATAATCCCTGCCCTGGCCGGAAGTCTTGGTGGCCTGAGGCGAGCTCCAGGAATAATTTTGCCCGTCGCCGCCGGTGGCTGTAAATTCAACCGGGGAAAAAGTCTGGGCAGTCTGGTTAGACGGCGTACAGACCACGGCCGGGGTTTCGGCCGGCGGATTGCCGCAATTCAAATTCGGTACGGTAAAGCTCACCTGCTTTAAAAGCACAGGCGACTGTAAAGCGTCGTAAAGTTTGTAAACATAGCGGTGTCCCGGGGTGAGCCAGGGCGTAGTGCTGTTGCCGCTCAAATCATGGGAATGGATAATTTCACCGGTGGCGTCATCCACATCATTCACGGTAACCTGGACCCAGGTGTAGCCGGAAGTCTCCCATTTTACATAACCGTTGTACATGCACTGGCCGGAAATGGCGGAAGTATAATTGGCTTCCAAACTGGAAGTCTTGTTTTCCTGGGCCTGGCAAAAAGCGTCGCTGCCCGCAGTAATCCAAGCTTCGTCCAATTGCTGCCTTTGGCCGTTAACCACATTCCACAGGGTAAACCTGTAGCTCTTGTTGGGTTCCAGCCAAGGAGCGGGCGATGAATTGTTGCTTAAGTCAGTGGAGTAAAGATTTTCAGCACCGGTTTCGGGGTCGCGCACGGTAACGTTAACTTCGGAAGCGCCGCTGGTCTGCCAGTTGACGCTGCCGTTGTACAAACACTGGCCGGAAATTTGCGCGCCAAGCTGCGCGGAAATCTGCCCGGTAACTTCAGTCGGAGTCGGGCCGGCGCAATTGTCTTCGGGGACTACCAGCCAGGTTTCCGCCAAATGCTGGCGGGAACCGCTCATGGTATTCCATAAAGTAAACCTATAATTTTGTCCGGGCTGCAACCAATCCGCATTGTCATCGGTTTTATTAATCTCGCCGGAAAAAAGGCTTTCGGCGCCGGTCTCAGGGTCGCGCACGGTAACCTGCGCAGCGCTTACTCCGTTGGTAGACCAGCTAACCAAACCTTTGTATAAACATTGGCCATAAACTTTGCCGTTCAGCCTGGCGTTTATTTCACCGTCCAAATTGGTGGATTGCTGGCCTATGACTCTTACCCGAAATACAAAAAACTTGGAAAATTCAAAGCAGCCCTGCATATTGCCGAGATTAAAGCTGCCGTTTTGGCCGTTTAAGCTAGCGCTGCCGTCGTAAATCCGGTTGGCCTGGTAATCGTAAAATTCTTCGCTGCCCGGGATTAATTCCAACGTGGCGCCGCTCGGCAAGTTTACGGACACATTGCCCGAAATGCTGTTGGTATTGCTGCCCGCGGCAGTCATATGCACCGTGTTACCGGAAACGGAAATATTTCCACCTACGTTAAAAGCCGTAGTCTGGTAATAATCCAAACCCTGTTGGGCTTCGTTGTGGATGTAAACCCTCACGCGAAGTTCATCGCCGCTCTGCGCATCGGCAGAAGTTGAATAAGTCCCGCCATTGGCATTCCTTATAGCCATGGTCGGCGCATTGGTACAGTCGCTGCCGGTCACACTTCCCCAGGAAACCGGAAAAGTGCTGTTTAAAGTCGCCACAGTCGGGGCATTGCTGCAATTTTCGGCTTTAGTGGTGCCAATGCTTCTCGGAGCCAAAGCTAAAACGCTCAAGCTCAAGGCAAAGACCCCCGCAGCCGAAACCAATCCAACCTTTAAGCTAAACCACGATTTTATTGAATTCATAAGTGTTTGATTGGCCAAAAGGGATAAAACCCCCTTAACCATAGTAACTTTAATATAATAACTTTAAATTATAATTAAAATCCGTTTAATTGTCAAGTCTTATTTAATTTTCAGTCTGGGTCAATTTGGCAAATACGACCAATCTGGATTTTGTAGAACCGACGGGCCAACAGGTAGAAAGCGCCACAACCGATTCGCCTGAATTTTTAAACTGCTCGGGGTCAGTGGGGCTGAATTCTTTCCGGCCCGTCACCACATAATGGAACCTGGCATCTTTTCCGTTTTTCTGGACGACAGTAATAATAAAGGAAGTATTGTCCGGCAAATCGCCCAATGTGGAGAAAACTTTATTGTAATTCCCTTTCGCCCAGGCGTAATTGCTCGAGTGGCCGGAAATATAAGTAGTGCCAATCTGCCCCGGAACTGCCGTGCCCGGATAATGGACCACGCCAAGCTGCAAATCTTTTTCAAAGTCTTTCGGGTCACGAGTCCAAATTATGGGCACGTCTATTTTTAACGAAGGGATTTCCAGCCGGCCGGGAGTGGATAAATTCAAATTTTCACTTGCAGTCCCGTCCGCAGACGGATTATCATAGCCTCCCACGGTTACTCTTTCCGCCGCGCGCACAACCGGGGTGCTGCCGCCCCTGGGCGCTTCCCGTTGGACGCTTTCGCCGCTTTGCTGATTGTTGGTTACGCTCGTCCCGGCCACGCTGCCGTACCTGTGCAAGCCTTCCACCGCTAGGCGGTTTAAAATAATTTCCAAATCAAAGTATTTATCTATTATTTCCTGCTGTTTGGCGGTAAGTTTGGCGCCGGTTTGAGGGTTAATCCCCTGCGCCAACGCTTGGCTGTCGGCCATCCCTAAATTCAGGGTGTCGTAAGTCTTGGGGTTTAAATTCAGCAAATATTTCTGAAAGTTGGAAAGCCCGTTGCCGGAGTTGTCCGCATTGGGATCTATAATAGAGGAATCGGAAATGTCAAAGTAGAATTGTGAGATCCAAGCCCGGTAAGATGCAATAGTGGCGGAGTCCTTCTGTAGGGCCATAAGCTCGGTGTCCTTGGCGGTAAGCGGCTGCGTAACTTCTTTCTTTACGGAAAAAATCCTGCTTAAGTCCAAAGGACTGTCGGACAAAAAGAAATAGTAACCAACCAATCCGATTGCAAATACCAGCAAGTACGGCAACGCGCGTTTGAATATAGCAGCAATAGCCGGCTTGTTTTCGTCAACTTCTTCTGATTTCACGTCAGCGGGAGTAGAATGCGCATCCGGGCTTTTTTCCGGGGCAGAATGAGGCGCTTCAGCGCTGACAGCAGCCGGAGTCGGCAAGTTAGACGGAGCCGCGCTTTCGGGCACTACGCTTTCCGACGCATGTGCCACATCTAAAGCAGCCGCATGTTCCTCGGCCGCTTTATCCAAACCCAGCATTCTGGCAACATCGAAGCTGCTGGTCGGATAGACTTTAGGGGTTGTAGATTTATTGTGGTCAGTCATAATTGGATAATAATATAACCTATTATCTTACTATATTTTAAGAGTTTTGTCAAATATTCTATCACATTTTCTGCTTAAATAAAGCATATTATTTATTTTCTATTAAAAGTAAGGAAAAAATCTTTGCGTAACTGTCTAAAAAATATATAGCTTATTTGAGGCATTTTACAACTTTTTTCCCCACAGGCAATATATTTTTATTATAGCTTAATAATATGTTAAAATTATTCTATGTTCACAACCTTAAAACAGGATGAAAACCCGAAACTCCCATTCCGGCTGAAATTTTTGTATTGGACGCTTATCCTGCTAATTTTTTGGCAGGTTTTGTCTTTGTTGGCTTTGCCCAAAGCCGAGACCCGGGCATCCGATCTGACTTTGGATAATATTATTGCCGCGGTAAATAAAGAACGGACTCTTAGAAACTTAAGCCCGCTTAATGCTGACAGCCGCTTAAACGCCGCCGCCCAGTACAAAAGCGACGACATGCAGGCGAGACACTATTTTAGCCATACCGATCCCGAAGGCAATTATATTTGGGGAAAAATAGTAGAGAAAGGCTATACTCCCTATTTGCAGCTGGGCGAAAATTTAGCGGTTGAATTTTACAGTACGGAAAGTTTGGTGTCAGCCTGGATGAATAGCCCGACTCACAGGGCCAATGTCTTAAACGAAGGTTTTAAGGACCAGGGCATGGGTATGGCTTTAGGCGAACCGGCACAAGGCCAATACTATTCTGCCATTACAAATACTTTTGGAACCCTCTTGCCTGCCAAAAAAACCGAAAGAGCACCGGCGCCGGCCAAGTCCGCGCCGGCACCCGCCTCCCCCGCACCTGCCGCGGCCGCTTTAGAGCCGGCCACTGAACCCAAAATTGTTAAAGCGGCCGCTACCAACCCGCCCGCATCTGACCCTGTCCCGGTTCCAAAAAGCGAACCGGCAATGCCCGCCCCAAAAACGCCTCTGCGGCCAACGCCCAGCGAAGCCCCCAGGTCTTCCACTGTTGAGGTTGCCCAAACCAGCCAAAATTTTTCTTTGCCTCCGCAAAACCAAACCCCGGCCACTATTACTCCGGTGGATAACGGCGCACTGGTGGCTATGCCCAGAAGCCAAAACGCCTTAAACGCCTATAAAATAAACCGCTATCTTATGCTGGGGCTCGGATTATTGCTTTTGTTTATGCTTTTAAGCGACATTAAAAAAATGCTTGCTGAAAAATTTTCCCACTTTGACAAAAAAATCAACAACTTGGTGTTGTTGATTTTGAGCCTGTTGGTTATTGGCGTTATGTACTGGCTATAGAAAAAGCTTAAAAAGAGCAGGCATGCAGAAGTTCTGCCTTAAAATTTGTGACGGAAAAAACCATAAGGGTTATTATTGCGCAGACAAATAATATTTCTAAAAACGCCCGCTTGGTTAAAACATTGCCCAAATGGTAATGCAATGTCCCCCACATAAGATTGTAGATAGCGGCCATGAAAATCGCAGCCGTGTAATAGTTATAGCCCCAATTTAAATAAACAAAATAGCCCACTGCGGCCTGGATAGCCGAAATCAGCACGGTCCACGCCGTATTTTTGGCGCTCAGGCGTCCGTCTTGGAACAGCGCCTGGTAAATTAGCAGGAAAGTCAGGCAAAAAACCGCAGCCACAAAAAACCGGGGCTCTACGCAAAACCTATGCATAATGGCCATAGTGCCCCCAAAGCTCAGGGCGGCCGCGTAAATTTTTATGGCCGAAAGGCTGACAAAAATATCTTCGCCGACTTTAGCGCTGCCCCTGACCATGGCTTCCTTCAAATACCAATAGGTTACCACCAAAGCGGTGCCGCTTAAAAAAATTATGGCCGCCTGGATTTTGGTGCTGCCCATGTTCATATACAGGAAAATGGCTGTGGGCCAAAACAACAAGCCCGGCAAAATCAGGAAATTTTGGAAGCGCAGCAGCTGGTGGCCGCGGAGCAAGTGGGAAATCCTGTCCACAAACGCGCTGCCCAGAATTTTTAAGCCGCGGACCAGCCAATGAGGAACGCTTTCGTGCCGGGCTTTGGCCCTCTCTAGCGCGCCCGGGTTTTTAAAATGTAAATCGTAAAGCAGGGTAATTTTGAAAGACAGGTACAAATAAATAAGCAGTGCGGCTTTTAAGAAAATTACCGGCTCATTTAAGTTGACTATGTAAGCCAAAATGTACAAGCCGCCATAAGCAACGAGCGCAATTAAACCTGCGGAAATGATTTTTTGGTGTTTGAGTGTCATAGTTTTATTAGCAGAAATGACATAATTTTATTACATAATTGACAAACTTTAAAATCCCGCGCCCCTTAAATTATGACAATTTTTTAAATTTTTTAAATTTTGTCAATTGCTTTTTTTCTAGCCAGTTCCCCGGCTTTAAAAAGTGATTCAAAAGTGCCGGCATCGAACCATTCGCCTTTGACTATATCGACTTTCAATTCTCCCTGCTTTAAATACCAATTATGAAGTTCGGTAATTTCCAGCTCCCCCCTCTCTGAGGGCTTTACCTGCCGGGCGGCCTCCACGACGCGCGAGTCGTAAACGTACAAACCCGTTATGGCAAAATCGGACAAAAATTCCTTTGGCTTTTCTTCTATTTGCACCGCATTCATCTGCGCATCGAATTTTACCACCCCAAACCTTTCCGGATCCGGCACTTTTTTTGCAAAAATATGCGCACCGCCCCGGAAATTTTTTATGACTGCGGAAAAATCATCCTCAAAAATATTGTCGCCCAAAACCATGCACACAGAATCGTTGCCTATGAATTTTTCGCCGATTATAAAGGCCTGGGCCAGGCCTTCCGGCCGGGGCTGCACTTCATAGGTAATGTTGGCGCCGAATTCCTCGCCGTTGCCTAAAAGCTCCATATACTGCCCCGCATGGGCAGGCGCCACAATTACCAAAATATCGTTTATACCTCCCTTAAGCAGGGTTTCCAAAGGATAAAAAACCATCGGTTTGTTGTAAACCGGCAAAAGCTGCTTGGAAATTACTTTGGTTAGGGGCGAAAGCCGAGTCCCACTGCCGCCCGACAATATAATGCCTTTCATAAACACTTCGATTCTATAAAATACGAAATTGCATTTTAATTTTATTAGTTGGGGGTTTGGGGCTTAAGCAGTTTTTTCCACCACTGTTGGTTGCCCTTATACCATTCTACCACTTCTTTTAAGGTTTGATCCAAATTGTATTTCGGCTGCCAGCCCAGTTCGGCCGCAATTTTTTGGTGAGACATGGCGTAACGCTGGTCGTGGCCCGGGCGGTCGGCGACAAATTCTATGCGATCCTCGGATAATTCCATTATTGCCAGAAGTTTTTTTATGACTTCCAGGTTGGTTAATTCGGGGTTATCCGGCCCCACGAAGTAAGTTTCCCCCACTTTGCCTTTTTGCAATATTAAATCAATGGCCGCACAGTGGTCAAAAACATGCAGCCATTCGCGGACCTGGTTGCCGGGCTTATAGACAGGCACATTTTTTCCTTCCAAAAGATTGGTAATGGCAAGCGGGACGAGCTTTTCCGGATACATATAAGGCCCCAGGTTGTTGGCGCAGTTGGTGATGGTGACCGGAAGTTTATAAGTGCGGGCATAAGCGCGCACCAAATGGTCAGCGGCGGCTTTGCTTGCGGAATAGGGACTGCTCGGCTTATAGGGCGAATTCTCATCCCACTTCTCTTTTGAGGCCAGCGGCAAGTCGCCAAAAACTTCATCGGTGGAAACATGGTGGAAGCGTTGAACTTTATGCTCAAGCGCGGCTTTTAAAAGTATGTGGGTGCCCACGACGTTGGTTTGAACAAAAGCATCCGGGCCTGCAATGCTCCTGTCCACATGGGTTTCCGCGGCAAAATGCACGACCGCATCGACTCCTGCCATGGCGCTGTCCACTTCTTTAGGATCGCAAATATCGCCCCGGATAAATTTAATCTTATCCATGGCCCCAGCCAGGTTTTCGAGGTTGCCGGCGTAGGTCAATTTATCCAAAACGACGATTTCGTCACCGGGATAGTTCTTGAGCCAATAATGGACAAAATTGGAGCCGATAAACCCCGCTCCGCCTGTTATTAAAGTTTTTCTGGATAGTGACATCTTATTTTAATTCGCCCAATTTGGCGCTTATATTCAGTTTGGCGTCGTTACGGTAGACTTCGAATTTAACTTCATCACCCGGTTTATATTTTTCTAAGACCTCTTCTAGAGTAATGTTATTCAAGGCTTCGCCGTTTATGGCAGTAATTACGTCCCCTGCCAAAAACCCCGCGCTTTGGGCAACCGAAGGCTTTACAACCTCCAGCACTCGCACGCCCTGCGGCACTTTATAAAAGGCGGCTTCCGTAGCGCCAAAATTTTTATAATCCAGGCCCAAAGCAATGCGGGCCGGCGCGGCGCCGGCAAAATATAGGCTGACAAACTTACGAATAACGTCGGAAGAAATAATGCCCGCCGTAGTAACCAGGGCCCCGACTTCTCCATCGCGGCTAACTACCACGCGCCCGGTTAAGTTTGCATCCGAAAGTACAAATGTCCTGGTGGGAAAATCCGATTGTCGCACGGAGCCGTTAGCCTGCTGCGCCTCTTTTACATAAACCGGTTCATAGCTGGCAGGCTGCCTATTTAAGGAATTTTGCACAGCCGCAAGCAAGTCGCCCGCGCGAAATTCCTTGGAAACGGCAAAGGCGGCAGCCGAAGTTGTAAGCGGGGCCTTAACCACCGCAAGCGGAGTGGCGGTATCTTTTATAACCAGCGTTGCTTCCGCCATTTGTCCGTCATTTAACACTATATAAAATTTCTGGCCGGGTTTTTTGGGCAAAAATTCTGCAGCTGTCAAAAACAGTCCGTCCGAAGTAAGGTTTATTGCGGAGCCTGTGGGGCTTAAGCTTAAGCCGTCGTCAGCTACAACCAGGGAGAGCTTGCTTTGTGCCTTGCTTACCGACTCCGCCAGGCTGCTTTGGTCAAGGACCTTTACTTCCTGCCTTTGGGTAATAACAATCGGCGTTTGGGGATTCAAAAGCTTAAACCGGTTTAATACCGGCAATACGGAAACCTTGGCTGCTATCCAGCGGCCAAAAAATACATTAACTAAAATAGAGACAATTACCGCCCATAGCACCGCTTTTCCGGAGTTAGATTTCATTTCGCTCATAAGGCTATCTATAAATATGAAAATTAATTATCTGATCGCCGTTAATTTATTATTCCCCATTGGGTTGCCAGGAAAACTATAACCAAACTGACTCCCGCCAGGCCAAAATATAATTTCACTTTCTTTAAGGACAAAGTGTGGAAAAGGCTGTAATAATTCAGGACCAAAAGCACGTAAAAAAAGTCAAAAAGCAAAATGGCCAATGCGGAAAAATCAAAGGGCAAAAGGCTGACCGCCCAGAATACCTGCGCGCTTAAAAAAGCCACACCCAGCGCGTTGAGCAATTTTATGTTTTTTGTATGGGGTATAAATTCATAAAAGCTTCGGGCAATTAAAAATGCACACCCAAAAAACCCGATTAGATAAAAAACCCCAAAGGCCGGGAAATATTGGCTAAAGCCAAAAAACCCGTAAGCGAAATTAAAAGCTGTTATTAAGGTCTGATTTAAAATCACGTTTTCAGACTGGTTGGTAATAAAGCTTTCAAAAATCGAAAGCAAAAACACGGAGGCGACAAAAAATACCCCGCGGGAAAACGTGCCGGGCATCAATAAGTAAATAAGAAAACCCGACGACTGTAAAAGCAAGGGGCGCAGCAGCGTCCAGAAGTTATATTGGTTCAAATGCCGCAAATACGCGCGGTTATAAGCATAAGTCACCGCCAAGACGCCAACAAAAGCCGGCAGCAGGAACCTGAACACCGGCTGAGGGCTGGAAAAAATTTGGAGAACTACCATATAAAGCAGCCCCAGACAGACGGATATTAGCTTATGATGTTGGAACATGTTTTTTTGTGCCGAGCTGCCGCGTCTTATACAGAATTAATATAGAAGCAAGGATAATCAAAAAAAAGCTGACAACTGCGTTCTGCCGCACTCCGTATAAAAAAACCGAATCAATGCGAAGGAATTCCAACGCAAAACGCAATATATTATACAATAAAAGGTAGTATAAAAACAAGTTCGCCCGAAGCACTTGTGCTGCGGCCGATGCCGGATCAATTTTTCGATTTTCACACCGCTTCAAAATGAAAAAAATCAGCAGTAGCCCGATTTGTTCGTACAAAAACCAGGGGTGAAAAAAACTAAAAGCCCGGTACTCGCCGGGTCTTAATTCTGCCGGCACGAACATTTTCCACGGCAAGTGAGTGGGATAACCGAAAGCTTCATAATTAAACAAATTGCCAAACCGGCCGATAATTTGGCCAAGGATAAGGGAAGGCGTTAGCCAATGAAGCAAGCGTGTAGCTGGCAGCTTGTAGCTTGTAGCCAGGAGGAAAACCGCCAACACCCCGCCCAAAACCGCGCCATAAATAGACAGGCCGCCATGCCAGACTTTGAAGATATCGATTGCGTTATGTTGATAATAAGCAAAGGAAGACAAAACATGATATGCCCTTGCCCCGACAAAACCCCCGACAATAATCCAAAATAAAATATCCTGCGCCTGTTTTATGCCGATACCTAAACTTCCCGATCGTTTAGCGGCCAAATAAAAACCGCTTGCCACCGAAAGCGCCATTATTATGCCGTAGTAGCGAATGGTAAGCGGGCCGAGGGAAAGTGTTTGGGGAAGAAGAAGGCGCCCGGAAAAAACTTGGTTTAAAAAAATAACCGCCCCCGCCAAACAAAGAACCAATAGCAATTTTTTTGTATGAATCATGAGTAATGAATTATGAATTATTCGCTAAACCATAATTCATAATTCCAAATTCTTAATTCAAAACAAGGCTGCCTGATGCTGCACGCCCGTCCTTTGTACGGCTTCCTGGATTTTTAGCGGAAGTTCTTTGACTTTAAAAAAATCGCGGTAGAGAAGCTTCTGATTTTTTAAGACATAATCGTAAATTTGTTTGGTGATTTTAACGTCATCCAGGCAATATTTTTCCAGGCTGTCCCAGCGGCCCTGCTTAAAATATAAAATCGCTTCTGTCCCCTTGCCGGACTTGCCCGCGCCCAGAGTCGCCTGGGCGACATCTTCCAGCTTTATGCGATGCCCGAGGACTTTGCTAATCTCGAGCAGCAAATCGCAAAACGGCAGCTCGTCCACATTAAAATTCAAATACGGCCTTAAGACTTCAAAATCAAAATCCTTAATATTGTAGCCGATGATTTGGTCGGCGGTTTGGAGGATGGGAGAAAGCTTGGGGATTTCGTGTTCGCGGTAGATTTGATATTTGTTGGTGCTGTAGTCGTAAATCCCGACGACGGAGACTTTTAAAAGGTGGTTTTTCCCCCTGCCGCCGACTTCGTCGAAAGCTTTTTGGGTCTCTAAGTCCAATACAATCTTTTTGAGCATTATGTTTCTAAATTATATATGTGGATCTACAGATGAACACCTGCCTGCCGATAGGCAGGGTAGGCAGGGATTTTACAGATACCTACAGATCCAATTATCAAAATTTTATTAAATAACATCTGTAGGTATCTGTAATATGAGACAATCTGTAGATCGGAATTACAGCTTAATTAGTTTACCATAAAATAATAAAGGTAAAAATGTATCCTAAGAAAAAGATTCTCTCAAAAAGAGAAAACTTGGCAAAAAAAGCCAATTTTGGTAAAATAATGTCATAATTAATTTATCGTACCCGCTGTTTACGGGACACGATACACACATATGCAAAGAACACTAGCTTTAGAAACGCCCACAAAGACCGGCCAAAGCGTAAGCCTGTCGGGTTGGGTTAACTCACGGCGCGACCATGGCGGCGTGATTTTTATTGATTTGCGGGACCACACGGGCATTGTGCAATTGGCAGTACACCCCGAAGCGTCCGAAGCTTTTGCCTTGGCAAACAAAGTCCGTGACGAATTTGTTGTTCAAGTGGAAGGCCAGGTTGTGGAAAGATCAAAAGAAACCCAAAACCCAAACCTGCCTACCGGCGGTGTGGAAATTTTGACTTTGAAATTTGAAATTTTAAATTCTTCCAAGCCCTTGCCTTTTCCCGTAGCCCACGGCCACGGCGAGGAACAAAATACTGGCGAAGATATCCGTTTAAAATACCGCTTCTTGGACTTAAGGCGCGACAAAATGCAGAAAATGCTGCTTAAGCGCCATAAAATGATAAAGTTTATAAGGGACTGGATGGACGAAAAAGGTTTTATAGAAATTACCACGCCGATTTTAACTTCATCTTCTCCCGAAGGCGCGCGCGACTTTTTGGTGCCTTCCCGTTTGCACCCGGGGAAATTCTACGCGCTTCCCCAAGCTCCCCAGCAGTTTAAGCAGTTACTGATGGTGGGCGGCGTGCCCAAATATTTCCAAATTGCACCCTGTTTTAGGGACGAAGACCCGCGCGCGGACAGAAGTCCGGGCGAATTCTATCAGCTGGATTTGGAAATCGCTTTTGCCGACCGCGACGAAACCGTATTTCACGAAATGGAGCCGCTGTTTATAAAACTTACGGAAGAGTGGGCCAATAAAAAATGCCTGCAAAAACCCTTTCCGCGCATCCCCTACCTCACAGCCATGGAAAAATACGGTTCTGACAGGCCGGATTTGCGGTTTGGGATGGAGCTTGTTGAATTGACCGAGGATTTGCGATCTACCGGTTTTAGCGTGTTTGGAAACGCCATTAAAAACGGCGGGACCATTAAAGCTATCTGCTGCCAGGGCGGGGCCAAACTTACCCGGTCGCAAATTGACGAATTGACGGAGTTTGTCAAAAAAGAAGGCGCCGGCGGTTTGGCATACATCGTGCTGGACGAAAAAGAAATGCGTTCGCCGATTTTAAAGTTTTTATCCGAAGAGGAAAAACACTCCATCGTACAAAAAACTTCAGCCGCTTCGGGCGACATAATTTTCTTTGGCGCCGACCAAAAGGATGTAGTCAACAAAGTTTTGGGCAAACTGCGCGACAAGTTGGGCGATATGTTCGGCTTAAAAGACCCGTCTATTGTCGCCTGGGCCTGGATAACCGACTTCCCTATGTACGAGCTTAACAAGGAAGGCAAACTGGATTTCATGCACAACCCCTTCAGCATGCCCCAGGGCGGACTTGAAGCCTTAAACAGCCAGGATCCGCTCAGCATACGCGCTTACCAATACGACATTATTGCCAATGGTTTGGAATTATCCAGCGGTGCAATACGAAACTATAATCCTGAAATAATGTACAAGGCCTTTGAACTTGTAGGCTACAGCAAAGAAACGGTCGACGCCAAATTCGGGGCGATGATACGCGCGTTTGAATACGGCGCGCCGCCGCACGGCGGCTTCGCGCCAGGCATAGACAGGCTTTTGATGCTTTTGGAAAATGAACCCAATATCCGCGAAGTCATCGCCTTCCCAAAAAATGGCAGCGCCGAAGACGTTATGATGTCCGCTCCAAGTACGGTGGAAGAAAAACAGCTCAAAGAGCTGCATATTAAATTGGATCTACCGAAAAAAGATAAATAGCAGATTCATCCCGAGCACATCCGAGGGATCAATTTGCCAAAATCCAAGCTTAAATAAAAACAGAGGATGCCCCTCTGGAGAGAGGGGCATCCTCTGCATCCTGAACATATGCGTACGAGCGTAAAAAAAATATTCATTTACAGCATTACAACCCTGTTGGCACTACTACTGGTTGTAATCAATATGGCATTTAGGCAAAGTTATTTTGCCGATCCTGATCATTTTTGCGCGGCTGATAGGGATATTTATAAATATACTTGTCAAAATCATATACCTCTAAAAATATTATGGAATATTCCTGCATTATCACAAAATGAATCCTACTTCGTTTTGGAAAATGTCCTAATATTAATTTTATTTGGCGCTGCCGGGCGCTTAATAACAAAAAAGTATGCCAAAGAAAAAAACACCCAAAAAATCTAAAACTAAAATTAAAGTTTTTTCTAACCAAATTACCAAGCTGCTCGACCAAGCCAGGGTTAAATATAATTTAATGGAGCACAAGGTGGTTTTTACCGCGCACGATGTAGGCGCAACGACCAAAAAAAAGCTTTCGGAAATCGCGAAGGTGGTTTTGGTTAAAGTGGAAGGACGCCCTTCCTCTGTCATTGCGAGCCCCGAGGGCCTGCGAGGGGCGCGGCAATCTAACAAAAAGATTGCTTCGGATGCACTCGCAATGACAAAGTATCTCGTATTGATAGTAGTGCCCGCCGGCAAATACATAGATCTTTCCGGCATTAAAAAAGCGCTTAAAGCTAAGAAAGTATCAATCGCGAGTGAAAAAGATATTTTAAAGCACCTAAAAACCAAAGTCGGGCTTTTGCACCCTTTTGGCAATACCTACAATGTAAAAACACTTTTGGACAAAGGCATGGCCAAAAGTAAAAAAATTATAGCCTCTGCAGGCTCCTTCACCCACAGCGTGGAAATGGGCCTTAAGGATTTTGAAAAACTGGTCCAACCCATAAAAGGAGCGTTCGCAAAAGCAAAAAGATAAAATTCAGAAAAAACTTTCTTATACCCTCTTACTCCTTTTTGTCATCCCGGAATCCCGACTGCATCGGAGGGATATCCGGGATCCAGATCATACTCTACTTTACACAATCGATGAAAATACACGAGTAAAGATCTTCATGAAATACAAAAACCTGCGAACTTATTACGTTTATATTATGGCTAGTAAAAGGAACGGTACCCTATACGTAGGAGTTACCAATGATTTAATAAAACGAGTTTGGCAGCACAAAAATGGCGCCGTTGATGGTTTTACAAAAAAATACAAGTGCCATGATTTGGTATATTATGAACAAACCAATGAGATAATGGCTGCAATGGAAAGGGAAAAACATTTAAAAAAATGGAGAAGACAATGGAAATTGGAATTAATTGAAAGACAAAACCCTAACTGGAAGGATCTATATAGTAGTCTTAGCTAATAATCTGGATCCCGGATAAACTTTCGGATGCACTCAAGTTTTCCGGGATGACAAGACCTGCGCATTCGTGTTAATTCGTAATTTATTCGTGTTCACTGGGCCCCATTCATGCTCCACACCAAAACCCAACAATTCGAAGGCCCCCTGGATTTGTTGCTCTCGCTAATTGAGCAGCGGCAATTAGACGTAACGCAAATTGCCTTGGCTGAAGTCACCGAACAGTTTTTGCAATACATTAAGCAAATGCAAGGGCTCGACCCTACCACTTTGGCAGACTACCTTTCCATAGCGGCAAAATTGCTGGTAATAAAATCCAAGGCAATTTTGCCTTCCCTGGAAATGGAAAAGGAAGAAGAGGAAGCGGGTGTGGACTTGGAAAGCAAACTTTTACTTTACAAACAGTTTAAGGAAGCCGCCAAATATTTTAAGCACCTGGACAACCGCAGGCGGCAGTCCTGGACCAAAATTTTAAGCTTTGAACAGCGTGTCAGCTTTTTCCCGGATCCAAATTTGGATGGCGGCGGCCTGCATCGCTCGGTTTTATACGTGCTAAAGCAACTTAAAGAGCTGGACAATTTGCCCAAGGCAAAAATTAAGGAAGCCGTTTCCATTCAGGAAAAAATTAACCATTTACAGGGCGTGTTGGGCCGGCAAATCCAGACAAAATTGAGCGATTTGGTAAAAACCGCCAAAAATAAAGACGAAGTGATAGTGACTTTTTTGGCACTTTTGGAGCTTATTAAACAGCGGATATTTACCGCCGAACAGGAAACGCTTTTTGCAGAAGTAGTAATTAAGAAAAAGCAGGAATAATGAACTCAACGCTTTTAGGCCTACTCTTCATACTTGCAGGCACCGTTTACGGCTCACTGGCCATAGACAAGGTTTACAACTCCACCTTAGGCTGGCTTTTAGCCAACGGCTGGATAAAGCCACAAAATGCCGACAAAGGCATAAAATTGCTGTTCGGCCGCAAGCCTACTATAATTCTTTATAGCCTCTCACTCATTGCTATTGGAATTTTTATTTTAATTAGATTAGAGTAACCTCTGAAAAACTAATTTTGTAAACGAAATTTCAGAATTTCGTGACAGCCGGACAAAACAAATTATGATGTTTATCCGGAGGATAAGCGGAAAAATTTTTTTGGACGGATGTCCGAAATTATGAAATTGCAGGTCGAAAGGAGTTTTTCAGAGGTTACTAGAGTAATTTTTTACCATCATCCACGCGGGTCTAAAATTCAAGGCGCGCTTGGATAAAAAAATATATGACATCGTCAATCAAATCCATAATCGAAAGCCTATTATTTGTCTCTCCCAAGCCGCTTACTGTCAAAGAATTATGCAAATTTTTGGAAAAAACGGCAGAGGAAATACAGCCCGCCTTAAACGAGCTAATGCAGGAAAAAACCCAAAGCGGCGTTGTGCTTTTGGACAACAACGGGGAATACCAGCTGGCCACCAATCCCGCCAACTCGCCTTATGTTAAAAACTTCCTTAACGCCGAGCTGAGGGAAAAGCTGACTGACGCCACGGTGGAAGTTTTAAGCATTATTGCCTACCGCCAGCCCATTTCCAAAGCGGAAATAGAGGCCATAAGGGGCGTAAATTCCCAATACAGCTTAAGGCACTTGAGTATGCGAGGCTTGATTGAAAAAGTTTCCAACCCGGCCGATGCTCGCAGCTTTTTATACCAAACCACCACGGAATTTCTGCAGCATTTGGGCCTTACCTCTGTGCGCGAGCTGCCTGAATTTGAAAAACTGGTAGAACATATTAAGTTGCCACAAACCCCGGGAGTTGCCGAACAACCGGCTGGGCAGACACCAATTGAGCAGCCTGCCCCGGAAGCTCCTGCCGTGGAACCTGCTGCTGAAGATGCCGAAAAAGCTGTTGCCAGTTCCAACAGCAACACTCAAGAACCGCAGCCGAAGCAAATTACGGACGAGGAAACCACTACTGGCACCGAAGACGAAGAATACGAAGATGAGGACGAGGAGGATGACGAGGACGAAAAAGAATAAATTATTTTGGCAACTCTTCGTAAGATTCTTTTGGGCTCGAGGGCACCTCTCTTTTGAGAGGTGTTTTTGTACATGAAACGGCCAATAAGGCCAAAACTGCAAAAGCTATAAATATTTTTTTCATAAACTCCATTTCCCTGTGATACGCGGACGTATCATAGTAGTAAAAAATTCAACAAGCTTTACCTCACTATTATACTAAATGAGAATGTTATAGGGCTTACGCATTTGGCCAAGAACAAGGCATTTTTCGAGGATTTTTGGAGGCGTAGGCTGCCTACGCTGAGAAAAACCGGAGAAAAATAACGAAGTTATTGGCCAAAAGCTTTATAGATTTTATGCGGTGCGGAAGTCCTATGTTAACTAAAAAGCAGGGCTGCGCCAAGGGCGCCCGCGTGCTTTAATTTGGAAACCGCCACTTTGGGCATTTTAAAACTTTTTAAATTCGCGGATAAAACGGCCATGGCTTGCGGCAAAAATTTGCCGACGGCGTTTTGCGCCACGGACCCGCCCAAAATTATTGCTTCGGCATCCACTACGCGGCAAAGGTTAATTAAAACCCCGCCTACAATTTTCCCTATTTCCGCGTAGTTATTTTTATCCCTGGCCTTCTTAAAATAATACTCAAAAGTTTTACCGTCCCCATACAGCATATGCCCGACTTCCCCGGCCCCCAAATGGGCGCCGCGATAAATGTTTCCATTGGAAACCAGGCCTCCGCCAATTCCTGTGCCCAGGGTAACGCCCACTAAAGTCCGGTACTTTTCCCCCTGCCCCAATCTGGCTTCCGCCAGCGCAAAACACCGGGCGTCATTCTCAAGCCTGAGCTTGAAAATTTTGGGGAAAATTTGTTTGAACTTTATATTTTTTACAAATTTAATGTTCGGCGAGGAGACAGCAATATTTTTTTCTGAATCCATATGGCCGGCCATGCCCACACCCAAAGCTTTGATTGAGTAACCGGCGGATAAAAAATTCACCAAATTTCTTAGGCTGTATTTAAAATCAGCCAAATTGCCGGGAGTTTTTATGGTTAGCTCCCGAACAGCCTTTTTGCCGTCAAACAGCACTCCGGTTATTTTGGTTCCGCCAATATCAATTCCGATTATCATAAAATTAAATTATTGCATTAATTTTTTGGCTTCGTTCCAAAACTCAGGATGGTTGTTTTGCTTCATCCAAAACCACCATTCCACACCCCATAAATACTGCCTTTCAAAGCCTATGGCTTTCCCCACATTTACCATTTTATTAAATTTATCAAGACTCATAGTCCTAAATTGCTCGTTGATGGGGGTATTTAGAATGCCCTTGGTCGTCCACGGTTCCGCCTGGAGCTCTATAATGGTAAGTTCCTTGGGTCCGTTTAAAAGCTTCATAAGCCCGCCTTTTACGCGGTAAAGCCAATAAGGATTGTAGTTCATCCAATATCGGTTAAACACGTCGGAAAAAACGTAGCGGTACAGCGTGCTGCCGAACATATCCCCTCTTTTGCCGGAACTCAGCCACGGCGAAAGCTCGCCCGTATCCGTCACCATTACCCGGCGCCCGGGGTCAAGCCTTTTTACCAGGGCTATTTCTTTGTCAAAAAAATTTTGGTCCAAAGGGGGGCATTCTCCAAAGGAAGAAAGGAAAGGCTCATTTTCCACCTGCCAAATTTCCAGGGCCGAACTGTTTTGGTAACGTAGGACCACGGCTTCCATGTAAGCTAAAAGCGAATTTTGCCACTCGCCTGCCTCCCCGTTTTTTAGCCATTCGGGATCGTGACATTCCGGCCAGCGCGGAAGCCGCCTGCCTAAAGCCAACACCACTTTCGCGTTGGCTTTTTCAGCCTCCCTCATTTGAAAATCCAAATCGCTAAAATTATATTCCCCTTTTTTGGATTCTATTTTATTCCAGTAAGCGCTCAAGCGCAAATGTTTAACTCCCAAATCCCCTACCATTGCCAAATAAGTTTCCTTCCAGTCCAGCCCAAGGCTTTGGGCCTGGTAAGGGCTGAAAGTCACCCCGTATTTTATTTCTTTTGCCTTGGGCCCCGCAGAATAACTTAAAAACACCAACAGGCCGACAAAAACCAACAGGCCAATAAGGAGTTTATATTTTTTAAAAATTTGTATATTCATATTTTAGTCTGCTTAATGCGGCATCTATAAAAAGAATACCACTGTACCTAAAAATATCAAACCCAAACCGCCCAGTTTCTGCAACACCACCTTTTTATCTGTTTCTTCGCTTAAAATATGGCTATGGAATTTAGAAAGCAGGAGGGCAAATAAAAACAAGAACCCGTAACGGAACACGGCCAGGGCGTCAATTACCGAAACCTTGCCTATGGTCAGCAAATGGCTTAAAAGCACAAAATTAAGTCCGCCAAGAGCCTGCTTGAACAAAAACACAAAAGAGGTGCGGCTTTTTTGTTTGACCGTCCGCACGCTGAAAATTTTTCTCCTTAAATTCGGCAGTACGAGCAGCAAAATAAAAATTCCGGCCGCGCCTATGCGATTCCACATTAAATTGTTGAGACTGCCGCCGGTCTGCGCGCCGAACTGCCACAAATAGTTGTAGCTGCTGAACATAAAAGCCGCAAGCGTCTTTAGCCCCAAATGTTTTAGGCTGCTTTTGTCAGGACGCAAGGCCAAAAGCAGCGCGCCCGGCACCAGCAGCCACAAAGCTGCAAACTCCTTGGGCGTTAAGGCATTATTTTTAAATATCCAGGAAAAAAAGATGTCGAACACGGGTACCAAAGCAAAAACAAAAGGCACCACGCGCGAAGCCTCGCCGTAAGACAGCGCCTTAAAAAACACATACATAGTCAGAGCGAAATAAGCTCCCGACAACAGGTTTAAGCCTATAAATTTTGCCGGCAGCGCCTCGTAAACCCAGGGCCACGCCACCAGCAGGGCCGCGCCGGTTACGACAGTAAAAAACGCGTAAGACAGCGCGTGGACCTTCCGCTTGGTAAGCAGGAACTTATCCATCACGTCCACCACCGCAAAACTAAAGTAGAGCAGAATGGACCAAAAAATCAGCATACGATATAAATTTGCAGCTAATGCCTTAACTCGTTAGTGGCGCAAATTTCCGCGTACTTTATGGCGCTATAGCGAACCCTTCTTCTGAGCAAATCTTCGCGGTCTATTTCAACCAGCCCAAAACGCGGGCCAAAGCCATAAGCCCATTCAAAATTGTCCATGAGCGACCAATGCAAATAGCCCCGCAAATCGGCGCCCGCGGCCATAGCCTTGTGGGCGTAATACAAAGTATCTTTTATAAACTTTTCACGCTTTTGGTCCCTTGCGTCCGCCAAACCGTTTTCGGTTATGTAAATGGGCTTGTGATATTTTTTAAGGCTCATAAGTACCCGCTCCAAGCCTTCGGGATGTATGCCAAAACCCATATCGGTCAAATCATGGCTACTGCGGCTTTGCTTTTTAAAACCAAAAATTCCAATATGATGGTGGAAATAATAGTTGACGCCAATAAAATCACAGGTGCCGATTGTCCGGCTTAAAATATATTCGTTGGCCAACCGATGTGCGAGCCCCGAAACCATCCCGCCCAAAATTCCCAAAGGCTGGAGGTCGGACAAATGGTAAGCCATACTCACGGGTTTTTTTAAATGCAGGCGGATATAACTTGCGGCCTGGTTATGGGCCTCAATTAAATTTTTGGCGACTTTAAACCTTTGCCACAAGCCATAGCGCTGAGGCACGCTTTTGGAATAGGTGGCGGTGGAATACAACTCCGGTTCGTTAATGGTCAGCCAAAAATCGGCATAATCGTTAAGGCGCTTAGTGACGACTTTTACATACCGCAAAAAATAATATAGGTTTTCTTTTTTCGCAAATTCCCCTTTTTTAAAAAACCATTGCGGGTTGGTAAAGTGATGCAAAGTAACAAAGGTTTTAAGGCCGTGATATTTTGCCGACTGCAGGACTTTTTCGTAATGTTCCAAAGCCTTTTCGTCAAACACGCCCTCTTTGGGCTCTATGCGCGCCCACTCTACCGACAGGCGGGTGGAATTGTGGCCCAACTGTTGGGCAAGACTGAAATCTTCTTCGTATCGATTATACGAATCGCAGGCAATTCCGCTTTTGAAATCATCAGGATCTAGCCCCTTAGCCCTTAGCCCTTCTACCCTGTTTATGCTGTTTTCCCACGCCCACCAGTCGCTGTTTATATTGTTACCTTCAACCTGGTGCGCAGCCGTAGCCGCGCCCCAAAGAAAGCCTTGGGGAAATTTTAGTTTTTGTATCATTTATATCGCTGATTCACGACCCTGCTTCGTGATCGGTGAAGTTATTATGACACAAATTTTTAAATAAAACAAAATTCCGCTTCCTGCAAGTATTGTAGTTAACTGATTTAGCAGCTTCCGTTAAAAAAATTCTTGCTATCCTTGAAAATAATACGCCAACAACAAAAACACCAAAGTTAAAGACAGGCCCGAAAAATAGGATTGCGGCAAATAAGTGTCTTTGAAAATCTTTACCCATTTTTTATGCCACCAAATGCTGCCATATGGGCCCTTAAAAAGCTGCTTTAAGGAATCAAAGTACCAATTAAAAACAAACCACAGGAAATCTTCCACAAAGCAAACCGTGACAAATATCGCCAGCAGCAAAAAAACATTTTGGTTTAAAAATAGGTACTCAGCAATAAGGGTTAAGGGGATTATAACGCCGTACATTGCAAAACCGTAACCAAAAATATACGGAACCCCCAAAGCTTTAACCACGGTTTGGGCAATCGGGCTATTCTGCCAAAGTATTTTCCCGTACCATTTGTCTTTTGGATGTCCGGCGCCCCAGCCCTTGTCTTTTTCGGTAATAATTTCAAAAAAAGCCACGGACAGGGCAATTAAAATAACATTGGCAATAAAAAATCTAAAAATTTCCATTTGGCAACAATATTTTTATTAATAAACCACTCCAAGCCCTAACATCAATCCAACAATCTTGAGATTATGAGATTGAAATTATAGGCCGCGGAAGGATTCCAAAAATTTTACAAAGCTTTGGCCGTAAGGCGAAAGGGAATGTTCGACAAATTTCCCCCGATACTTCTTGTTTACAAGTCCGGCCACGTAAAGTCGCCTCGTATGTTCGCTTAAAGTCTTCTGATTTGCTTTAAGTGCCTGGACCATATCATCCAGCGTGGCCTTGTCGTTTTTGGCAATATAAAACAAAAGTTCAATGCGATGGTGGTTAGCCATACCCTTCAAATGTCTTTCCATTTGTTTTGATGTCTTGATTTTCCCCATACACCCATTATACCACAATCCAACAATCTTGAGATTATGAGATTGATTTTGGACGAATGGCAAGGCCACGCAAAGTTGAATTAAGAAGAAGTTTTTGCTAAAATATCAAAAGTCTAAGGCGCTATCCCGCCAAAGGCGGGCAGGCGTCTAATGCCACGCAAAAGCGTGGGTCGGATATGCCGGAGTTAGAAAAATAATATATTTTGGCGCTATCGTCTAATGGTTAGGACAGGTGGTTCTCATCCACCAAATCGGGGTTCGATTCCCCGTAGCGCTACCACGAAAAGCCCCCGAGCTTGTCTCGGGGTTTTTCCGTGGTATGATGGTGCGAGAGGGAATTCCCCGCCTGCCCTCCGTAGCTTTAGCGTAGGAGGGTAGCGCTACCATCAGTTTGCAGTATCGAGCTATGCGGATGCGTCAGTAGATAGTGCATACTGACAAAAATACGACCATGTAATGGTCGTATTTTTATTTCCCTGTAAAATTAGTTTTTGTGTCTAGATTGAATTATTCGCCCCTCAACCTCTTGTGTACCCAGAGGAGATATGTGAACTCGTCGCTTATTTTGATCGTATTCTAAAAAACGTTCTTTATGAAGCGGCTGTAATATTCTTGTACGAAATTTTCCTATATCAGTATACTCTACCCAGTCCAATAAATTATCCTCGGAAACCCAACCAGGTACTTGGTACAGCAAAAGCAATGCTTGATCACTCTTTGCCATTGATGGGTCCATAACTCTTCGCACGTCGTCAATTTCCCAAATTAAAGGATGGATACGTTCCATAAGTATATTAACCGCTTCTTGGGCTTCCTTGATTGAAATATTATGAAACACGCGTATAAGTTCCGCCAAAACCCAACTTGCCAAACTATGTACAGCTGTGGCATCCAAAAGATTTGGATCAACATCCCCTCCTACATGACCTACCCCTCTGTTGTTTCTAATTTCATAAAGTACTGGGAGCATCCGTGGAAGGAGAATGCGTAAACTTCTATCTCCCACACGATGAGGATTAGCTGGCAGCATCTCTAAACCCTGACATGCTTTAAGCATATTTGCAGGTTTATGAGGCTTGGACGAAAATGAGCCCTTTAAAGCACCATCAATTATAGTAAATACTACCTCGGAAAATTTTCCGCCGTTCAACTCAGATGGTTCCCAACGGTGTTCGATATAGTTTGATACTATATCTTGGTAGCTACTTAGTAATGGGTCCCTTAATCCTTTTGGTATCGTAATAAGTATTTTTGCAGAGTCGATCATTATTACTTCTTTTTTCCGTTACCTTTCTTTTTTGTATGACGCTTTCGGCCCGAAGCATGTTCTTCAATCGCAGTCTTAACCTTCTCTCTGTCAGGAAGAGCGTTTACAATCGCTTCACCTAAAGTAGTAATTTGCTTACTGCCTCCACCTGCTTTTGTGAGATACCCAGCCACATCGGCATCCCTAGCGAACGCTGTTGCATTAGAAAAACCAGACTGGGCAGCTTCGGTGTTTAATTTTGTTAAATCTCGTGTTTTAAACGCCGGTGTGTCGCGATAGGTTGAAAGATAATATGCTAAACAAGTTATACGCTCAACAGCAGATAATGGTTTTTTGTGCGCCATAAATACTTTTGGTGTAGGTGTACCACCATTGGCACCGCTTGAATTGACTCCATTATTAACCTGTTGTTCACCATGATGTGTTCCTAGCGGAGGATGTGTCGCTACGGACCCTCCCATAAGCAAAGTAACAATCTTTAAAGCTACTTCTTCCGTAACTTCCTGATTTTTTATGGTTATTTTATTACCTGAGAGACTTAAAGTATATGAACCTTTTGAAGACATGTTAATTAAATTAATGATGACAAATCATAATATTATGATATACCCGAATTAAATGATTGTCAAGGGCATACTCTGGTGCGTCGGCTGCCCCCGGAAAAGATCGCCAGAAACCCCTCGAAAGACCCCCGAAGGGTAAGTCTTTGACGCTAGTGCACTACCAAAGAAAATACACCGGCGTGGCTGGTGGTTTTTTATTGTGATAAATTAATTTTTCAAGTGCGATATAAATATTATAATTCGCGCTTTGGACCTTTTTTATAAAAAATGCTATATCTCCAATAAAATGTTATAATAAACAAAAGCACTTAAAGAAATAAATATATGGAAACACAACAAAAAAATGAAAAGTCCCCTGTTACCGTCCAAGCTTCCCCCCAAACCAAAAAATGGCATGAACATAAGGGGCTTCTTGCCATTGTAATTTTAGCGGCAATTGCCACATTGGTAATCTGGGCGGCCACAAGCCGAAAACCAAAAAGTGAATCATCAAAAGTGAATTCGGACCGTAACACCCAAACTCCCCCGCTGTCCCTTAAAGGCAATTTCAAAGTCTGGGAAGACGGCACCGCGTACGTAAAGGGCGAGGTGGTTGACCATAAATCAGGCTGCGAACGTGACGGAACGTGCGAATTAATAGTACAGACACCGAATGAAAAAGTGTCGTTAATTTACGCAGAGGGCGATACAGAGTGTCCCAATGTTCAAGCTGCTGCCTGGGTGCAGTGGGGTAAAAACGTAACCAAAGGAACAGTGGTAAAGGCTTTTGGAGCTTATAAAAAATCCGGCAGTGAACACCAAATAACTTTCTGTGCTTCTAAGGACTACTTTATTTTGGGAGAAAACGACCCGGTACCGGTTGGGGCCTATACCGAAAAATTTTTTGATGAAGTGCAAAACCGACGCGAAACAGGATCCTTAACGGTTCCCGACAGGGTAAATTTGTATTTGCGCATGGAATACAAAAAACCGATTTTGGAGCTATCTGCTTTTGCAGGCAGCGGCTGCAGCCAAGCCCAAGACTTGGTGACGGAAAACGGTGTAATGGAGGAACAAATGCAAGTTAAAATTTTAGGCTACCCGCCCTATGAAAATGGCCAGGACTCCACAAGCCCAACTTGCGCAATGGTAGCGGAATCGCGAAAACAAATCGAGTTGGACACCAAATTTATAACCGCAAAGGGCAAGCAGATACTATTTACACTTAACGGAAAAGAAAATACCTATAATCTAAAGCTGGAAAACAACACTTTGCTTTTGTCGCCAATAAAAATTTCCAATGTAATCTCGGTTAAAATGGGTGAAAATCCTTCTGAAAAAGGGGTGGAATTGCGCCTCAATTTGTCCGCAAGCACACCAACACCCGCCCTACTGGTTGAATATGAGTCATACGGCGGACTGTGTCCTTACGGCGGTTGCACGCACAGGGTAACTTTTTATAACGACGGGGACATTGTAAATGAAACGCACGTATACAACCAAACCACCGAAACTTATGAAGCCAAAACAATAGAAAAACAAATCACCACCCAGGAATTAAACGGCCTAATAAATAAAATTAACGGTACCAATTTTGAGCAGGTTAAACAAAAAAAGTTTACAGGCACCTGCCCAACTGCTTATGACGGGCAAGCCCAAATTTATACGATTTACAGCGCCCAGCAAACAGAAAAGTTGGATTCCTGCGAATACGTTGTAGACGCACCGGTATTTGAAACCATTTCCCAACTGGTGGCAAAGTATACACTTTAGCTTAATTTTTCCAAACAAAAGGCCGCCGAGGTTGTTACACCCACGGCGGCCAATGCTTATTTACTCGATGGAGAGGTTATCCGCGTTGCTGACGCGGATGATTAACTGGGCGCGCCCCTGAAGCGCAGGTATTTTTACCTGCGACTCCAAGTAATCGCCGACCCACAACTGCACTACCCCGCCTTCGAGCGCTTCGACGCTCCAGGTTTTCGAATCGCTTCCGCCATTACCCGAGACCGTGATGGTTCCGACTACATGGCGGTCCGAATTGCGGACCTGGATCTGCCGCGTTTCAGTGGTATTATTTGTAACAACCACGGTAACATCGGCGAATAGGGGCAGGAACAAAAAAAAGAAAAAGGTGAGGAGCTTCATAAAATGCTCCTTAAAACGAGCCTCAACGACCCGTCCTCTTTTTCCTCCACCTCCAGGCGGTATTCCCTACCCCCACAGTCCGCGGGGATCAGGTACGAGTCTACCTCCGACTCTTCACCTGAAATGAGAGCTAGACGACCTCCGCAGGCGTCCGACCCCCACTCATGTAGACTGTCGACCCCGCGCCCCGGGGTGGGCGCCCAGGTGAGCTTTACCCCATTCGGCGCATACAGGGCTGTGAAAAAACGCTGGTCGGTGCCCACGCGAACTCGCACCTTTACGCCGTCCCATGCCCATGCGACCGCCAAAAAAACCACAAACAAAAAAAACAACTTGAACTTGGACATAATTTCCACCTTGTACTTGTAGATTCCCGCACAAAAACTTGCGGGTTTGGAAAAGCGCACAGACGTGCGCTGGATGCAACCAGCAAGACTGCTACATTGCAACTGCATATTTTAACATAAATTTTAATAATTGTCAATACAAAATACCGCTAAAATTAGCGGTATTTATGCTTTCATTAAAAAATTTTCATTAAATTTAATAATACTAAAACTTCCTAAACCTTTGACTTGTAAAACTCCCTACCTGTATAATAAGCGCAATTAGGGGCCACCCACCTCCTACTACCTGGTGATGCCCCTCCACAGGGCATCAGGGTGGTCCCACATAAAGGGACCGACGTAGCATGCGTATAGGCAACGCATGGCAATCCTCCGACGTCGGTCCCCTCCCCTAAAGGAGGGGAAATTAAAATCTCCGGCATTTTGCCGGAGTGGGTGCGAGTCCAGTTGGACCTTGCGGGCATTTTTTTGCCCACACGAAACGTCTTAGATGACGTCTTTGTCCACCACACCCCCGGAATCTGCGCAAGCACTCCTCCTGAAGGCGACTTGAGAGCGAAGTAACCCTCCGCTCTCCTTTTTTTATGCCCAAAGCATGCCTTTAAACTGGCTGTTAACTACCAAAGGCACACCGCGCAAGTGCTGAACGCGCATGGCTAGATGTTGGACCGAGGCGAAAAAAAGTACCTGACACCTTTTCTTTACTAAACAAATACACCCTGATAATTTGCATTTATTAGGATTAACATAATTATACTGTTATACTTTCTGCATAAGGGAGGACCTTATGCAGAAAAAGGACCGAGCGTTCAGCTGGCTAACTGCCAGTATTTTTTTATGCTTCCACATTGTTGCGCTTGCGACTGTCTCGTTGGCGTTCAGTTGGAAGATGGTTATTTTGGCGGTTGTGGTGTGGTTCGTAAGCGGGAGCTTAGGTATTGGTGTGTGTTTCCACCGGTTACTCACGCACCGTGGGTACCAGGTTCCAAAATGGCTTGAATATCTACTCACCATTTGCGGGCTCCTCGCCCTCCAGGGCGGTGAGATTAAATGGGTGGCCGAACATCGTATCCACCACCAATTCAGCGACAAGCCAGGCTTGGATCCACACACCCCCAAAGATGGCTTTCTCCACGCCCACGTGGGCTGGATGATATTCAAAAAAATAAGTCTATCTGAAGAAGTAAAAAAATTTGGTGCCGATCTCATTAAAGACCCAATCCACCGGTTTTTTGACACCTTATTCTGGTTACCTTTGACTGTGCTTGGATTAGTTTTATTGGCCTTAGGAGGCTGGCAAGCCTTGCTTTGGGGAACTTTTGTTCCTGTGGTGGTTGGCTGGAACTTTACGTGGGCGGTGAATTCGGTTACCCATGCCTGGGGCTCGCGCCCATGCCCCACTAAGGACAACTCCAGGAACAACGCCTGGCTCGCACTGCCGACTTTTGGGGAAAGTTGGCACAACTACCACCACTATGACCCAGTCTACGCCCGCCACGGGCGGCTGTGGTATCAGGTAGATATAAACTGGCTGATCATTCGAACACTTGCAGCAGCGGGGTTAGTCCGAAAGATCAAACCAGGAAAAATACTACCAAACTAAACCCTCTAACCCCAAAGCCCGCCGCAACCTGTTGGTTCCGGCGGGCTTTAATCATTAGACCTGTTGTAAAAGAATTTACGCCCAAAGCATACCTTTAAACTGGCTGTTAACAACCAAAGGCACTCCGCGCAAATGCTGGACGCGCAGGGCAATTTGCTGTACGGGGCAGCTATGAGCTCGCCTGTTGTTGGTAGCGCAATGAGCGCAAAGACGTCGTAATTGACTAATAATATTTTGTTTGGTTTTCTGTGCTTCTGACATAAAATTATAGAATTGTGTTATAGAATTATGAAGTAAGAAGTAAGTATTAAGAATTCTGCATAAATTCTTTAGTCTTCTTTATTAAACCATTTATAAGTTTGCTAGTCTGGATTGTCTGTTTTGCCAAATGTTCAAATTGTTCCCTACTTATATAGGCAAGATCCTTGGCAATTAAAGTCTGATTTTGCAACTCTGTTAAAGAAGATAAGGCGATAAAATAAAAACTGCATTTGTCTTTTAGGGTATTTCGACTAAAACCCTCGGCTAAATTGGAACTTATAGATACCGCTGCCCTTCTTATCTGTGAAATTAGCCCAAACATTTCCTCTTTTGGCCATTTAGTACTGAATTTATATATAGCCAATACTAATTTATGACTTTCCTGCCAAGCAATTAAATCTATAAAAGATTGTATTTTATTTTTTTGTTTTTGTATTTCCATCTCTTACTACTTAATTCTTACTACTTGCTACATACTACTCAAGTTGGCGGATAACGCCGACAACTTTTCCCTGAATCATCCATTCTTCCTTGGGATAAATGTTCGCGTAGTCGGGATTTTCGGCTTTTAAGTAGGCGCGGTTCTTAACGTATACCAGCCTTTTAACAGTAGCCTCGTCATGGAGCAAAGCCACGACTATGTCGTTATTCTTGGCTTCCCTTACGGGCCTGACTATTACCAAATCGTTTTCGTAAATACCCGCATTTATCATACTGTCGCCGCGGACCTTAAGGAGAAAAACGTCTCGCCTGCCCTTTATTAAAGAGGAAGGCAAATTTATCCACTCCTCTATTTGCTCTTCAGCCAAATGCGGGCTGCCGGCATGCACTCCGCCTACAAGAGGCACGGAAACCAAACCCTTTTCCAAAGATTCGCCCAGGCTGTTTAGAACCGATATGCCCCGCGCCTTGCCGCTGGTTTTAATATGGCCTGCTAATTCCAGAGCGTCCAGTAATTTAGCTACGGCATTTTTGGAACTGACTTTAAGATACTTGGCCATCTCCGACACGCTCGGCGGCAAATTAAAATCGCGGATCTGCTGGACAATAAATTTTAATAATTCTTTTTGTCTGGATGTGATTTCTTTGGGCATATTTTTATACATAATACTTAATACAAAATACTTGATACTGTTACTATATACATTCGTTCACCTATTGTCAAAAAAATAAAAACCCTTAATTTAAAAGGGTAAATGATTGTATACCTAAAGTTATCCACACTCCTACGCCAAGGCTTCGGAGTGCAGGCACTCCTTACTAACCCAAGGCTTCGGAGTGCCAGATTCCAATTTGCTACCCGCTACTCCATACCTACTATCCCATATTCAACAAAAACTTTACAAAACCCACTACTCCTTCCCAAACACTCTTTAAAATAGGGATAGATGCCGGCAAAAGAACTATAAGAGCGATTATGTAAATAAAATCCTTTTTAAGGACTTTTAAAACCGCGTAAACCAACAACACGGCAAGGCCAATGGAAATTATAGGCCTTAAGTTTTCAGGGAAGTTGGTTAAAAATTCTAAATATAGGTTTTGGATTTCATTCATACTACGGAACTACAAAATTATACGGATCTACAGATAACTACAGAAATAGTAATCTGTAGGCATCTGTAGTGCAGTAAATTTGAAGTTCTGTAGCTATTTTATCACTTTCTCCCCAGCCTATCAAACACCACAATGTGCCGGTGGTCAAAAATATCTTTTATAAACCTGTCAAAAGTGTCGCGCCTTTGGACGAATTCCCCTTCCGACATAATGCTGTAATTCAGCTCCGCGCCCATAGTCCCCTGCCATTTTTCCAAAAAACGGTCCAATTTTTTTAAATCCACCCTGCCGACCAAAAGTATGTCCACGGGCAAATTAACATGGCCGGTAAAGATCCCCGACAAGAACGCCGCCTTAACTGACAATTTCTTTAAATCTTCCGCCAGCCTGTCTTTTAAGTCCCGGCGTTTAAATTTTAAAATTTTATTCTTGGCCCAGGGAGGCAGGTCTTTTTTGGGGTTAAAGTAAAAATATTTTTTGCCGTGTTTTACAAAAGGGCGCAAAAGCCCGTTGGCCGCCAGCCGGTTTAAAATATGGGATGCCGCGCCCCCCGAGACCCGCAATAAAAAGGCCGCTTCGCCCACCGAATAGCTCCTTTGGGGAAGACTTAAAAAGCTCGCCGCAGCCTGGGAGAGTTTTTTAGAATTTATAATTTCGTCAAACATACCCCATATTATACCATTACTGTGAAGTATTCTCAAAACTTCATTTTGGCTGTCGTGCCTACGGCAGATCCCCCGTAGGGGGACAATCTTATAATTTCTGCCATTCGCCCAAAAAAATTTCTCTGCTTAGTCTCCGACTAAACCTTCATGCCTACGGCAGATCTCCCGAAGGGATGACAAAATTTGTTTTGTCCGGCTGTCTAGAAATTCTTAAGCTTCGCCTTAAAAGCAAGTTTTGAGAATACTTCTTTAATTTTTTGTGAAAATATCGTATAATTACAATACTTAATTGCAGCATAATGGCCTGGCTGAAAACACCGGATTTTTTGAGGTTTTAAGCCAAAAAACCATCATCCATTCAACATTTGTGGAATTAGAATCCCAGGTAGCAAAAATTGAATTAGGCCCTGAACGAAAAGCCAAAAGCTTTGTATTTGTTTCGGCGGAAAAACTCCAGGGCGGTACAGACGCCGAGAGTTTCATAGTGGCGGAAATCCTGGAATCAAAAGACGGCCTGAGGGAATCCTGCGAGCAAATAGCTTTAAGCATACGCTCCGCTTTAAGGCGCGCGTTTAAAAAAAATGCGGAAGTGGAAAGCTTTGAAGCCGCGGTTGCGCTAATAAACGAAGAACTGGGCAAACTGGCAACCTTGGGGGAAACGCACTGGATAGACAAACTTAACTGCATTTTAGGAGTAAAAACCGGCCAAGTGTTCAATATTGCCACCTGCGGCAAAGTGGCTGCGTATTTAATGCGGGAGAATGAGCTCACGGACATTTCCTGCTCCGCGCCCAAAAGCCACCCCTTAAAAACTTTTGAAAATTTTGCCAGCGGCAAACTGCGCCTCGGCGACCTGCTGATTCTTTCCACCACTCAACTGTTTAACCATCTTTCCATAGACCGCCTTAAAGCCATGCTTTCGCAGGGCGACTTTTTAAAGTCCACCGGACAAATTATAGAACTGCTGAAAGCCAACGCTGCGCCGGAAATTGCCTTCGGCACAGTGCTGGCCCTGCAAAGCGAACCGGGCACCGCGCCGGCGGAAGAAATTAATTTGGAAGAATATATAGAAAGCAAACAGCCGCTTAAACCTTCGGCCTTCACGCCCATAAAACATTTTTTTGTTTCTCTCGCCTTTCCAAACCGCACACCCAGGCGCACAGCCGACAATATTATTTCCCAGAGCCCCAAAGGGCGTTTTAAGAGCCTGGCCGCCACGGCTAAAACTGCAGTCGCCAAGACGGGCGGCATGTTTAGGGCCATGGCCAAAGGGGTACAGTACGGCCAGCAAAACCTCCGCCCTTCCCAAATAAAACAGTTTAGCCCGCAAAAAAAGTTTTTCTTTTTTTCAGTCGTGATATTGCTTTTGGCCCTTGTTTTGCAAATTACCGTGGCGGTTTATAAAAAAGGCAGGCAGGCCAACGCGACGCGCGTAAGCTCTTTTATTGCTACGGCGCAAAAAAACCTGGGGGATGCCGACGCGGCGCTTTTGTACAAAGATGAACCCGCTGCGCGCGGCTTTTACGCCTCGGCAATGGAAGCCTTAAATTCAATAACCGATCCCAACGATCAAACCGTCCAAACCCTGGCTAACTTAAAAAAACAGGCCGAAGAAATTAAATCCCGCCTGGAAAACAGCATCGAGGCGCAAACCCAAAACTTGGGCAGCCTGGCTGCATCCGAAACACTAATTTCCCTGCCCGAATATTTTGCGTCTCCCAGCGGCCAGCAAATAGTGGCCTATAGCCGCCAAAGCGTCACAGTTAGGGATGATACCTTAAAGTCGCCGGGCAAAATTGTTTTAAGCGAAAGCGTTGGCAAAAACACGGCCGTGGTGTACGACGGAGAAAATCTAAAAATATGGAATTACGCGCAAAACAAAGTAGGCGAAAATTTCTTCTCCAGCGTGCCGGCTGCGGAAAATGCAGCGGGGCTCAAATATTATTCCACCAACTCCCGGGTTTATATGTTAGATAAGGCTAAAAGCCAAATCCTTAACTTTGCGGTGTTGGGCGACAAACTGGGCAAGCCTTTGGTTTCGGCGCAGCTTGAACAAAATTCCGCCAAAGACGCAGTAGATTTGGCCGTGGACGGCAGCGTCTATATTTTGTACCCATCGGGCATAAAAAAATATCATGCGGGCTCCCAAGACTCCGCCTTTGCACCCTCAAACCTTATTACCCCCTTAAAAAACGCCAAGAAAATCGAAACGGAAACTAATTTCACCAATATTTATGTGCTGGATGCCGGCAACAACCGCATAGCCGTTTTTAACAAAAAAGGCGCTTACGTTTATTCCCTCACGAGCCCCGAATTCTCCAACCTTAAGGACTTTAGTGTGGATGAAAAAAATAAAACCGTTTACATTTTAAACGGCAGCTCGCTTTTAAAAGCAAACATACCATAAAATACTTTTGCCTTTTAATATTGCCGGGATTAAATTTTGATCCCTGACCCTGTGGAAGGGTCAAAATTTTATGCAGCAATGGAAATGGTACGTATATATTCTGGAATGTTTAGATGGCAGCTACTACACGGGCAGAACTTGGAATGTGGGCAATCGGAGCGATCAACATATTTCAAAATTAGGATCTGAATATACAAAAAAACATGGGATCAAACGGCTGGCATACTGCGAGGAATTTGAAAATTTTGAAGAAGCGAGCCTGCGGGAAAAGCAAATTAAAGGTTGGACCAGAGAAAAAAAAGAAAAACTAATTAAGGGTGAGTGGGGCAAATGGAATTAGCGCAAAAGTTATTGATTTTGCCCTTCGACACGCTCAGGGACAAAATCAGCTACCAACTTTGATACCTCAGCTAAATTTTCCGTCTCCATTAACTTTGCCCTCAGTTCCCCCGCACCTTCAAAGCCGCTGGCGTAAGCTTTGAAATTTTTTCGCATAACCGCAAAAGACTTTTGCCCTGCAAAAAATTTTTCAAACATTTCCGCGTGCTCTAGCATTACGCCTAAACGCTCTTTTACTGTTGGGTCATAACCGTCCGGCCTAAAAATCCACGGGTTGCCAAAGGCTCCCCTGCCTACCATAACGCCGTCGCAGCCGGTTTGTTTAATGCGCTCCAGGGCTTCCCCCCGCGATTTAATATCCCCATTGCCGATAATAAGCGGCCTCACCCCTCCCCTTCCCTTCCCCTCGAGGGGAGGGTTAGGGTGGGGGGCTTGGATGCGGTTTCTTATTTCCACCGCTTCTTTAATTTTTTCCCAGTGAGCCGGTACTGCCGACTTTTCCTGTTTGGTGCGGGCGTGGAGAGTAAGCGCCGCAATTGGGTATTTTAAAAGATGCGAAATCCAACCTTCCATTTCGTCTGATTTGGAATAGCCCAAACGGGTTTTAACTGATACCGGCAAGGATGACCCTTCGATTGCAGCTTGGATGATTTCGCCTGCCAATCCCGGTTCGCGGATTAAAGCCGCGCAGGTTTTTTGGGAAATCTCCTTGTCCTGCGGACAGCCCATGTTTATATCCACGCCGTCAAATCCCAAAGAGGCAATAATGCCCGCGGCTTTGTAAAATTTCTCGGGGTCGCGTCCCCAAATTTGCGCAACAATGGGCCTCTGCTTTTCGGTATACTGCAAGTCGCGCTTTAAATGCTCAAAGCCCACAGGGTGCGTTAAACCGTCCACATTTATAAATTCGGTAAAACTAACGTCGGGTTTGCCGTGCAAGGCAAAAATTTCACGGAAAGCCAGGTCTGTAACGTTTTCCATGGGTGCCAGGGCAAAAAAGGGCTTAGGTAATTGTTGCCAAAAGTTGATAGACATCTGTTTATTATTTAGCTTTCATCCCGAGGAGCATAAGCGACGAGGGATCTGTTTGTTAGTGTAAACAAAAAACCGCCCAATGAAAAGGGCGGTTTTTGTAGTTTTATTATTTTCGGTTAGCCCCATGCGCACAACGACGCAATCTATTATTGGAAATAGATCCCTCGGCTGCACTCGGGATGGCTTGAAAATAATTATACTATATTATTTTAAAACCACTTTGCCGCCGGCTTCTTCGATCTTCTTTTTCCATTCCTCAGCCTGCGCTTTGGCCACGTTTTCCTTAACTACTTTAGGAGCGCCGTCGACAATGTCTTTGGCTTCCTTAAGACCCAGGCCGGTAATTTCGCGGACAACTTTAATAACGTTAATTTTGTTCGCACCGGCTTCCGTCAATTCCACGTTGAATTCGGTCTTTTCCTCAACCGGGGCTGCGCCGCCTGCGGCCGGGCCCGCGCCCATCATAACCGGAGCGGCGGCGGAAACGCCGAATTTCTCTTCCAAAATTTTTACTAATTCGGAAAGCTCAATCGCGGTGAGCTTTTCCACTTGGTCCACCAAGGATTTGAACTTCTCGGGGACTTCTACTTTTACTTCGTCTGACATAATGTAAGATTATATATTAATGATTGAATAATTTATGCGGCGGCCGCGGGCTCCATGGGAGCTGCGGCAGCTTGCGCCGGCTCAGCAGCCTGGGCGGGAGCTTCCTCCTTGGCCACGGCTTCAGAGGGCGCTGGCTTTTCCCCTTCCGATTTTTTGTCGGCCAAAGCTTTTATGGCTCTGGCAAAAGCGGAAATGGGGCCGTTTAGTACGGACATAAACTGGGCTCTTAACTGATCTTTAGTCGGCAGGCTGGCTAAAGCCATAACCGTTTCCTGTTTGACCAATTTTCCGTCTACCACGCCTTCCAAAATGCTAATGGTTTTAACATCCTTGGAAAAATTCTTAATGAGGCGGGCAGGAGTGGTTTCATCTTCCGCCGAAACGGAGAGGATAACCGGCATTTTATGGTCGGAAATTTCGCCGTCTATCCCGACAGCCTTTAAGGCTTTCTTTATTAAAGAAAGCTTGTAGACTTTGGAAAAAATATTTTCCTTGCGAAGATTAGAACGGAACTTGGTAATATCCTTTACCGTGGTGCCGCGGTAGCCGCTTAAGACCACAGATTTGGCTTCTTTAAGCTTTGAGGTTAACTCCGCCAAGTCTTCGTTTTTTTGCTGTTTACTTTTGGGCATTTGATAATTTACTCTCTTTAAATTACTTATTTCACCGGTTATTTTATCGACCCTTTTATCGCTGATAAATTGCCGATGCCTACGCAGATATGTCGCCGAAGGATTCAGCGAGAAATCCGCGTAATTATCCGCACAAAATCAGCGGCAAACAAAAAACTCGGTTTTATCCGAGTAAGATGATAAAATTTGATCCCTGACTTTATGGAAGGGTCAAATTTATTGTGGCCTTCGACTTTGCTCAGGCAACAATTCATTTCCTCGGCGGGCGCCTACTTTAGGCCTTAATCCCAATCCAAATTGGGAACCAACTGTCTTTGGATATTTAACTTTATATATTATACCAGACGCTGGTAAAACCGTCAAACGCTTAAATTTATTCAACTTTTTTTGCATCAAACCAACTTTTCACGGCCTCCTCATGCATAAACAATCTCAACATTCTAGACTCGTCCCTCTTTGTAAATACACCCTTATTCTCCCAATAATAATTATTGTTCACACCTGAAATTTTACCTTCTTCAGAATAAGAATTAGGAACCATGCCTTGAATTTCAACCCCCGCCAGCCCATATTCGTTATCGTACTTTGTCTCTTCATATCTTTCATCTCCCACAAAACTCACTTTCATTATACCCGGGGCCACGCCAAACCCGCCTTCTTTTCGGCAATGATAATTAATCCACTTTTTATTCTCAAATGCCCTATCCGAAGCCGCTGGGTTATGCCCCCTTACATATAATTCCCCAAGCGTTTTGCCTACCTCATCTGTTTCCGAAGTATTAAGATACTTACATGCGCCCAATTTTACTAGTAACCTTTGCTGATACGCTTCTGAAAATACCAGCCTAGTCTCTTGTCCAGAATAGTAATTTTCCGTATAAGCAACGGGCAGAGGGTAAACTTTTTGGCCCTCTACCATTTCTGTTCGTAGAAAAGGCTTGCCCCGAATATTCATATAAGAATCCCTTGCCCTTTGATAAAAAAGCTCCAAAGTCTGCTTAGCTCTTTCCGCAATTTTTTTATCATCTTGGGTTATTGCCTCTTCTTCCATTAGGCGGGTTATTTTCTCCAATTCCGGAGGCAATTCAGCCGAACTTTCTACGAAACTTGGATTTGTGTCGGGTGTTCTCATAAATTTATATTCTATATTAAATCTTTTTTAAAATACCACTCTTCCTAATTAAATACAAATTTTGGTATATAAGCAATAATTGCCACAAATTCCCTGAAATAATGATACCTAAGTTCGCTTGCGGGGTATTTGGTATCCGGTGCGCTCCATGAGACGTTTTTAAAACCCAAAGATTTGGCCGTAAGCCAGCTGCGCGCCAAATGGAATTTGTCGGTTACTATTATTATGCTGTTTGAGCCGGACAATTTGGCTTTGGAGTTGCTGATGTTTTCAAAAGTGTTATGAGAAGCTTCGTCGAGAATCAAATTTAAAGGTACGGCGGCTTTGTTCTGCATGGCCCTTTGCATATATGTGGCTTCCGAAATATCGGCTTCGCTTATGCGGCCGCCCGAAAGCACCATAAGCGGGGCCCGGCCTTCCTCATACAGCCTTAAGGCCTCCATGGAACGGTTGTAAAGCGCCGGACTGTTTATGGCCGCGCCCAAGACAATTATGGCGTCTGATTTTTTCGCTTGTTTGGGAAAAACCGAAAACCCCACCAAAAGCAGGGCGTCCAGCATCAAAATCCCGACAAACGCGGCAGCAAGCCATTTTAAAACTTGTCTTAGCCGCTTAAAAAACATTTCCTTTTTGTCGCAGCCCCACCACCTCATAAGTTTCCGTATGTCCGGCCCTCTTCTGGATATTTAAACCTTTGTCTTCCAGGGCCATAATTATAAATGCGGACAAATCTTCGGGTTTGGAAAATAAACTCGGGGTGTGCTTGAAGGAAAATTTCAATCCCACGCCGGGCCGCAAGGGATCGTTAGAAATTTCCTCAAAATCCCCATTGAGGACGTTTTTTGGCAATTCCGATAAAGCCATCGGATAATCCGGCCCTGCAGGCAGTATATAAATCCCCTTTTCTTTATCTTCTTTTATAATTTCCTCAAACGCGCGCTTTGCGTGTTCCCTTTCCTCCTCACTTTTGAACATTACATATAAATCCAAATGCTCATTTCTCTCTTCGTGGCTGTGTTGGGTTTCGGGCGTAGACATATAATATTTTTGCTAAATATTAATAAGGACTAATTCATTATACCACTGTTTTAAAACAGGATCACTCAAATAAAAAATCACCAACCTTGTTGGTGATTTTTCATGGTTTTGGGCAGTTTTTTCCGCCTTAGACGGGTACCTTACCGCCTATACCAAGTTGAATATAAATTTGTGGCTGGGGTGCTAGGATTTCCGCCAGAGGCGGACAGGTGAACCTAGGAATGTCCCGATCGGATCGGGGTGCCTTACCGCTTATAACGGGATGAATATAAATTTGTGGCTGGGGTGCTAGGATTCGAACCTAGGAATGAGCGGTTCAGAGCCGCTTGCCTTACCGCTTGGCTACACCCCATCATCCCAGCCACAAATTTACATAGAATTTTATTACCCATGCAAATCCGAAAATTTGGGCACTTGGTATATTATAAAATATTCGCGCATAAAAATCAAAGGCCGAAGCTAGCGCCTCGGCCTTTGATAATCCTTGGTGATTTGGCTGGTATTACTCCACCACTAAATTCCCCTTCATACCCATTTGCCTGTGCTCGCCTACGCTGCAGTAAAATTCAAACGTGCCGGCTTTGTCAGCGGTAAATTCCACGCTGGCCGTGGCCGGGCCGGTAACCCTTTCGGTCCGTGCATTGAATTCGTCCACAACCCAGTCATGGAATCCGCCGGTATTGTTCATAACAATCTTGACCTTGTCGCCTTTTTTAACCCTAATTTCGTTAGGCGAAAAGGAAAAGCTTTTGGCATCCACCGTAAAGGTTTTTACGCCTACCGCATCGGGGGTTGAAGTTGCCACAACTACCGGGGACGGTTCAGATCCGCCGGAAGAAGGCGCCATGCCTTCGTCGCCGTCGTTGTCTATGTCCTGGACTTCATCTTGCTCCTGCTTGGAGGTAGTGGACGACTTGCGGCTAAAGGCATACGCGCCGCCGGCGACCAATAAAATAATAATTACTCCTACTATCCAACCCTTGCCGCCTTTTGGATTTTCGGCCGGGGTGTTATTCTGCTCTTCCATTTTTTGCTCCTTTTAATTAATTTTAGATCCTAATTATATTATATCAAACAGCTTTCATTTTTGTGGACTGATAATATCAACGCGAGGCCTGATTTGGATATTTTGGGCACTTATCGATCCGTCGGAATTGGGAGAACCGCTGGCTACTATAGACTGTCCGGTTGATAAAAACTCCGGCGTTGTTGTTGCGGTTTTGCCTACTTCCGTGGAAGAAGAAAAGAACACAATTTTTGACCCGCCATCGGGCAATTTTACCGTTAGGCTCTTTTCATCTTTGCTAATAATTTCTCCCATTACAACCCCTGCATTTTGAGTGCCCCTGCCCGCGGTGCCCACCATTCTAAATTGGCCAAAAGTCCTGTTCCCCTGTTCGCCTTGCATAAAAGGCAAACCATTTGTCATACCTTTTATACGCGAAATTCGGGATTTTTGATAAGCTGTGCCTCCCCAAAAGCCAGCTCCTGCGGCCACTATGCCCGTAACGGCAATATAAGCCACTACTCTTTTATTCATATCTTCCTTTCTTTCAGGACTTCCGCAAAGCCCATTTTTGGACGAGCATATTGCTTACGCACAAGTCCAGCCTTAATTTTTTTAAAATCTTATTCAAAACGCAAAGCATCAATTGGGTTCAAACGGGAAGCCCTCAACGCCGGATAATAACCGAACACCAGCCCAATGACCCCTGCAACGCCAACTGCCAAAAAAACCGAGCTGGGAGAAATTTGTGTCGCAATGCCTGCAAACCTGGATACCAAAAATGACAGCAGCCAACCGAGCAAGATCCCCAAAAATCCTCCGGCTAAGGTAAGTATAACAGCTTCCAGCAAGAATTGAGCGGTTATGTCTTTTTTCCGCGCGCCAATCGCTTTTCTTAAACCAATCTCTTTTGTCCTTTCTGTAACCGTTGTGAGCATCATATTCATAATACCTATGCCTCCGACCAGGAGGGAAATAGCGGCAATGGAGGCCAAAAGCGTAGTAAAAACCTGGGTTACGCTGGACGCGGCATTTACAATATCCGATTGGTTTAAAACTTGGAAATCTGCCGACTGAGGGTTGGAAATTTTATGCCGTGCAAGCAGTAGCGCGGAAACGCTTTGCTGGACGAACGACATATCCGCGGCGCTTTGCGCCTGCACGCTAATTTGGCTGACGTAATTATCGCCTGCCAAAAACCTCTGGGCGGTAGAAAGCGGCACGTAAACCATATCGTCCGCATTATTAAACCCGCTACCGCCTTTGGCTTGGGTAACGCCCACTACTTTAAATTCTATCCGGTTAATTTTTATACTTTGTCCCAATGTATTCTCCGCGCTTCCAAAGAGATCCTCTGCAACCGCTGGGCCAAGAACAACAATTTTAGAGTAATTTTTTAGATGTTGCTCGGAAATAAAAACTCCGCTTTGTACCGATACATTGCGAACAGAAGCGTATGCTGGCTCGGTACCCAAAACCTGCGTGTTGGTATTTTTGCTTTTCGCCGCCACTTGGTAACGGCGCGAAGTTTCCGCTGCAACAGCTTTTACTCGCGGCACAGAATTTAAAATCGCTTCCGCGTCGGCCAGGGTTAAGGTTTGCGCGCTGCCGCGGCCCAAAGAAACCTGGCTTCCGACGTTCCTAGAAAACCCGGGCATAACTAAAATTAAATTAGAACCAATGGACTGGATGCTGGATTCTATCGAACCTTGGGCCCCCTTCCCGATTGAAACCATGGCAATAACCGAACCAATGCCAATTACAATTCCGAGCATGGTGAGGCCTGACCTGACTTTGTTGCCGGTTAAGGCGGAAGTTGTTTCTTCCAAAAGATCTTTATATTTCATTACTATTCATCTCATCCTTAATAATTTGCCCGTCGCGGATATGCAGTATCCTTTTGGCGAACATGGCAATTTCTTTTTCATGGGTAATAACTATAATCGTTCTGCCCTGGCTGTTAAGCTGACGAAAAGTCTGCATAACCACTTCCCCGGTTTTGCTGTCTAAGTTCCCTGTAGGCTCGTCGGCTAAAATAATTTTGGGATTGTTTACCAACGCGCGAGCAATGGCAACGCGTTGCATTTGGCCACCCGAAAGCTGGTTGGATAAATTGCCAAAATGCTTTGGGTCCATACCGGCGGCCACTAGCGCATTTTTGGCCGCATCTTCTCTCTCAAACCGCCGGGTTTCGGAATAAATAAGAGGCAATGCCACATTCCTTAAAACATTTGCGCGCGGCAATAAATTGAATGCCTGAAAAACAAAACCGATTTTATTTTTACGAACTTCCGCCAGCTCATCGTCGTTTAAATTGGATACATCGCTGCCCTCTAGCAGGTATTGTCCGCTAGTCGGCGAATCCAAAGCGCCTAAAATATGCATAAGCGTGGACTTGCCGCTGCCGGAAGGCCCCATAATGCTTACAAACTCTCCGGCCTCAATCCCGAATGACACATCTTTTAAAACCTCTGTTTTATTGTCGCCGGAAATATAAGTTTTGCTTATGTTGCGGCATTCTATCATCGCACACTGCCTCCCACGCTCCTGAACACCGCGTTACCGCCCATGGGCAAGATACCTGCGCCGGTGCGGGAAGTTGTTGTTGTGGTTGTCGTTTGAGACTGAATAATCTGGGTCACCACCTGTTCCCCTTCAGACAGCCCCGAAATAATTTCCGTGTCAGAATCATTGCTTAAACCAATAACTACGGTTTTATTGGTTAACGCGCCATTTTCCATAACCTGTACATAAGCATTGCCCGTATCATTTTTTACAGCCGAACTGGGCAGCAACAGAACATCCTGCCGAATGTCAGTAATGATATTTGCAGCCACGCTCATGCCGGCTTTTATTCTTTCATCTTGGGTATCAAAGGCTATTTTAGCGTTATAAGAAACCACGCCCTGACTGGCCGTACCCACAGCATCCACTTGGGCAACCGTGCCACTTATGGTTAAATTTTCTATGGCGTCAAAAGTTAAAACGCATTTCTGTCCGGCCTTAACTTTGGAAATATCCACTTCATTAAGCGGAACTTCGGCAAGCTGCTTGTCCGCCACCAAAACCCCAAGCGAAGAGGCAGAAGAAACACTGTCGCCAAACTTGGCGCTAACCTGGGCAATAGTGCCGTCAAAAGGGGCCTTCACTGAATAGTCAGCAAGCTTTTCCCGGGCATCAAGCAGGGCATTCTGCTTTTGCTTTAAACTTAATTTTGCGGACTGTAGATCTAACTCGTCCGTCCCCGCAATAATTTTCTCCAAAGAGGCCGAAAATTCAGCAATGGTCCTAAGGGCGTTGACTATTTCATCCTTGCAATTTTTGATGTTGTTTTTTTGCGTTGAAAGGGCTAATAAATGCGAGCTAACCTGCTGGGTAAAAGAGCTTAAGCTGGAAAGATGGCTTTGCGATTTAGTTATCGGATTTTTCCCCGCCGAAGTTAGCTTATCAACGTAAAATTGAATAAGATTGCTCGTACTTTTTACCGCTTCAGCCATGACTTTGGAAGTTTCATAAGTTTCCGCCACTAGCGATTCAATGGTCGTTGTGGAAGAAAACCGGCTGGCCGTTTTATAGTCCTGAAAATTCTTATCGTAAGATTTGCGAGCCGCTTCGAATTTCGTTTTGGCATCCTGCCTAAATGTCCAGGCTTGGTCGGAATATATGCTGGCCTGGTCAAAATAAAAATCTATATTGGACTGCCCGTTACTTCCGACATCGGTCGAATAAAGCACGCCCTGTAAGCCCGACATAACCGAAGGCAAGTCCAAAAAGGTGTCGGAAATATTGTTAAATGCGTCATCGTATGCCTTTGACAAATTTTCCTCTGACTGCTCTTTGTTTTCTTCGGCTTTTGCCAAAGAATTCTGCGCCTGCAGGAGCGTTAGGTTGTCCGCCGGCTCCAAAAGCTTATTTAACGAAAGCTGGGCGCTTTCCAGGTTTACCTGCGCATCCCGGACCGATTTAAATGCGTCCCGGGCATTCAACTGGAATAATACCTGCCCGGATTTAACTTTGTCCCCAACTTTTGCACTAATTTTTAATAAATCGCCGGAAGCTTTGGGCTTTAAATCAAGCTGGTTACTGCTGGACACTTGCCCCGTGCCGCTGACCGAAACGGAAAGGGAGCCCTTTGTGACGCTGCCCATAACATATTGAGGCTGCACTTCGGCGGAACTCGTGCGTTTATAAACCCAATACCCGCCGCCGGCAAGAACCAAAAATATTACGCTGGTCATAATTTTATGGTTGGCTACCCACATTTTTATTCCTATCATAAAAAAAATCAAAGCCTCCCGCTTTTTAAGCGGAAGGCTTTTTTAAATTATATTTGGAAGAGACTATTGGCATAATTTTAAAACCAATTGCCCATCCTCATCCCTTTCATTTTTATAGGTTTGCCGTTTTGCTGATTTTTCTTCATTGCTTCCAGGCGCTGGTCAGCCTGGCTTTGGGTAATGACTCCTTTGGAAACCAGGGCATCAAGATGCGATTTCATATTCTGCTGCATCTGCTCCTGCATTTTCTGCTTTAGCTGATCCTGGCTTATACCTTTCTCCTGGGCAATTTCCCTGAAATTCTTCCCTTGGGCCCAAAGATTTTTGTACTCATCCACGCTTATGCCAAGTAAGGCGGACTGCTTTTCAAAAGCTTGGGTTTGGGCTTCCGCAATCTGCGCCGGATCCTGATTTGCAGCAAAGCCCCAGCCATGGGCCGAAGCCATTTGGACACCGATAGCCGCAAAGGCGAACAAAGGAACAATTAAACCTGCCAAATATCTTTTTTTCATAGTGTTTTTTCTCCCACCCTTTAAAATTACTTCGCGTCGTGCAAGCCCGCCTCGCGCACAACCAAACCTGGGTTTTTGGCCCGCAGGACTTACGCTTTTCGCGTAAGTCCTGATAATTCTTTATTGCCTTCCGGAAGGCTAAAGGGGGTTGTTTTGCGAAGTGAGGCCTTGTTAATTTAAGCCGGCTTTTGGCCTCATTATTTATTACAACCCTTCCTAAAAATTATTTCAACTCACCCTCCAAAAAAAATTCGGGTTTATTAATTTCCCTGGCAGCCCACGCGCGTATTTCATTGCCCATAATTTCGCCGCGGATTATTAGCCAATCTCCCACCTCCCAATCATCCCGCCCGCCAGGCAAAAAAGTTTGAGAATCAACGAGCACTTTGTAAACCTTGCCTTCGGGCCCCAAAAGTTCAACCTTACTTTCGTCCAGGGTTTTTATTTCCCCAACTAAACCGTTGTGGATTTCCGGCCCGCGCGGATGGAAATACAGTATCCTCATAACAGACGGCGCGCCCGGCGGCGAAAAAGCCCGGAAAAAATAAGGGTGCAAGGGGGTACTATATACCAGAACGGCGCCGCCGCACACAATCACAACTATGGCCATTAAGCTGTAAAGCAAAGGCCGCTGGTAAGCGATGGGATATCTTTCCGCAAACCAAATAAATACCGCCAAAAAAATTAAGACCAAAACTACAATAAACAAAGGCAGCGAAAGCAACAGGTCTTTTATGCCCCCGACGCCAAAGCCTGGCATGAGCAGTGCGCCGCTTAATTTGAGCCTGAATACCAGGAAACTTAAGAAAAATACCGCCAAAAGCGCAGCCAAAAGCAGCGCAATAAGCTGCAGTGTGGACTTGGCAATAAAATAAGACCGCGGACGCATTTTTATTTCCCCGCTTTTTATTTGCTCCAACAGGCTGTGGGGCTTATTCTGATTCATGATTTTCTATTAATTATTTTCTTTAAAATATTTTTAGCGCGCGATAAACGCACGCCCACCGTGCTGACGGGCAGCTTCAACACTTCGGAAATTTCTTTATAATCAAAGCCTTCCAAATAATACAGCACCAAAGGTTCGCGGTATTTAGGCTCCATTTCCGCCAGCTTGGTTTCCACCAAGCGTTTAAGCCGCTCGCGGTCAAATTCGCTTTCAGGGCTTTTATGCTCAGGCGCACGGGGCGCTTTGGGCAGCAAAACCTCAAAATCAAAATAATCAATTAATTGGCGGGAAAATTTTTTCCCGTAATTTATAAACTCATTATGCGCAATGCGGTAAATCCAGGTGGAAAATTTACGGTTGCTGTCAAAACTCTGCAAGTTCCGGTAAGTCTTAATAAATATTTCCTGGACAATATCTTCCAAATCCCCGCGGCCAAAAAGCAGCTTGCTTCCGTAATTCAAAAGCTTTTGGCGGTAACGGGCAACCAACCGTTCAAACTCCTCAATATCCCCTTTTTGCACCCTCTCCGCAATTTGTTCGTCGGTTAAATCCATATGGACCTGGAAGTAGTCTCAAAACTTGCTTTTAAGGCGAAAGCTTAAGAATTTCTAGACAGCCGGACAAAACAAATTTTGTCATCCCTTCGGGAGATCTGCCGTAGGCATGAAGGTTTAGTCGGAGACTAAGCAGAGAAATTTTTTTGGGCGAATGGCAGAAATTATAAGATTGTCCCCCTACGGGGGATCTGCCGTAGGCACGACAGCCAAAATGAAGTTTTGAGACTACTTCCTATATATATTTAATACAAAACTGTGGAAAAATTATTTCATTGATAAACGAAATTATGTTATAATAAACTAAACACACTTTGTAGGAAAATGACTTCAATGTAGTTAGCCGATTTATCGGCTGTTATTACTACCAGTAGCCCATTTTAATAGCGCAAGAACAGAAATGAAGTTTCTACACATCCGCTATATAGCAAATAAAAGGCTTTCATATTCACCATAGCTTTTTTGGACTTTTAGCGCTAGTACCGTTTCATTTTAATTATGTCGATTGTCAGATTTTCAAACTCCTCTAAAATAAATTAATTTAAGGGATGTTGGCCGTCAGGTTTAAAATAAAACGGTACTAGTGGGTGGATTTTTGGCCTTTACAAATGTCGTTATGTTCATTTTTATAGGCTACGGAGTGGGCAATATTTGGCAACACAAAAACACCCACAACAGGATAAATGAAAAAGGCCTGGTGTTCATTACTCCCCACCTGGAAAATGCGAAAACTCTTTAAACTTACTTTTTATTTTCTGATAGCAGCGGCCATAGTTTTTCTCTATTGGTTTTTGCCAAAATATTCGTTTATTGCCAAAAACCCGGGCTACTGCGTAAACTTAACCAACAATATTTACTATTGCGGCAGCCAGGCGGGTTTGGACAAACTTTTTGGAAAATAATGTTAAAACCCCTCTTTTCAATAAACAAAAATTACCGGAAATGAACAAAAAAATCAGTATTCATTCCAAAAGTTTTGCAGCGCTCTTTACCCTTGCCGTGCTCGGCGGGATTTTTGCCGTGCTTAGCGCGCATAAAGTTGGCGCCCCCCAAAAACCCAAACCGGCCGACTATGAAATTATCAGCTACTCCCCTCCCACGACCGGCCCCACCGATATGCCGCAGGCAGTTGATACGTCGGGATGGAAAACTTATAAAGATAAAAAATTCGGACTGAGCTTTAAATATGACCCGGCCTGGAAAATAAGGTCCGTGGCCAACAAAGACGGTTACTATATAATTGAAGTTGATCCGGGAGCACGCTTCGATAATTTCCGGATTTACATTTCCGCCGACGACTACTTTGCGCTTTCGGGAGTACCCACCCAGCAAAGCGAAGTGGGAGGCAAAACGGCTGTGAGCCTTGAAGGCTCGGTGCTCGGGGTTAAGGACAACGCCACTTATTTTACCTTTGATTTAGGCTCCTCTTTGAGCCTCAAGCCCTATTTCCAGGCGCTGCTTAGCACGGTAAAATTTGAATAGGTTAAGCCAACTTAAAACCATCCCGATCTGATCGGGATGGTTTTAAAAATTACCGCCCTAAATCAAAATGATAAAAATGTTGGGTGGCTTATTCGTTTTTTGTGCTTAAGACCAAGCCCCAAAAACCCAACACCAGGGCCGCAAATAAGTATTTGTCGGCTATGCCGGAAAAGCTGGCCCGGAAGGCAAACCCCAACAATCCGAGCAAAAAAAGAATAAGCCCGGTAACCAAAACATACGTGCGCTGGCTGGAAAGTTTTGTCATAAATAATATCTAAAAATATTCATTTATCTAATTAATTGCTTCTTGCTAGTTTTCATAAAACCACCTATAATTATACACAGAATAATTAATACTAATCAACTGTAATGGAAAATACGTACCTTTATTACGCCCTTGGGGCGGCGGTCCTCGCACTTCTTTATGGAAGTGTTTTAATTTATAAAATTTTAAAAAGCCCGGCGGGCGAAGGCAAAATGCTCGAAATCGCCTCTGCCATCCAGGCCGGCGCCAAAGCATACCTTTCACGTCAGTATAAAACTGTCGCGCTCGTGGCAGTCGCGGTTATTGTGCTTATGAAAATTGGGCGCTTCGACAACGAAACTGTAATAGCCTTTTTAGTGGGTGCGATTTTGTCGGCAGTGGCGGGCTTTGTAGGCATGAACATTTCCGTTCGCGCCAACGTGCGCACTGCTGAGGCCGCAAAAAAAGGTTTGGGTCCTGCGCTGGCCATGGCATTTCAGGGCGGAGCCGTAACCGGACTGTTTGTAGTGGGTTTAGGTCTTATTTCTGTTTCCGCATTTTATTTGGTTACCAAAAATTTGGCCGCGCTGGCAGGATTGGCTTTTGGTTCTTCCCTAATTTCAGTTTTTGCCCGGCTGGGCGGCGGCATATTCACCAAAGGCGCTGACGTAGGCACCGATATGGTCGGCAAAATAGAAGCCTCCATCCCGGAAGACGACCCCAGGAACCCCGGCGTAATTGCGGACAACGTTGGCGACAACGTTGGCGACTGCGCCGGCATGGCTGCGGACTTGTTTGAAACTTACGCAGTTTCCACGGTAGCAGTAATTCTTTTGGGCTCCAGTCTTTTCCCGGGCAATGAAATGGCAATTATCCTACCGTTGGTAATAGGCTCGCTGAGCATTGTGGCTTCGGTGATTGGTTCTTTCTTTGTCAGACTCGGCAAAAGTCAGTCTATAATGGGCGCTTTATATAAAGGTTTAATAGCTACCGGCGTTTTGGCCACCGGATTCTTTGCCATTTTCGCCTACACACAGAAAGAAAAATTAGCCTTCCTTCAAACGGGCAGCTTAAGCGGTTCCAGCATTGCTTTTTATTCGGTCCTAATTGGCATGGCGGTTACCGCGTTGGTAGTTTTAATTACAGAATACTACACGGCAAAAAAATTCTCCCCGGTCAAAGATATTGCCGAAGCTTCCACCACCGGACATGGCACCAACATTATTAAAGGCCTGGCCGTAGGTATGCAGTCCACCGCCGCGCCGGTAATTGTAATAGTAGTGGCAATTTTAACCGCTTACCAATTGGCTGGGCTTTATGGCATTGCGCTTTCCGTAATGTCCATGTTGTCATTGACGGGAATTGTGGTTGCGATTGACGCCTTTGGCCCGATTACCGACAACGCCGGCGGCATTGCGGAAATGGCGGGCTTGGACAAAAGCGTGCGCGATGTAACCGATCCGTTAGATGCGGTCGGCAACACCACAAAAGCCGTAACCAAAGGCTATGCCATTGCAAGTGCGGGATTGGCGGCTATGGTTTTATTCGCGGCTTACACCCAGGAATTGAATATGGCCGGGATTTCTTCTGTATTCGATTTGTCCGACAGCAAAGTATTGGTGGGTCTCTTAATTGGCGGCCTGCTTCCTTATTTATTTGCATCAATTGCAATGAGCGCCGTGGGCAACGCGGCAAAGGCCGTAGTGGAAGAAGTGCGCAGGCAATTTAGGGAAATTAAAGGCATTATGGAAGGCACGGCCAAACCGGACTATTCCCGCGCCGTGGATATTGTCACTAAGGCCGCTATAAAAGAAATGATCATCCCCGCGCTTATCCCTGTAATTATCCCGATCCTTGTCGGCTGGCTTTTGGGAGCCGCGGCTTTGGGCGGGCTTTTGGTAGGCACTATTGTGACGGGTTTATTCGTGGGTATTTCCATGACCACCGGCGGCGCAGCCTGGGATAACGCCAAAAAATACATTGAAGAAGGCCAATACGGCGGCAAAGGTTCAGATGCCCACAAAGCGGCCGTTACCGGCGACACGGTTGGCGACCCTTACAAAGACACTGCGGGCCCTGCTATCAATCCTATGATAAAGATAATAAACATAGTGGCGCTTTTGCTTGTCAGGTTCTTGAAAGGGTAAATTAGATATTAGATTATAGATTTTGGGCGTTAGAAGATACGATGACGGTCTTCTTGCTTTTGCAAGAAGACCGTCATCTATGTTGATATATAGTGTCCAAGCGATACAAAAAATCCTTCCCTCCCGCCTGCGGCGGGGGGGAAGGATTTTAATTTATGATGGCCGCTTATTTCACCCTTATGTCGCCCAAATCCAATTCGGGCAAGTAAGGAGGCAACTGTTGGTCGCCCTGTGTCATTGGCTCAATGCTTGTAATTTTTCCACCGTTGCTTTCAAATACTTTCATGCTCGGCACGGGAATAAGACCTCTTTCATGCACATAAAAAACTGTGTTTTGAAGCTTAACCCAGCTGCCCGGCATATGTCGCTCGGTGGAAATGCCCAGCACCAAGCCCTTAATGCCGTTTGTGACTTCCACTTGGATGTCATAACAATCGGATTTTTTGGCGCTCGAACAAACCTCAAACTGGGCCAAGCCTGCGCTGTTGCCGGTTATGCGGATTAAAGTACCCACGGCCACTCCGGAAGCCAAATTATTTCCGGTTTGGTTAAAAACCAACCACTCACCGGAAGGGCTTAAAGGCAGAACAACTTCCACGCTTTGGCCCACACGAACTGAAAGGGCCATGTTTTGGCTTGGGATATTTAAAGCCCAAGCAGAAACAGGCGAGAAAAATACTAAGGCGAGAAAGGAAAAAATAAATAATTTTTTGCTTTTCATAGCTTTTAAATAATGTTAATGATAATCTTAAGGTATCAGCAATTATACCATATTTTTACAATTTGTCAATCCTTCTATCAAACCGCATTCTTCGCATTTTTAATTACTTGATACGCTTCATTGGCATTTCTGAACGCTTCTACTGTCATAATTTTCCTCTTTTGCTTTGCGACTTCACTCAAAAAATTCTTCCAATTTTCAAGCCGCTCTTTTGGTAAGTAGTTTATGTCCTGATACTGTTTGGACAAAGGGTCGGCAATCGGGACAGCAATAATCTTATCATCAGTTTCCCCTCTGTCTATTATTTTTGCTATTCCGATGGCCTTACATTCCACCGCATCCCCGGTCTTAAATTCTAATTCTCCCACCACTATCGCGTCCAAAGTATCCCCGTCTCCCGCTTTAGTTCCCGGAAGAAAACCATAATAATAGGGAAAAACTACGCCTTCAAAAACAAAATCGGTTTTAAATTCCTTAATGGTATCATCGTATTCTATTTTTAAATTACTCCCTTTTTCACATTCAATTACAACGGTAAAATTTTGCATAAGTTTATTATATTGCTTTGTTTATATGGTGCGCGTCCGTGAACTATGTAAACTACATTATCAAAACCTTAAACAATAACTCCCCCGCCCACACACTCTTTGCCTTGGTATAATACCAAACTCTGTCCGCTGGCAATAGCTTTTTGGGGATGTTTAAAAATTACGCGATAATGATCACGTCCAATTCTGGATATAGTAAGCGGAGCCAATTCGCCCTGGTGGCGATATCGGCCGGATAGCGTATAGCGTGCAGGGCTAAGGGCTAAGGTTTCTTTACTTAGCCCTATACGCTTAGCGCTTAGCCCTATTGGGTTTATCCAATTTACGCTATGGATTTGCACCTCGTGAGTAAGCAAAAGAGGGTCGTGGGGGTCGTTGGTTACATACAACCGGTTGTGTTTTAAATCCTTTCCACATACAAAATATGGCCCGCCGGCCCCGACTTTTATCCCCTGCCTTTGCCCCAGGGTGTAGTTATGGAGACCGGCATGATGACCGACAACAACGGCCCTTGTGTCATTCCGAGCGACGCGAAGCAATCTGTCCTTTTGTTTGGATTGCTTCGGCGTCGGATGCACTCCTTCTCGCAATGACAAGACTATCTGCCCTTTCTTCGGTTTTATCTTTTGTCCCAAAAAATCCTTTAACCTGATTTTGCCCACAAAGCACAAACCCATACTTTCTTTCTTTTCCGCATTGGGCAAACCAATTTTTTTTGCCAGGGTTTTTACGGCACTTTTCTTCATGCCACCAATCGGAAAAATCAAACGAGGAAGTTGCTCGGTTTTTATATTGTAAATGAAGTATGTTTGGTCCTTAAATTCGTCTTTGCTGCGCAAAAGCGTATAGCGTGCAGGGCTAAGGGCTAAGGTTTCTTTACTTAGCCCTATACGCTTAGCGCTTAGCCCTATTTGGGCGTAATGTCCCGTGGCCAAAAAATCAAAGCCGTGATTAAGCGCCCAATTGTACAGCAATTTAAATTTTATTTCCTTGTTGCACATAACGTCCGGGTTCGGGGTGCGGCCTTTTTTGTATTCGTCGAAAAAATATTTCATTACCGTATTTTGATACTGTTTCTCAAAATCCAGGGTATGCATTTTTATACCTAAAAATCCCGCCACGCGCAACGCGTCGCGCCTGTCAGAAAGCCAGGGACATTCGTTCTTTAAAAGCCCTTCCTGGCTGCTCCAATTTTTCATAAACGCCGCTTCCACCCGGTAGCCTTTTTTTATGAGCAGGTATGCCGAAACCGCGCTGTCTATTCCGCCCGACAGAGCAATGAGGACTTTTTTCCCGACCTGCTTTTTACGGCCTGAATTTAAGGGTAAAGAATGGGTTTTCATGCGCTAAATGATACTAAAAGCGCGGCCGGCTGTAAAGCCGTCCGCGCGAATAAAAATTTAATAATACTGCGACGAATGTTTTTTGGGGTTGCGCCTGATTATTTCCAAAAGCTGTTTGTGCACCACTCCGTTGCTCACCAACATGCCGAAAATTTTGCCGTTATAACGCTGGTCTTTGCCTTTTAAATCGCTTGTCTTCCCGCCGGCTTCCTCAATAATAACTTTAAGAGATGCGCCATCATGCGCATACATCCACGTATACAGCGAGGCAACCAGCTCGCCGCTGGCCACCAGCATGCCGCCGTAAATAAAGGAGTTGAGCCGTATAGGCATACAGTTTTTAAACCTGCGCTGCAAGGGTAAAGTAAGCCTGCCGCTCTCCCAATTTAAAACCGCTTTGTCCATACCATGATCGTTCACATGAATTTTCTTGCCATTTAAATACGCGCCTTTGCCTTTTTCGGCATAAAACAAACGGTCCATAAATGGATCGTAAATCACCCCAACCAAAGGCACGCCGTTTTTTACCAAAGCCAAAGAAAAAACGCAGGTAGGCACGCCATGCGAAAAAGGGATGGTGCCGTCAACGGGATCACATACCCACAAATATTCTTTATCCTTTACTGCGTAGTTTTCTTCTTCCCCGAGCACGCCGTGGGAAGGGAAGTATTTTTTGACAGATATTATTACCAGTTTGTTGATTGCGATGTCCGTTTCGGTCACCGGTGTATCATTCCGTTTCCAATTCTTCTTCATCCCGCCGCGGAAGTTCTTTTTAATAACCGCTCCCGCTTGCTTGGCCAGAGTTGTGCAAAATGTTTTATAATCCATAGACTATTTTATATACAGCGGTTCAACCTGTTTTTTTATGCCCTCCAGACCATCGAGCTGGATTTGCTTGCCGTTAAAATACAAAGTGGGCGTGCCGCTTACGTTTAGGCCGTAGCCTTCCCTAACGTCGCGCTCCACCCGGGATTTATAAGTCTTTTGGGCCACATCATTTCGGAACTTATCCAAATCAGCAACGCCGGCTTTTTGAGCATATTCCACAAACTTTTCCGTCGGATCGCTCAAGCTGTCCCATTCGGTTTGATTTTCATAAAGCAGTCCGCCGAATTCCCAAAATCGGTTTTGTGCCGCAGCCGCTTCCGAAGCATAAGCGGCTATAATAGCACTTTTATGCAAAGTGAAAAGCGGGAAATGCCGAAAAACCACTTTTGTATCGGACAAAGCCGAAGGGAAAGATTCTAAAATCGGCCTAAAATTGGCGCAGGCCGGACACTGGAAATCTTCATAGGCGACCATGACATTTTTTGCCGCCGGATTTCCCAAAATATGGTCATCGGCATTCACCTCCGCAGGCTGACTTAGCCGCGTAAGATTATTTAAGTCAAAATCGGCCGAGGTCGCGCCCGGCTTTTGCTGGGGCGAAATCTTAAACAAAAAATAGCCCAAGCCAATGGCCAAAATAACCACTATTGCGATTGAAATAATTTTTTTCATGTGCTTACTTCTTTAATTGATAAAATTGATTGATTGTGTGGTGCTGGTACCCAAAACCGTTCCGCTAAAAACCAGACTCAAGCCCGCCCAATCCACGAGCCGGCGGGTTTCTTCAAACTCCGAGGCTGCGGTTTTACTACCTAGAACAACGACCACAAAACTATTCCCGAATCGGTCCTGGGCAAGAGAAGCGAAATTATAACCCGATTCGTCTAAAAATCCGGTTTTGCCGGCCACGCTGCCCAGACGGTCGTCGCCCAGCAGCTTGTTGGTGTTTTTTAATTTATGAACGTATTTTTTATTATTGGCGGCGGTTAAAGTGTACTGCTTAAGACCGGCCAATTTTTTTAAATACGGGTCGGAAAAGGCTGCGGCCACTATTTTGGCATAATCTTCAGCGGTGGTTACATTTTTTGGATCTATGCCTGTGGGCTCAAAAAAACGGGTATTGGTTGCTCCCAAATTTTCCGCCTTTTCATTCATTTTTTTTACAAACTCTGCTCCCGTTAAGCCGGTACTCCGGGCAAGGGCGAAAGTTGCGTTGTTGGCCGAAGCCATTAAGCTGGCGTGGAATAAACCGTCAACCGAATAAGCCACGCCCGGCTTGGTGGCAATGCACGCGCCGCCGCTGCTGCACTGGCCGGCCTTTTGGTCATCGGCTTTCATATTGACCGCTTTGGTCAATTTTGGCTTGGTGTCCAAAACCGTAAGCAGCGTGACCAGTTTGGTTAAAGAAGCCGGTACCCAGGTTTCCTTGGAATTTTTAGAAAGCAAAACCTGTCCTGTGTTTCTTTCCGCAACCAAATAAGATTTGGCGGAAAAACCCAAATCGGCCCCGTTCTGTAAAAAATCAGAAATTTCCAAAGCAGAAGCCGCTTGGGGGCTTAGGAATATAACAATAAGAAAAATTGTTAAAACTTTTATTTTCATTTGCTTTTTTGTAACCGACTACGACGTTCTTTATTCTTTATAATCAGCGTTATCAGCGCAATCCGCGCCTGCCTGCCGCCAGCCTGCCGGTAGGCAGGGTAGGCAGGTATCCGCGAACTATTGCATCATATTGCCAAAACGCTTCTGCATCATCTTTTTATAATTTTTGAACAAATCTTCGAGCGCGGCGCGAATGTGCCGGGCAACTTCGCTTTTATCTCCCGCAATTTCCGGCGCCACTTCCACGCTTTTAATGTCCTGATTGCCGTCCATTGTGATTTTAATTTTTCCGCCGCCCGATTCGCCGCTGACAAATTCCTGCTTTAAAAGCGACTGCAAATGGCTGGCCTGCTTGCGCATTTCATTAATATCCTTGATTTTGTCGAATATTCCCATAAACCGGAAGGACAAAATGGCATAATTGAAAATAAGCAAAAATTATTCTGCGTCAATTATTGCCTGTTGTCTTTATTTAATAGTCTTTAAATATTATACCAAAGTTCTTAAGATTTTACATCATTTGGCAATACATTCGTTAAAAGCCTTTACCTGTTCATTAAAACGGCTAATAACCTGTTTTTGGATGTCCAAACGGTTGTTATAAACCTTCACTAAACTGTTAAATTCATTAATTTTGGTATTATAAGCGTCGACCTGGACTTGCGTTTTGGGTTCGGGCGTACTTTCAAGCTCGCTTTTTGCCTTCTGCACCTCCGCCTCCAGGCTGTCGAGCGCGGCTTTGCCTTCGTCAATTTGCTGCTTTAAAAACTGGTCAACTTTGGGACACTCCGAAGCCGGTTTGCCGAATTCCTGGACCGCCAGCCATGTGGTCTTGCCTTCAAATGTCCCTTTCATAACCGCCACCCCTATCTCAGTAAATTTGGAATTCAAAATATTCGCCCTGTGGCCCGGGCTGTTCATCCAGGCTTCTATCAGCGCGGCATCGTTTTTGTAATTGCCCAAGGCCAAATTCTCCCCCACCGTAATATACACATAGCCGGCCCCGTCGGCCAAATCGGCCGGGCCTTTGCCGGTCGGTGAAATATGTTCAAAGTATTGCCGCTCAAACATATCCTTAACTTTGGCCTCAGCCATACGGTCTAAAAGCGGATTGGGTTTTAACGCGGCCTTACCATAGAGCGCGCGCTGCTCATTGGTAGCCTGGAACGTGCCACCGTAGGTCAAAAGCGCGCTTTTGGATTCAATGGTAGCGCGCAGGCCTCCCGGAGTAAAAATTTCGGTCCTGACATTTTCTATGGCAGCGCCGCTTTTTAGGCCCTCGGTAATGCTTTGGATTTGGGCTTGGTGGTTTTGATAGAACTCATACCCCGCCGCTCCCAGCATAATAAAAATAGTAAAGGCAATGAACTTTTTCATAAATTTACTCCACTGTGATACGTGGACGCATCACAGTGGATGTTAAACCGTAAAAATTTGCGGTTGGATGTTTTGCAAAGCCCCGATTACAAAATTTACATGCTCCTCTTCGCTTATGCCCATTTCCTGAATGCCCAAGGCAATATCCTCGCGCGAGACTTTTGCCGCGAATTTTTTGTCTTTTAATTTCTTTTTTACCGATTCGTACGTGAGACCTTCAAATTTCGTCGGCCGCATATAAGCGCAAGCCACCAAAAAGCCGCCCAATTCGTCGCAGGCAAATAGGCATTTGGCCATTTGCGACTGCCTGGGCACGCCGCTATAAAGCGCGTGGCCTAAAATTGCTTGGATTATTTCTTTTGGATAGCCCAGCGATTCCAAATGCCTCACTCCTTCAAACGGATGGCCTGACATATTTGTTACATCGTATGTAGGATATTTTTCGTAGTCAAAATCATGCAAAAGGCCGGCCATGCCCCATATTTCTTCATCTTCGCCGTATTTTTTCGCATACGCGCGCATAGAAGCTTCCACGCACCACATATGCTTGCGCAAAGATTCGCTGCTGACCCATTCGCACATTAATTTATTGGCTTGTTCTCTGGTTGGCATATTATTTTTCGGGTATAAAGCTTTCGACAAAATTCCTTCCGCCCGCGCTGCACTGCCGGGGATAGCTTTCCATTACCGGGTAACCGGCCGAGGCGCATTCTTCAAAACTGTTTACTTTGGGACGGGATTTGGTTTCCTTAAATTTAGGATACATGACTAAAAAAAGCGCGACAACCGCCGCCAAAAGAAAAAACAAAGTTGCAATAATTTTTTTTCCGCCGGAAGCGGATATATTTGTCATAAAATATAGTTTTCTCCCCTCATTTCCAATGGGCATCTTCGCCTGCGGGCGAAGATGCCCATTGGTCTAAATCACAGTTTTACCAGACCCTTCTCTATAAGCTCTTTAAAGTAACCGTCCAAGTTTTCCAGTTGTTTAATTTCCTCGCCCGTAAACCACTTGGCCTCTGTGTGATCCTCGTCTATTTTCGGGTCTCCATCCATCTCTCCAATATAAGTCAATCTAACTACATGTTTACTCTCATTTGTGTGATTTGTGGCATCCGTGTATTTGTGATCTACTATTATATCCTGAGCTGATATCAACTCCGGCTCGCCTTGATATTTCAGCCCCACCTCTTCCATAATTTCCCTTTTCAAATTGTCGACAAGCGGTGTACCGGACTCAATCCTTCCGCCAATAATGTCCCACTGCTCTTTTACATCGGGATATTTTTTAGGATTCCGGCGCGCCAGTAAATACCTCCCCCGGCTATTTTTAAGCAAAATTTTTACTCCGACTTGTAAAATCATGAAATTAAAATTTAAAAACTTCAATTTTAGAAGGTGCGTCACCTTCCTTTTCAATTTTTAAAGTGTCGTAGTTGCCTGACACAATATTTAAATTGCCGCGGTATTTTTCTTTAAACATTTTCAGCCACATTTGGTATTGCTTGAAAAGAAGCATGAAATCCTTTCTTTCCCTATTACGTGATCCTGCAAAAGGGTTTTGCAGGATCATGGCACCCCTGTCTCCCAAAAGTTCATACCACCTGGACAGAGCTTTGGCAAACAAAGGCAAATTTAAAGGGTTTTGACTCCATCCGCCTTTAATCCTTTCTACCATGAAATCGGCCTTTTCTCCCTCCAGCCATTCTTTTGCTATTTCCACCGACTCTTTTTGAAAAACATCACCTTCCCTAACCGTGTGATTGAGGGCAACATCCCTCGCCTTTTGCTCTGGTGTTTGGAGTGTGCCTCTTAAATCGCAAACTGTAACGCCTAAGCTTTTCTTAAAACCTTCAAGCTGACCAAAAAACTTGGACCCGGGACCCCCTAGTTCAATCCCCACCAAACTGCCCATTTTTTCCTTAAAATGTTTCTTTAAATAGCTATTAAAGCCAAAAGGGACTATTTCCAAAAAAGATATTTCAAATTTATCCAGGCCCTCGTCGTATTCCTGCCAGGGCTTGCGGGGTACATCTCTAAATTGATTTTTAAATTTTTCTTCCCTTTTTTGTTCGCTCTTAAAAGCCTCGCGCTGGTCAGCGCGGCCTTGCCTTAATTCAAAAAAT
>CAZDEP010000006.1:0-74526 GCA_964504715.1 uncultured Candidatus Saccharibacteria bacterium | reverse complement strand
AACAAAAATCGCCCCAATTTTGGAGGCGATTCCTGTAAAGCCTTCCCGCTGTAGCGGGACGGTTTTGAGAAAAAGACTAGGCGCGCTTCTTCTTTTTCGCACCAGTCTTCTTCTTTTTTGTGGTTTTCTTCTTCTTAGCCATTTGGGCTAGTCTCCCTGAAGCTTTACTGATTTTGGCAAAGCTTCTTAATTTCTACTGCGGGCATAAATGCCCAAGCAAGTAGTCAGCATATTTTTTTCTGTATTTTCCCCCAAAGTTTTCGTTTCTGGATTTTTCTATTTTTGTTGCGTTTGGTTTCCTAATATAGGTTGACGCATCATTATCTAAAATTATTTTACGCAATTTAAAAACGTTTGTCAAGAAGTTCGGGCTTGCTTAAAACAATTTCTAAAATTTTCCGCAATGGTTTATGCGGAAGCTTTTCAAGCTCGCTTCGGATTTTATTTTTTGTGAGGGTATTTACCAAATTAAAGTTATTTTGTATAGCTTTCTTTGCATTTTTTTCCAAAGTGAATGACAGTAATAAACAAAATCTAAGCGCGCGGATTATTCTTAGAGGGTCTTCTTTTATTCTCTTTTCAGCCTTCCCAATAAATCGTAAATTTTTATTTTTCAGGTCATTAAGCCCGTTATGAAAATCAAGAATTTTTTGGCTTTTTGGGCTGAAATAAAAGGAATTAACAGTAAAGTCCCGCCTTTGCGAATCTTCTTTGGCCGACTTTACGTATTTGATTTCGGGATAGCGGGAACTGGAGCGCAAATCTTTCCGGAACGTGGCAATGGCTGCAGTGAGGCCGCCTTGGCTGGCAATTACTACACCGTGGCGGATGAAGCCAATGTTGAAATCAATAAAGTGCTTTTTTAAGCATTCCACCACTTCGTTTGGCTGGGCTTGGGTGGCTATATCGATATCGTTTATTTTTTTGCCCAATAACAAATCACGCACCGTGCCTCCAACGAGGTAAGTGCGTGAAAAGTTTTCCACAAGCGAAAAATAAATTTTTAGGGCAAATTTTTCCGAATTTGTTTTAGGAATGAAAGAAAATTTCATTTTATTCGCTAAGCAAACCTTCGCCGGTAATGGGTAATTTGCGGTGCGCGCGCTTTCTGGCAATGTTTACGCGCATTAAACTTTTTTCCAAACTTGCGGCTACTTTTGCGTATTCCTGGTCTGAGGCTTTTATTTGCTTAAGCCGTGCGGCAGCGCGTTTTCGCGCTTCTTCCGCCCTGTCCATATTTATTTCAAAGAAATGCTCGGCCGCATCGGCCAAAACCGTAACCTGGCTGTTTTTGTCCACCTGGACAAAACCGCCAGTGACGTTTACAAAGAATTCTTCGCCCTGAGTCTTGGCGCGCAGCTCGCCCGGGACCAGGGTTGCTACCAAAGGCGCGTGGCCCGGCAAAATGGTAATTTGGCCCAAAGCCGTAGGGCATGACAAACTGTCCAGTTCCTGGGAAAGGACTGTCCGTTCGGGGGTGACAAGTTTAAAGTTTATTGTAGACATGTATTTTGTATAATGTATTTCGTATTTAGTATTTTTTTGCAGTATACCAAATACAAAATACTAAATACTATTTTACCTGTTCAATCCCGCCTTTCATATAGAACTCCCCTTCCGGAATAGAATCGAATTCGCCTTTCAGAATTGCCTTAAAGCCTTTTATGGTGTCGCTGATTTTTACGAATTCGCCTTTGCGGCCGGTGAATATTTCGGCTACCGAGAACGGCTGGGAAAGGAAGCGCTGGATTTTGCGGGCGCGGGCTACGGTGATTTTGTCTTCTTCGGGCAGTTCTTCCATACCCAAAATTGCAATAATATCCTGCAAGTCTTTATATCTCTGTAAAGTTTTTTGTACGGCGCGAGCCACGTCGTAGTGTTCCTGGCCCACAATGTTAGGGTCAAGTATGGTTGATGTGGAATCCAACGGGTCAACCGCCGGGTAAATGCCCAATTCCGTTAAAGCGCGGGAAAGTACCACGGTTGAATCTAAGTGGGCAAAGGTAGTGGCCGGGGCCGGGTCGGTTAAGTCGTCCGCCGGCACGTACACGGCCTGCACAGAGGTAATGGAGCCTTTGCTCGTGGAAGTAATGCGTTCCTGCAATTCGCCCATTTCCGTAGCCAATGTGGGCTGGTAACCCACGGCAGAAGGAATACGCCCCAGCAAAGCCGAAACTTCGGACCCTGCCTGGGTAAATCGGAAAATGTTGTCTATAAACATTAGCACGTCCTGGCCTTCTTCATCGCGGAAATATTCGGCCATACTAAGGCCGGTTAAGGCCACGCGGGCGCGGGCGCCTGGCGGTTCGTTCATTTGGCCGAACACCATGGCCAGCTTGTCCAAAACTTTGGCGTCTTTCATTTCGTGATACAAGTCGTTGCCTTCGCGGGTCCTTTCCCCTACCCCGGCGAATACCGAAACGCCGCCGTGCGCTTTTGCAATGTTGTTGATTAATTCCTGAATGATCACGGTTTTGCCTACGCCGGCGCCGCCAAACAAGCCTACCTTACCACCTTTTAAAATTGGGCAGATTAAATCTATAACTTTAATGCCGGTTTCAAGTATTTCTGTTTTGGTGCTTTGGTCGGTGAATTTGGGCGCATGGCGGTGGATGGGGTACTTTTTGTCCGATTTGGGAGTCGCCTCGCCGTCTACAGCCTCGCCTAAGACGTTAAAAATGCGCCCTAAGGACACTTTGCCCACCGGAACGGAAATTGGAGCACCGGTATCGCTTGCGGCCATGCCGCGCTTAAGGCCGTCTGTAGAAGTCATGGCAATGGTGCGGACAATATTGCCCGGCAATTGTTGCTGGACTTCGAGCGTCAACTTTTTGACACTTGTAGCAAGGGAAGCCGCAGCTCCAAGTTCAACTTCCAGTGCGCTATAAATAGCCGGCAAATCTTTTTCAAATTTTACGTCTACCACCGGACCGATAACCTGATTAATTTTTCCGATATTCGCCATTGTATTCCTTTCATTAATTGTCATTCCGCACCTCCCGTAGGCACGCGGGCTAAGGGAATGAATAACGAATCTGTTATTGTAAAAAAATAATTATTGAACTTTTTTATTGTCGGCTTTCTTGCTTGCTTTTTCCATCGTGTAATGGAAACCTCTTAAGGCTTTAAGCTTGCATTCTTTAATCTCCCAAAGGTTAATATTAATAGAGGGGTTTTGATTTTTTGCCCACCCTATTATTTCATTAGGATCCAAGTTAGAAAGCGCCTTTTCTATGTCTAATAATGTCTTGTGCCATTCCTGTTCCTCTTTTGTGAGTATTTGTTCTGGTGCCACTTTTTCTTTTGCTGCGAGCGAGGTTACTTCAACTTTTGATAATATCTTATCTGCATCCTTGTAAACTGTTTTAAGAATATACTGAACTAATTGCTTTTGTAAATTATTCTTATATTCTGTTCTCTCTTCAATATTAACCCCAGGGTATTTTGAATGTATACTATTCACTTCTTCCTCATACAAATCCTCTTCAGGTTTATAGGAATCTTTCATATGTGTAAAAATTTATTCAAGCGCTATCTTGCCCGCTGTAATTTCCGCAAGTTCGGTAGTTATTTTATTTTGCCTTAATTGGTTATAAGTCAGCGTAAGGTCGGAAATAAGGTCGCCTGCGGCTTCGGTGGCGTTTTTCATCATAACCATGCGCGCGCTGTGTTCGGAAGCGTCAGATTCCAAAATTGCCTCATAAATTTGGCTTTCCAAAATTCTCGGCAGCAAATGCTCCAAAACATCTTTGGGGTCCGGTTCAAAAGTATAACTAACGTCAGTCGGCAACGGGTTGTCGTCATCATTTATTAATTCCTGCCGGATGCTTTCCGAAAAAGGCAGGATTTGTTTGGCTACGGGCTTTTGGGAAAGCGTGGAGACAAACTGGTTATATACGACGTAAATTTTCCGGTAGTTGCCGGAGGTGTACATTTCCCCTACCATTTGGGCAATGGGATAAATTTCCTCCGCGGCAATGGTCCTTTCCATTTTAGGGAAGTCGGCAATCACTCGTTTTTTTAAAATGGAAAGCGCGGTGTTGCCTTTTTTGCCGTAGGTAATTATTTCCGCCACGGTTTCGGCTTCCTGCTGCTCAACTTTTTTAAGCGCGCCAAGGAGGTTGGTATTAAGTCCGCCCACCATGCCTTTGTTGGAGGAAAGCATTACTATGCCGATTTTATTGCCCTTAGGATGGATATTTATGAGCGGATGGTTGTAGGCTCCCATGCGGGCGATATTTTGGACCAAATTCCACGCCAGTTCGGCATAAGTGCGGTTATTGAGCGCCAAAGTCTGGGCGCGTTTCATTTTTGCCGCAGATATCATTTGCATAGCGCGCGTAATTTTCCGCGTGCTTTGCACCGAACGTATTCGCCTTTTTATATCACGTAATCCGGCCATAGAATAGGTTTTAGCTTTTAGGTTATAGGTATTAGAAAATTATTTTACTGTTTGTAGGAACTGTTCGATTGAAGTTTTTAGCAGGGTTTCGGTGCTTTCGGAAAGTTCGTTGGTTGATCGGATTGAGTCCAGAATCTCTTTACCCTGGACTTTCATGTATTTGTGGAAGGCTGTTTCAACTTCCTGCATTTTTTCCACGGGTATGCTGTTAAAGTAGCCGTTAGAAACTCCGTAGAGTATACAGACTTGGCTTTCCATGGGCACGGGCCTGTACTGGGGCTGCTTTAAAATTTCGTTCATGCGGCGTCCAAGTTCCAACTGTTTTTTGGTGTTTTCGTCCAAATCCGAGCCGAACTGCGCAAAAGCTTCCAGTTCGCGGAATTGCGCGAGATTCAACTTTAATTTGCCCGCCACCTTTTTCATGGCTTTGGTTTGTGCGGCAGAGCCTACACGGGAAACGGAAATGCCAATGTTTAAAGCCGGCCTTATGCCTTTATAAAAAAGGTCGGTTTCAAGGAAAATTTGCCCGTCGGTAATGGAAATAACGTTGGTTGGAATGTACGCCGAAACGTCGCCGGCTTGGGTTTCAATAATCGGCAATGCCGTTAAAGAGCCGCCGCCAAAATCTTTATTAAGCTTGGCTGCGCGTTCCAATAAACGGCTATGGAGATAGAACACGTCGCCCGGATACGCTTCACGCCCCGGCGGGCGGCGGAGCAACAAAGAAATTTCGCGGTACGCCACGGCCTGCTTGCTCAAATCGTCATAAACCACCAGCACGTCCTTGCCCTGGTCCATAAAGTATTCACCCATGGCACAGCCGGCGTACGGAGCAATGTACGAAAGAGCCGCCGGTTCAGAAGCCGAGGCCGAAACCACAATAGTGTAGTCCATAGCGCCGTTCTGTTCGAGAATGGAAACAATTTTGGCAACCTTGGATTCCTTTTGGCCAATTGCAACATAAATGCAAATCATATTTTGGCCTTTTTGGTTGATGATAGTGTCAATCGCCACGGCGGTCTTGCCGGTCTGGCGGTCGCCGATTATAAGTTCGCGCTGGCCGCGGCCAATGGGGATAAGCGCATCTATGGCTTTAACCCCGGTTTGCACCGGTTGGCGCACGCCTTCGCGGGTAATAACGCCGGGAGCGATTTTTTCCACCGGATAAAACGCGGCGGATTTTATGGCGCCTTTGCCGTCTTTCGGTTCGCCCAAAGCGCCCACCGTCCTGCCAATAAGCGCATCGCCCACTGGCACGGAAAGGATTTTCCCGGTTAAATGCACCGTATCACCGGCTTTTATTTGTGTGTAATCGCCCAGGACAATGGCGCCGACCAAATACTCTTCCAAGTTTAAAGCCACGCCGAGCACCGTGCTGCCGCCACTAGCTGAAAACTCAAGCATTTCCATGCTGGCAACTTGCTTAAGGCCGGAAATACGGGCAACGCCGTCCGCGACTTCCAGCACTGTGCCTATGCTTTCCACGCCGGCTTTTGGCCGGTATGCGGTTATTTTATCTTTTAATTGGCTGATAATTGCTTCTGAAGTTGCCATATGTTTAATTATGCAAAATTAAGATTTTAATAAGCTGTTTAATTTTTCCAATTCGCTTTTTAAGCTGCCATCTACCAGTTGGTCTTCCATTTTAACTATGACCCCGCCCACAATTTTTTCTTCGGTTTTGGGATTGGCCTTAACCTGCGCGTTGGCGATTTTGTTCAGGGTTTCCATGCTTTCTTTGCCAATGTTTACATTCCGGGCCGTAGTTATTTCGGCTTCCATTTTGCCCTGTTTTTTATCCGCGAGAATTTTAAATTCTTTTTCAATTTCTTCCAGCTTTTCCGTATCGCCCATATCAGCCAATACTTTGGCAAAATTTTCCAGGACTTTTTCCGAATCCGCATCGGAAACTTCCGAAACGGATTCAAAAAGGGCCTTGGCGTAGTCCTTGCTTGTAAATTTCATAACTAAACGTTCTCCCCTGCCTCTTTAATAGCCTGGGTAATTAGCTCCTTGTCTTTTTTGTCGTCCAGTTTTGCGCGGATTACTTTTTCGGCCGCCAGTGTCACCAAATCCGCCACTTCGCTTTTCGCCTGCTGCATTGCCTGTTTTTGTTCATTTTCTATGCGGCTGCGCGCTTCAGACACCAGCTTGGCCTGCTCCTGCTTGGTTTGCGACAAAATTGCGTCCTTGGCGGACGTTGCGTCTTTTTGGGCGCCCGCAACTATTTCGGCCGCCTCTTTGCGCGCCTCCTGGATCGCCTGCTGTTTCCACGTTTCAAATTCGGTTTTTTGCTTTTCAATGTCTTCGGCGTCTTTTAAGGCGCGGTTAACTTTCTCGTGCCTTTCCTGCAATTTTTTTCCGACAGGGGTAAAAACCCATTTGTATAAAACCGCGACTATTATCGCAAAGTTAAAAAGCTGCGCTGCAAAAAGTTTCCAGTTAAGGCCCAAAGTTGCTATGCCGCTGGCTTTTTCCGTCTCGCCTGCAACTTCGGTTGCCGCATGGGCAGTGTGGACAAAAATTTCCAGTATATTTGTAAAATCCATAGTGTATATTTAATGATTCATTGGTTTACCGAATACTATACTAGCTAGATAGACACGGGTAAGTATTTATCTATTTGTGTCATTGCGAGTTTTTCAGGGCTTCATCTGAAAAGCGAAGCAATCTATTTTGCTAAAAGATCGCCACGTCGACAAAGATAAGGCCCTTTGTCTCCTCGCGATGACACTCGCACAAGCACGTGTATCGGTAAACCTAAAATCACTCAATTAGAGGGTGAAGGTAATGACCAAAGCGTAAATGGCGATAGCTTCGGCAAAAGCCAGCGACAAAAGCATAGGTACGAAAATTTTGTCAGCGGCTTCCGGGTTGCGGCCAATGCTTTCCATGGCCTTGGAAGCGGTTTTGCCAATCGCGTAAGCCGGCATAGCGCCGCCAATTGCGATGGTTGCAGCCTTTGCGACTGCTGTTACGGATTCTGCATCCATAGTGCTAACCTTTCTTTCACGGTCGATCGACGGTATTTGTTGTTGTTATTTAACGTCGTCTTGCGTGCTAAATTAATTTACTCGTCCACTGATACACAAATTCCACTGATATCACCTAATTGCAGTATTTTATCTGTTTGTGCCATTTGTGCATTAGTGAAAGAATAAAAATTTTGATTCTTAATTCATAATTCTTAATTCAAGCTTCAAACTGTCGGCACTTGGTTTTCTTCAACTTCCACGTGTTCTGCACCGTGGCCGCTCTCTGCATGGCCATGTGTGTCAGTAGTCGCCAAATTTAAATATACCAGAGTTAACATGGAAAAGACCACGGCCTGGATAAGGCCCACGAGCAATTCAAGGCCCATAAAAGGCAATGGCACTACGTAGGCCATTAAACTTGCCAAAACTGTAAGCAAAACTTCGCCCGCAAAAACGTTGCCGTAAAGCCGGAGCGACAAAGAAACCATTTTGGCCACTTCGGAAAAGATTTCTATAAAGCCGACGAAAAATTCGATTACCGCGGTGAGGATTTTTACGGGACTTAGGGAAACCAACGCTTTGTACAAATCGCCAAGCTTTATAAAACGGTTGGCGTATTTAAAGAAGCCAATTGTGGCCGCGCCCAAAATGTGGGAAGAAACCACGGCCAAAATTGCCATGGCCAGGGTCATATTTAAATCGGTGTTACTGGGCCTAAATAGCGGCAGGGCTTCAACTTCGCCGTTGTGCAATGCCGTAATGGTTACAGAGCCCGTTCCTGGCAAAAGTCCCATCCAGTTTGCCACAAGAATAAAGAGGAAAAATCCGCCGATTATAGGCAGGAATTTTAAGGATTTTTTCCTGTCGCCCGTAACCTGGTCCAAGTAGCCAAACATGGTTTCCACGAGCCATTCAAAAAAGTTTAAAAAACCTTTTGGCGCCAGATTGGCGGTGTAATATTTTTTAATGCCGATTTGAATGAATATCGCCAGGACAATAAAAACTGCCAAAGCCAGTGTCGTGTTTAAATATGAATTGGTTATGGGCAGTGGTCCTATATTAAAGATGGTTTCTGCCGCAAGCGGCGGCAAGTGCAGTTCCATTATTTTTTCGTTTTCATTAATCTTTCCACTCGCTTAGTGTGCTTGTAAATTCCGACGGCGGACACGACCATGGCGACAAGTATGCCCACAATCACCCAGTATTTGGTTCCCATTTTGCCGTCTATATAGCGGCCTAGGAAAATGCCGACCAGCAGTGGGGCTGCTAAAATTACGGCAAAATCCAGTCCTACAGATACCAGCGACATAGCATTTAAAAGTTTCGGGCCTTGTTTTCGCCGTGTTACATCGTTGAATTCCCTTATTTCCTGTTCCTCCCTGTGCAGTTTATCCAAATCCACCCGGCCCGGAACCTTATATTCGGTTTTGTTATGTTCTTCGTCCATATCCCGCTTAAATAACGCATTAAATGTATCTAAAATAGCTTCTCATGTCAAGACTATATAGCCTTGACTTGGGGTAGGTTTTATGCTTGCAGCCTAGGAAAGAAAAGCCAACAAATCGGCTAACTTATGGGCTGATTTACTTTGCCAATATAATGGCGGGCGGGTCCGCCCGACTTCGCAACCATCGGATGATTTTTGCAAACCACAGTACTTAGTGGAGCCGGCTGTCGGACTTGAACCGACCACCTGCGGTTTACGATACCGCTGCTCTACCAGATGAGCTAAGCCGGCACCATTAAGCACTGTTTGTATAGTAAGTCGTTGCGGCCGGGCGTTGATTATCACCGGTTTTTGAATATTAACGCCTGTCCTCGAAGAAACCTTTAAACCTTGCAGGCCTGTGTTAGTATTTCGCGAGCCTAAAATTAATTTTCCTGCCAAACAGCCTCTTGGCTACGGAACTAAAAGTTTTACTTTTGGCAGTGACCAGGAAATCCCGTCGCGCGTTTTTGGAAAGCTGGGAGGATATTTCCGCATGCCTTTTTAAATAATCCGTAAGTTTGCCCGGAATAATTTCGTCCTGGCTGATAACGCTGGTTTTAGGTCCCGCATATTTTTTGGCCGACGCTTTTAAAATGGGGTAATGAGTGCAAGCCAAAACCAGCGCCTCAATCCCCTTGTTTTGAAGCTGCTGCAGGTATAATTGTAGTAATTTTGTGGCTTTTTGTAAAGAATTTTTTTCTATTAGCGGCACCAGCCCGGGAGTGGCAAGTTCAAAAATCCGGGCGCGGCTGTCTATTTTTTTCAATTCTTTTTTATATATATGGGACTTTACGGTTGCCGTGGTGCCAATTACCCCCAAAGTTTTGCCGCGGTGCTTTTTGTCGGCTTCTTCCAGCGTGGGGATTATTACTCCAAGCACCCGTTTTTTGGGCCAATGTTTGGGCAAATATTTTTGCTGGATTTTGCGCAAGGCCAAAGCCGAAGCGGTGTTGCAGGCAATAATAATTAGTTGACAGCCGTTTTGAAATAAAAAATTAACGCCCCTTTGGGTAAGGCGATAAATTTCAGCCGGTGTCTTTTGCCCGTATGGCAGGTTTTTTGTGTCTCCCAAGTATAAGTAGTCGTAACTGGGAAGTTTTTTAAATAGCGCTTTGGCAACAGTAAGTCCCCCAAGCCCCGAATCAAAAATACCGATTTTCATACGGCTATTATACCAAAAACTAGCACCGCAATAAAGGTAGCGTGCCCATTTATGGACTGCTCAGCTGTTAGGCCACGCTACACCGCTCGAACTTCCGTCGTAGCGCGCGCATAATAAGCGAAGTTAAAACCCCTTAAGGACAACATCGCGAAAGTAAACGCGAACCTTAAGGCGTCTAGGGTCAAACACGCCGCTACGAAAGCGGCAAGCGCGCTTGCGCCTGCAAGGTCCACGGGGCTGCTCTGGGGCTCTTAGAATAGCTACTCCGGCGTAAAATAAAAAGAACGGAACCATTTCCAAAAGAAAACAGTCCCGTTTTTAAAAATATGTAGTGGTTATTTTATGCCTGCTTCGCTTAGGGTCCTAGGCCCGGCCTGATACCCGCTAGTTATGTTGCCCAGACAAAAAGTGAATTCGTATTTTTCTTTGCCCATATTTGTGTATTTATACTCATTTTGTTCGGCTGTGCATGTCCCATCCTGGGGCTTTGGTGCAGTGGGCAGAATGCCAATATAATTTGGGGTGAGTTCGTTCAAACTTCCGGGATAGGCTTGCCGGTCGTTATAATACAATTCCAAAGCCGCAGCAATTTGCCTGGTGTCCGCCATCCGTTTGGCATCTCGCGACTTCATTCGGGCCGAATTTAAGCTAAGAAGGGTTACTGAAACCATAAGCCCGCCTATCATAATTAGGCCTTCCACTCCCGGTAAAATAAATCCTTTTTGCCCAACGCCCTTTATCATAAAAATTAGTTTGAAAGCAGTTGTTCACCGCTGCTGTCTAAAAGTTCGATTAAGTCAAAAGCCCCTTCAGGCGCGGTAACTTCTTTTTTGACTCCGTAGTCGCTGTAGTCAGCCGTAATTTCGAAGGCAGCGTCAAAACTAATGCTTTCCACTTTTTCTTTTATGCTTTTCTCTATATCCGCGACATCAACTTCTGCATTGGACCCAGGCTTGCCATTCTTGTAGCAATTTTCGGGCGTACTGGGGCATTCCGCAACTTCCTCGATCCCCCGGGGGGAGAGCTTCATAATGCCCGAAGTGTAACCGCCGGTATTTTTGCCTAGGCAGAAAGTCAGTTGGTATGTGGAGCCATCGGTCGAGGTTTCATACCAGTAAGTGTTGTAATAGTCGGTGCAGTTTCCGTCCGCGGGCGTGGGCGAATTGGGAAATTCGCCAATGTAAGATGGGGATAATCCCACCGGCTTGCCGTCTTTTGACGCCGGGTATCGGTTTTTATCGTTAAAGTATAGTTCCAGAGCCGAAGCCATTTGCCTGACGTCCGACAGACGTTTTGCGTCGCGCGAAGATTCCTGCGGCCCTTGGAATGCGGTTTTTATGGTCGAAACGACCGAAGGCGCGCTGGTTTTTATGCTGACTTTATATATTTTAAAATCGGTTACCCCTATCCATGTTTCAAACTGCTTGACTTCGAGCTTGTCTACCAGGGCATTTACAGTGGTTTTTACCGTATTAACTGTTGAGTCGTCCACGTTTTCCCCGGAATCTTTGGCGGCTTTTACCAAACGGTCGACAATTTCACCAAAAGTGTTTTTAATGGCCTGTTTGTCGAGCGTATTGGCAAAATGCAAAGTGTTTTTGTTGTTAACTTTTTCACGGCCGAGGTATTTGTCCATTTTTACAAAACTGGCGTCGTTCCAGGTTTTTTGGATCTCGCCAAACAGCTGGTCGTTAAACGCCTGCCTCAGTTGGTTGGCTTTTTCCGAGTTTTCCTGATCCGCCTTTTTTTCAAGCTCCGCAATGTCCAAAACTATCCAATTTATTTGCTTCCCCTTTCCGAGCTGGGCAAACATATTTACCAAAAACGGGTTGCTGCCGACGTTCATATAGAGTTTTTTGCCAATCAGGCGGTATTCAAAACCGGTGGAAAAACTCGTGTTTCCGCTGGAAAAAGAGTAGGACATTTCCGCGCTGCTTTGCGGGCTGTCCGCTTTTATGTCGCTATAGACCTTGCTGGTTAAATCCAAGCTGATATCTTTAAGCGTCATACCCAAAGAATCTTCGGGGGTTATAGCGCCCGTGTCTTTGTAAGAAATTTTCAGGTTTCCGCTGAAGGTTTTGTCCTGATCCGTTGAGCTGAATTTTTTCCACACCCTTTCAGGGTTCTGGTAAACATAAAAATAGGCCGCCGCGCCCGCGCCGGCAAGCAAAATTACGGCCGCAATGACCCCGCCCAAAATTTTTGCCATTCGGCTGCCGCTTTTTTGCGGGCTCCCGCCCAAACCTATGGCCGGCAACGCTGCAGCGGGCTGCACATTGGCTTGCGGTTTTTGCTCCTGCATATGCTGGCTTAAATGGAAATTCAAGTTTGGGCCGCTGCCCGCGGGGCTTTCCGGTTTTATGTCTTCGTCCCTGTTGACGGGCGAACGGTTTTCCTGCGCCTTTAAATGCGCAAAGCTTTCCTCCACGGTCCCGGCATCCCAGCCGACGTTCAGCAAATTTTGCTTAATTTCAATATCCGCCAGGTTATGCTGCCTGCCTTCTTTTATGTAATTGATTATGTCTTGGTTCATTTTATTTTTTTATATGGCCAGCCATTGGCTGACTTGATAATTTTTTGTTTCCTCTAAAACCCAAGTTTCGAAGTCCGAACCCTTGAGGAAGATTTGTTTTAAGTATAGCATATCCTTGCCATTTTCAGAATTTTCTTTTTTGTAAACCTGAATAACATGCAGGCCCAACCTGCTTGGGATAATCGCCACTTCTCCGGATTTTAAGGCTGCCAGCGGCTGCCTTATTTCAAAGAGCATGTCTTCCGGATTTTGCGGACCCAAGTCCCCTTCCAACATCAAGGATTGCCGGTCATCGCTGTAAGTTTTGGCCAGGGTGCCAAAATCCGCCCCGTCTTTGGCCTGGCTTATTATTTTCTCCGCCTTTTCCCACGCCCCGGAGTTGAGCGTTTTTTGCGAATAAAACCAGAATTTAAGTGCGGATTTTTTCGCATCTGCTTCGGCGGCCCGTTTAATCAGCTGACTCTTTTTAAGCTCTTCCGCGTTTAAGTCAATGAAATCGGAAGCGGGTTTTAATTTGGCCTTTTCAGCCCTCGCCAATTCATCCAGCCGACTCTCATAAATTAAATTCTGCAGCGCGGCGTCTTTTGGCGCGGCGGACAAATTTATGCCGGCGTTTTTAAGAGCGGAGTAATCGTTAAATCTATTTATATATTCGGTGCTGTAAATAATATGGGAATTAACCCTGGCCATGGGGACGGGAATAGCCAACATTACCGCTTTTTTTATACCGGAAAACGGCGCTGCTTTAAGCCAGTAGCCGAACGCAATTAAAAAAACCACCGGGCCACAGGCCCACAGCAGTATGTGTTTAAAGGATGTATGGTTATTTTTTGTCATTTATTGTTTGGGTTTATTTAAAAAATAGTTTGCCCATTTTTGGAAATTGCTAAGTCCGCTTAAGTTTTGCTGCGCATTGCCCGTATCCGGCGGAGCCTGGTTTTCGGAAAAGCTGTAGGCCAATTCGCCATTTTTTTGCAAGTTTAGCTGCTGTTTGGCAATGAGTTCTTTGTAGGTATCGGAGTCCAAATAGCCGAGTGTACGCTGGAGCTCGGAATTTCTCCCCTCCAATCCCTGGAGCTCCTTTTGGAGGCTGACTTTTTCCGTTTCAATTTTTGCCTGCAAACGGAATTGCCGGTATTTTTGCTCAGCAAAAAAAATTGTGAGAATCACAAGTCCAAAAATTACCCATTTGGATGTCCAAGCGATTTTCATTTTATATGCGGTTAAGCGGCCGGGTGTGGATTTTCCAGAGGAGATCTTTAACGGAATCCGGATTTTTAAGGTTTTTTAAGACCATCGGCTGGTTTAAAGAAGCGACCTGTACTACCACATTACCAACTTTTAAAAGGGAGCGCCACAGGCCTTTGGTTTCAAAACTTATATTTTGTATCCTGTCCAAAGGTGTTTCCAAAACTACCTTGTGGACCAGGCTTAAATAATGCACGGAAATAAGCCGCTTGTCAGTTACAATATAAGCGTTTATAAGCCACAGGAGGTATTTGTAAAGCGCATATAACACCACCAAAGCCGTCCAAAAAAACAGCCAGCGGGTGCTTTGCCGAATAAGGTCATACTTGATTAAAAAAGCCCATGGCGCGTAAATTAAAATGAAAACTATTAAAACCGGACGCACCAAAATAATTTCCGCCTGGCGGTAAGTTTGTACGACTTTTTCCCCGGGATGTAAGTTAAATTTAAACATCTAATTTAAAAACGCCGGACCAAAAAGCATAATTACGGTTGTGGCAATTATTATTACGGCCAAAACCTGCATTATTTTGTTTATAAGTTTTCGGTTGTTAAACATAAATTATTCTGATCACAAATGCACCAATATCACCAATTACACAAACGCTATAAGTTTCGATAATGTCATTGCGAGTGCATCCGAAGCAATCTATTTATGCCATACCGATTGCCGTGGTCTACTGTGATTTATGTATTTGTGATGTGTTATCTGTGTACTTGTGATGTATAATAGACGCTTTGACCTCTTTGGCCCACGCGGGTTAGCTGTCCGAATTCAGCCAATGTTTCCAAATACCTGGTGGCTGTGGCGTCACTGACTTTTAGTTCGCGCTGCACGTCGTCGTTGGTAATTTTTGCCTGCCTTGCGGACAGGGCCAAAACGGCATCCAAATGTTTTTTGCGGGTTTCTACCTGATTTTGTACAAAGTGTCCTATTAGCGGCTGGCCGGTCGAGTATTTGGATATTAGCCAACCCGATCCTAAACCTATAATAAAGCCTAGCGCAAAAAGTAGCATAAAGATGGCTGTTTTGAAAGGCTCAACCGGTTGAGCCTTTAATTAATATCTTTAGTATCAGAAGGCGTGCCAGCAATTTCCCGGGCGCGCGCCCTTAGTTCTAATAGTTTACTCAAATAAAATTCCTGAATTTTCGAATCAAATTTAACCTGCTTTTCGTCGATGGTATGGCCTTTTACGGCTGCGATGGCTATATCATTACTCGCGACTACCACCTCATAGGCAGCATCTGAAGACGGTTTTTTAGCGTACTCACCCAAAGCCAGCTGCGTTGCAATGCCTTCCAGGTCTTTATTGCTTGCGGTGGATAGCATGTGCCGGAACCATTTATCTGCCTCCAGTGCCGCAAAAGCCTGGGTCATATATTGCTCGCCTTTTGAGAAGCTGGAAAGGGCGTCTAAGTGCGTCTCGAGCAATTGTGTGAGCTGGGATTTGGTTGTGGGGTCATCCAAAAAATTAAAATGTTCGCCCATATAATTTTATTTAAAAAGCGAAATAAACATAATAGTAAAGTTTATGGCCGAAACCACGCACCAGGTGCAAAAAGCCCTCAGCACAAAGGCTTGTATGAATGTAAAATACATGGAAAAGGCAAATCCAAATGCTACTATGGCAGGCACAATCCAAGAACTAACCTGTCCGAGACCCGTAAAATAAGTTAGAAGTATAATGGCCACATACATTAAAAGGCCTAAGTATGGGTTGGGTATGCCGAGCGTGCGGCTGTATTTGCTGTACTGGACTTTTTTGCACCACTCTGCCGGGAAAAACCAGCAGGCTACGTCGGTTTTGGTTATGGCGTGGTAGGAAAGGTATATTGTATCTACAAGGCCAATTATGGATACAATGTAAAGCAAATTGCTATGAAGGGTCATAATTTTGTTCTAACATATTAACTTTTCAATTTGTTTAAGTATGATACTTTTTTATTTTTTAGGCAATATTGCTGTTTTTTTCATTCAACGCAAAAGTACCGCTGCAAAACTTATTCTTATCATGTATAAAACTCATGCTTACCTTCTGGGAAGCCGCCTTACCTCGGTCTCCGGATTTTTCCAGTTGGTCAATTCATAGTACTTTAGCAGTTCTTTTGCCTTCAGTTTTTGGTAGCTTTTTGGCACAAGCCTCTCCACCCCATTTACCGCAAATTGTTTGCTGTCGATTGGACTTAGATTCTCCGCAGGGATATCGGAGGTGTCAAATTCATAAATATAAACAATGCATTCCGGGTCAAAAAGTTCAGGATGCTCAAACCTAATTTTGTTATTGTCAATTTGAGTAATCCCTTCCGGCCTGGCGCCCATAGCTAAAGCGAATTTAAATTCATTGGTTAAATAAATTGCGTTCAGCAGCTCGTCCTTCGGAACCTGATTCGGATCTTTAGACCTGGCTTGATGAGGCGTCAAACTTTTTAGCAGTCCTTTTGAGCCGTGGTACAAAATCATATTATTTTATTTCTTTAGTACGGCAAGGAATGCTTCCTGGGGTATGTCGACTTTGCCGATTTTTTTCATTCTTTTCTTGCCTTTTTTCTGCTTGTTTAAAAGTTTCATTTTGCGCGTAACGTCGCCGCCGTAAAGGTAGCCGGTTACGTCTTTTCTTAGGGCCGAAATGGTTTCTCGGGCAATAACTTTGCCGCCAATGGCGGCCTGGATGGCTATTTCAAACTGGTGTTTGGGGATGAGCTGCTTTAGCTTTTCCACCAAATTTTTCCCGTCTTCCTGCGCCGCGCTCCGGTGCATAATGGCAGACAGCGCATCAACTTTTTCCCCCGCAACTAAAATATCAACTTTAACCAACTCCCCCACCCGCTCTTCCAAAAAATCATAGTTCAGGCTGGCATAGCCGGAGGAAACCGACTTTAGCTTGTCATAAAAATCCAAAATTATGTTTGCCAGCGGCATTTCAAAAAACATTTCCACGCGGCTTTCGCCAATGTACTTGATGTCGCGGGAAACGGCGCGCCTTTGGGTGGCGATTTCCATTATGGGGCCTATGTAATCGGGCGGTGTTAATATTTCCACCCGCATCCACGGTTCAAAAATTTCTTTGATTATGGAAGGGTCCGGGAATTCCGCGGGATTGTGGATGGTAATTTCCGACCCGTCGGTTTTGGCTATTCTATAAGCCACGCTGGGAGCAGTTAGGACCAAATCCAAATTATATTCTCTCTGCAGCCGCTCCTGCACAATATCCATGTGGAGAAGGCCTAAAAAGCCGGTCCTAAAACCAAACCCTATGGAAGGGATGTTTATGGGTTCGTATTCAAGGGCGGCATCCGACAGCTTTAATTTGCCCATTGCGTCGCGCAACAACGGGTAGTCGTCGCCGCTGGTCGGGAATATTGTGGCATAGACCATGGGCGTAACGTGCTTGTAGCCGGCGAGAGGCTCAACTGCCTGCCGGCCTTCAAACAGCGTTATAGTGTCGCCGACCCGGGCTTTGGAAACGTCCCTTAATCCCGTGACAATGTAGCCGACTTCGCCGGTTTTAATTTCAAAATGTTTTTCCATTTTCGGTTTAAAATACCCGACTTCCAAGCTCTCCGCTTCCGTTTGGCTGCCGAGGGTATAGATTTTTTCGCGCGGGAGCAGCTGGCCGTCAAACACCCTGACATAAGCCACCACGCCTTTATGGATGTCGTAAATGGAATCAAAAATCAGCGCCCTTAAGGATTTGGAAGAGTCCCCTTTTGGCTGCGGCACGTGCTTTATTACGGCTTTAATAATATCTTCCACGCCTTCGCCGGTTTTGCCCGAAGCATAAAGAATTTCTTCGTCCGTAAAGCCGAACGCCGCTTTAATTTGCTCCGCGGTTTTTTTACGGTCGGAATTGGGCAGATCAATTTTGTTGACAACAGGGATAATTTTCAGGTCGTGCTCCATTGCCAAATATACGTTTGCCAGGGTTTGAGCCTCTATCCCCTGCGTGGAGTCCACGACTAAAATTGCCCCCTCGCAGCAGGCCAAAGAGCGCGAAACTTCGTAAGAAAAATCCACATGGCCTGGAGTATCTATTAAATTTAGCGTGTAGGAAGTTGCTTGTAGCTGGTAGTCCATACGAACCGGCTGGAGTTTTATGGTAATGCCGCGTTCGCGCTCCAAATCCATCTGGTCCAAGAGTTGGTCTTTCATTTCCCTTTTCGAGACCGTGCCGGTTATTTCCAAAAGGCGGTCGGCCAGCGTGCTTTTGCCGTGGTCAATGTGCGCAATTATGCAAAAATTTCTAATGTTACTTTGATCCATATTTTTCTACAAACTTTTTAGCCTGGGACAAATCCAGCGCAACAGCCGCCATAAAATAAATTGCTGAGCCCAAAAGTCCGGCGGCTGCCGCCTGGGCCAAAAGACCCAAAACGGTACGAGTATTTATGAAGGGCTCCGCCGCATACAAGGCGCCGTAAGCTGCAAGGCCTCCTGCCAGCGCGCAAATAGTTATTTTAGCTACTTGCTTGAAAATTGTCAGGTCGAATTCCTTTAGTAACCCTGTTTTACCGTCTTCGGAGAGGAAATAATGCAGCGCAATAAAAAGGCACAGCGCGTTAAATATGCTTGCAATGGAAAACCCGGCGGCAATTCCCACCACGCCATAACTCTTTCCAAAAAAGTAGGCCAAAGAGGCGTTTAAGGCCATGGTAAAAAAATTAATGGCCACCGGGATTATGGTGTTCTGTTTGGCGTAGAAACTTCTGGCCAAAAGCGGGCTTACGCTTTGCGCAAAAAGGGAAAAAGCAAAGACGCCCAGGGTTTTAAAAGTTAAGATGGTGTCTTCCCAGGAAAAATTGCCCGCGCCGTAAGCCAGCCTCACTAAGTGCGCCCTTAAAATTAAAATAAAAATGGTTATGGGGATAATGAAAAATAAAATCTGCAGGAGGCTTTTGGCCAAAGTTTCCAAAAAACCCCGCTCGTTTTTTTCCGCATTCAATTGGGATAGGGCAGGAAAAGAAGCCACGGCAATGGAAATGGCAAAGATGCCAATGGGCACCGCCTGCAAATTGTTGGCCAAATTTAAAATGGCAATGGAGCCGGAAGCCAAAAAAGAACCGATGACGGAGCCGATTAGCAGGCTGATTTGCGAATTATCCAGCCCGAAAATTCTGGGTACAAAAAGCTTGGTCATTTTTTGGAAAGCTTTGTCCTTAAAATCCATTATGGGTTTCCACCTAAAACCTAAGCGGACAGCTTCGGGCACCTGGACCAGCAAATGCAGGCAGGCGCCTACAAGCACGCCGTAGCCAATGCCCATTATCCCATAGCGGGGGTAAAGAGCAAGGAGGCCGAAAATAATGCCGAAGTTGTAAAGCACGGGCGCAAGGCCGACGGCCACAAATTTTTTTTGGCTGTTTAAGATGCTGGAGAATACGTTGGAAAGCGTAAAGATAATAGGAGAGATTAAAAACAAGCGGGTCAAAGAAATCATATTTGCCAATTTTTCTCCCGTAAATCCCGGCACCAGGATTTTGGAAAGGCTGGCGCTAAAAAGCCAGAGGATGGTGCAAATTGCAAACATCAAGAGAAAAGTGGAGTTGAGAATGGTATTGGCCGTCCGGTTGGCTTGCTGGCGGTCTTTAACCAAAAGTTCGCTGAAAACAGGAATGAAGGCGACGGACAAGGTACCCAAAATCAGCAAATTAAAAACAAAATCGGGAATGCGAAAAGCCGCGTAATATGCGTCTAAAATATCGCCGGCGCCGAATTTGCCGGCAAAAAGTCGGTCGCGCAACAGGCCGGTGAGCCTGGACAGTAGAGTGAAAAAGCCGACGATTAAGGCTGCCTTATTGATTGTAAAATTCGACTCCAGACTTTTGAGTTTATTGATCACAGGTGGTAGTTTAAAAAATTGACCCAATCAGGTCAATTATCTTGCATCAATACCATACCAGAAAAAACGTCTTTGTTCAAATGGTTTTTTAGGCTCCAAATGCCGTTTTTTTGCGTAAAATCCGCAGCAGTTGCCCAAATTGCTTGGCGCCCCGGAATGCTTAAGGTATAGCCGAATTCTTCCCAAGTGACGCCGGGCTGTTTTTGAAGCATTAGGCTTAAGCGGTCGAGTTTTTTTAACCTCCAGGGCAGTTGGTAAACAATTTTTATTTGACGGCTTTCCCCCGCTTTTAAAATTACCCAGTTTCCAAAAAAAGTTTTGCCGGACTCTTCTCCAATAACCGTACCCGTAACCACGTCTTTAACCGAGGTTTTTTCCCAGTCACGAATGGCGCTGCTGCTTTTATAATCCTCATTATCAGGCGCCGGCAATTCCAGCTTGTCGAAGCCTTCGGAAGATAAAAGTTTGCTGCCTTCCGGCACATACACCCTTACGAAAGTTTTATTTTCCGAAAATGGCATTTCCGGCATAAGGTTTTTAAGGCTTATGGTAAGCGTGTTTTGAATTTCGCCGCCGCGGTTAACATAACTGTTTAAAGCTGCGCTGCGCTGCACACTAAGGTCGGTTTTTGTCCCGCCGAGGTTGGCAAAAGACATAAGCAAAAAATCCCTGTCAGTGGGCAAAATTTGTCCTGCCCAGTTAAATTGGCTGAAAATATCCGCCGCTTCCGGGATGCGGGAAAAGGCCAACAGGCTTTTTTCCGAAAGGCTTTCGCTCAATGCTTTAAGTACGCGGGTTTTTTGCGGGGCATCTAACTGGCTGATTTTTTGGAGCAATTCGGTTAAAAGCTGTCCCAATATTTTTTTAGGTTCATTGGACGGGTCTTCGGCTGTGCTGGTTGTAAGAATTTGGATTTGTTCCAGCAGATTTTCTTCGTTAATGGTTAGTCCCCCGGGTGTTTTAAGCGGACCGGTTACTTCAATAATTTTTTCCAGTGTTTGCGGCGTAAGGGCAATTATAAGGTCCGGCGTTTCGCCCCCTTCTTTTTCATAAAACGCGCTAATTAGCGCTGCGGATTCGGGAAACGAGGTGAACCAGTTGGAGTCTCGCAAAAACCAACGGTCATTAACCGCGATTATTGGGGATGGCGGGACAATTTTTTCAGCTAACTGGCCGTCCAAGTCGTAAATACTGCTAATTTTAAGCGACTCGAGTTTGCCGTTATTTAAAACTGCGCCGCCAAAAGAGCCCATAAATCCGCCCGTGGGCCTGAGCTCGTTGTTGTTTTCAAACAATAGCAGGACATTTTTTTTACCGGTCAAAAATATTTGCCCGAGTTTGCCCAGCGATTTTAAGGTTGCGGCCGAATCGGCCACCGCTTTAACTTTCGTGAAGTTTTTTTCAAAATCGTCCCGTTCATTTGGGGGTAGCTTGCCGGGGTCGATTTCGCTTAAAGCTTGAAATGCCCGGCTAATTTTAGATTCAAAGACCACAAGCTGGCTGTAAATTTCATTTATATCAGCCTCCGCACTTAAACCCTGTGCGCCGAAGGAGAGGTTGGAGGTGAGCTTGGCTAATACTAGCCCGCTTTGGCCCGCTTCGGCCAAGTTTAAGGAACCTTCCAAGAGTTTGGCGGCCGCCCGTTCTTGAGGCAGAAGTCTGCTTAAGCCCATAAAATTTTGCCTCACGGCAAAAAGTTCCTGCTGGCTCTGCTTGAAATTTTCCACAGCATCACCGAGTTCCACACCCGCAGATTCCAAGTCCCGCTTTTCCAGGGAGGATTTAGCCAGTCTGAGCATTTCCGCCCCGCTTTTGCCGCCCATGAGAATTTTTTCTTTTATGCTCAAAGTCACTGCGGCCAAGCGGCTCGATTGCAGAAGCGCCCAGCCCAAAACCAGCACGGCAAGAAAAACTGAAAGCTCGGGCCAAATTTTTTTAAAATTTTGCCGGCTAAAATTAAAACCGGTCCAGAATCCCTTTCGTGCTTTAGCATAGACGATATGGAATTCAGCGTAGGGGTTCGCCCTGAATTTAAAAGTCTTTTTTTTTCGAAACATTCCCATCTACTGTTTATAATTTTTACTGATATTTAAAACAATGCCGACTGCAGACAGAGTAATCAGCAATGCCGAGCTGCCGTAGGAAAAAAAAGGCAGCGGCACCCCGGTAAGGGGCATAACACCGACCATAGAGCCAATGTTAACCAAAGCCTGCAGCGATATCCAAGTAGCCACTCCGAGCACTGTCATGCGGCCAAACGGGTCCGATATGCCCTGCGAAATTTTGCGGGCCCGCAAAAAAAACATAAGGAAAAGCAGCAGGACAAAAATCACCCTAAAAAACCCAAGTTCTTCTGCGGTAATGGCGAAAATGGAATCCCCCATTGGCTCGGGCAGGTAGTTATACTTTTGCCTGGAAAGCCCGTAGCCATAGCCTGTTACACCGCCTGCGCCAATGGCCAATAGAGACTGGTTTATTTGGTAGCTTGACCCTTGGGGGTCTATTTTTGGGTTTAAAAAGCTGGTTAGCCTTTCGGCTCTGTAAGGCTCAAATTTTATTAACAGAGCCACAGCCAAGAGACCACAGGCCATAAGCAATAAAAAGTGTTTTAATTTGATTCCGGAGGCGAAAAGCAATACGGCGGACGTACCCACAAGAACGCTCATTGTGCCGAAATCGGGCTGAAAAAGAATAAGCAGCGAAAACAGGCCGACTATAATGAGCGAAGGAAGCAGGCCGAAAATAAAATTTTCCCTCAAAGATGCTTTTTTGCCGGCCCAGGCCGCCAAATATAAAACGACTGCAAGTTTTGCCAGTTCCGAAGGCTGGAAAAAAATAGGCCCGATGTGGATCCATCTTGATGCGCCGCCTGCGGAAAAGCTAAAGCCCGGAATTTTTACCAAAGCCAGCAAAACCAGCGAAGCTAAAACAATAAGTGGAAGCAACTTTTGCCAAATTTTGTAATCAATTTTGGAAAAAATCAACATACTTATCAAACCAATCCCCACACCGTATGCAAGCTGATGGAAAATATAGTGCGTGGTGTTGCCGAAGTTATCAATAGACTCCACCGTGGACGCCGAATACAGTGCAGTTAAACCGAAAACCAAAAGCGCCAAAGTAAGAAGCAGGAGCCAGTAGTCGATTTTTTGTTTTTTTGGCATATTGCTAATTCCAGCTTAAAACTGAATTTTTAAATTTTTCGCCCCGGTCTTTGTAATTTTTAAACATCCCGAAGCTTGCGCAAGCCGGTGAAAGCAAGACTGAGTCGCCCGGTTTTGCCACCTGCTTAATTTGACCAAAAATTTCCGGCATATTTTGCGCGCCTTCAAAAACTAACCGTTTGTCCGCGTCTGCGTTTTTTGTAATAATCTGCCTGATCCTTGGGGCTTCCTCCCCTATTAAAATCAGGGCGCGGATGTTTTTAGCTTCCCTAATTACCTTGCCGAGCTCCGAAAAGTCTGAATTTTTTTTTGACCCGCCCAATATGACTACCAAGGGTTCAAAAAAAGCCCGAATGGCCGCAATGGCAGCTTCAGGGGTTGTTGAGAATGAATCGTCGTAAAACTTTATGCCATTTTTTTCCGCAACGAATTCCAGCCTATGCTCAAGCCCGCGGAATTCCGCTATGGCTTGTTTGGTTATTTCGGAATTTATACCCAATATCTCCGCCACCTTTACCGCAGCCTGGATGTTTTCAAGGTTATGTTTGCCTTTAAGCTGGATTTTTTCTTGGGGAAGCAGGTTAAACTCTTGTCCGCCAAAGAACACTTTTTTCCCCTGCCCCCCGGAGCCGATTTGGACGGATGCGGGATAGGCGGAATTTATGACTGCCCAATCTTGGGGACTCTGATAGCGCGTAATGGACGATTTGGCCACACGGTATTCTGCCAAATCCTTATGGTAGTCCAAATGTTCGCTAGTCACCATAAGCACCACGGCAATGTGCGGGCTTTGGTTCAGGTCGTGAAGCTGGTAACTCGAAAGTTCAAAAACCACCCAATCTTCCGGCTGTAAATTATCCAAAATGTCCAGCGGTTGGGTCTTGCCGATATTGCCGGTTAAAAAAACTTTAGCGGGTAGCAAGTAGCGGGTTGCGGTTAGGATTTGATAAATTAAGCTTGCGGTGGTGCCTTTGCCCTTGGTGCCGGTTACGCCTATTATCTTTGCGTGGCAATTTTCAAAAAAAAACTTAGCTTGGGAAGTGACTTCGAGCTTTAACCCTAAATTTTTAATCTTTTCTAACGCAATTCCCGGACTCCTAAAAGCCATATCAAAACCTTTTAGTTCTATGAATGCGTCGGGTCCGAAAATAAAATTTAAGCCCAATTTTTTTATTTCTTCCTGCTGCGCTTTGTCCCAATCTTCCCAGGGCTTCTGATCAAACAGCACGGGTTTTATTCCGTGCTTGGTTAGATACCGCGTTACCGCCTGGCCTTCTTGGCCAAAGCCAAGCACCGCGACTTGTTTATTTTTTAAATCGTTTATAACCATTAGCTTTTCTTCAATATTGTCCCGGACAAGACCTGGGTAACCTTGCCTCCTTTGACCACTGCCCTGCCGTTTACAAAAACGGAATCCACTCCTTCGGAAAATTGGAAGGGATTTTGGTAGGTGGCTTTGTCAGCAATTTTGGCCGGGTCAAACAAGACCAAATCGGCAAAATTGCCGACTTTTATTTCCCCACGGTTTTTAATGCCTGCTTTTTGCGCGGGCAAGGTTGTAAGTTTTTTAATGGCCGATTCCAAACTTATTTTTGACTCCCTGGCAAGCTTTAAAAAGCGCGGGGCAGTGCCGAAACAGCGCGGGTGGACAAGCTTTTCCAAAGGTTTGCCGCTAAAGCCGGCTCCGTCCGTGCCCACAAAGGACAGAGGGTGGAAAAGAAGCTCTCTTACCTGCTCGCTGCTAAGGTTTTTTTCAAAAACCAAAACTTCACTTCCGCCATTTTGGATTAAATCCAAAACCGCCTGCTCGGATGAAATTTCCAGGTTTTTTGCAATTTGCCCGAGCGTTTTGCCCGAAGCTGAAAGTTTGTTGGCCGTGGATGCGACTATAATTTCAGGGAACTTAACATCCAGGGAATTTAGATACAAAAGAATTTTGTTTTTTTGGACGGGGTCCTTAAAATGCATTAGCATGGCTTGCCTGCCGCCTTCAATTGCCCATTTCGGCAAGTAAGAATATAAAACCTGCCAAATTGTGTCGTATGGGTAAACGTCAAAATGCGCATTTACGCCCTGGTGGTAGGCGGTTTCCAAATCGGAAAGCAAATTTGGGAATTTGGCGAAATTTTGCTGGCCCCGCACTTTTAAGTGGGAAATTTTAAGGTTGACTTCAGTGTTTCTGGCAATATCCAGAGCTTCTTCCGTGGCTTCCAACACTTCCGAACCTTCGCTCCTTAAGTGGATGGAGAAAAGGCGTCCGTATTTTTTGACAATTTTGGCCAGCTCAAAAAGCTCGAGCTCTGAAATAATTATTTCGTGTGAGTAGGAAAGTCCGCTAGAGAGGCCAAAAGCGCCGGCGCTTAAGCCCTCTTCCAAAATTTTTGCAATCGCTTTAAATTCGTTCTTTTCCAAAGAGCGGATTTGGTCGCCCACTATCCCTCTTCTTATGGTGTCGTAGCCGATTAAGCTGCCTACATTGCAACCAAATGATTTGCGGGAAAGTTCTTTTAAAAATTCGCCAAAACTGTTCCAATTTATGTTTGCGCCCTCCAGGTTGTGCCATTTTTGCAAAGCCAGCATGCTTTGGTCGGAAAGCAACGGGGCCAAGCTGGCGCCGCAGTTTCCGAGCAAGACTGTGGTGTAACCTTGGGTAATAAGACTTTCAAAATTTGGGTTGTCAAAAATTTGCCAGTAGCTGTCGCTGTGGTTTTGAAGGTCAATAAACCCCGGTGCGAGCGCCAAGCTTTGAGCGTCAATAACTTCGCGGGCCGATTGTCCAATGCCTTTGTCAACATTGACGATTTTGTCGTTTTCAACCGCCACATCCAAAACTTCGCCCGGTTTGCCGGTTCCGTCGTAAACAGTGGCGTTTTTTATTACTAAACTATACATTTAACTAATAAAATAAATTATCATGCCTACTATGGCCATAACGGCCGAAATTATCCAAAAACGCATGGTGACTTTGGTTTCGGGCCACCCCAGGGCCTCAAAATGGTGGTGAAGGGGCGAAGAAAGCAGGAGTTTTTTTCCAAAGACTTTTTTTGAAAACATTTGGATTAATGTTGAGCCGGCTTCAATCATAAAAATAAAGCCAAAAAATGCGAGTAAAAAAACGGAGTTCGTTAAAAATGCAATAATTGCCAAAAGCACTCCCAATCCCATAGCACCTGTATCTCCCATAAAAAATCTGGCCGGGTAAATGTTAAACCACAAAAAAGCCAAAAGGCTGCCGCACACCACGCCCGCCAGTGCGGCAAGGTCGGTTTTGCCCTGGGTGAACGCAATTACGCCGTAGGCGAAAAAAGCAATCATTAAAGTTCCGCCCGCCAAACCGTCCAGTCCGTCGGTTAAATCTACTGCAAAGCTTACTGCCGTAATTGCAAGTATGAAAAAAGGGATAAACCAAATTCCAAAATCGAAACTGCCAAAAAAAGGAATTTTTACGGTGCTAAAGTCGAGTTTAAAATAGAACCACCAGGCGCCAATGGCCGCCACAAGGGCGTACAGCCAAATTTTAAACCTAAATCTTAAACCCCGGCCGGATGGCCCCATTTTTTTCACATCCAGCCAGTCGTCTAAAAGGCCGACTAAGGAAGCGCCTAAAAATGCCCCAATGGGCAAAAGGGTTTCTTTTCTCGAAAGAAAATTTAAAAAGGACAGCTGTTCAATGCCCAAAATCCGGTGCGCGAACCAAAAAAAAGAAATTAAAAAGACCACTGTGCCCCAGACTAGAATGCCGCCCATGGTGGGAGTGCCCTGTTTTTTCGCGTGCATTCGCGAAAACAACGGCGTGTCTTTGTCGTTTCGGATGTTTTTCCCCAATTTTTTGCGGTAAAGGAATGTAGTTAGAAGGGGCGTATTTAGCAATGCGAACGCAAAAGCCAAAACAGTGAGTATGGATATTTTAGCAAGATCTGGATAACCATTCATGCATTAATTATACCACAGTTTATCTAAAAGATGGAAAAAATAATTTTACCACTCAAAAGCCTTAAAAGCAAGATCGGCAAGGTTTAGAAGGTCTTTTTCTCGGTCTTCGCTTTCTAAAAGTATAACCAGTACAGTCTTGCCTTCGCGGTTCACTTTGGCTATTATTGCCCCTTTTGCTTCCGGGGTTGAACCGGTTTTTACGGCTTCAATTTCCCCGTTTTTACCGACCAACTTATTGGTCGCCGTGCAGGAGTAGCTTCGGTTTTCCTTTGAAACGAAACTTACGCCGGTTTTTTTGCCCAAGTTTTTAAACACCGCAAGGTTTTGGGTGTAGTTTGCAAGCTTAACTAAATCCGAGACTGTCGAATAGTTGTACCAGCTGTCAAAACCCAAAGGATTGCTGAAATTGGTATCTTCCATCCCCAGCTCTTTGGCACGCGAATTCATTAAAGCAACAAAGTTAGTGCCGGTTTTTTCCTGCGTGGCCCTCGCCAAAGCCCGAGCAGCATCGTTAGCCGAACAGACCAGGCTGGCTTCCAGCAAATTTATGATTTGGATCTCATCTGGCGGCAGTAAATCTAGCCTTGGATTAACGTTTATACGGTCGGCTGAGGATACATCTAAATAATCATATGGCTCCAGGTTTTCGTAGGACAAAAGCGCAGTCATAAGCTTGGTTAAGCTGGCAATAGGAAGCTTTTGGTGCTGGTTGCTTCCAAACAGTTCGGCCTTAGTCGAATTTTCAAAAACCGCAAATGATTTTGCGGAAACGCCATTAAACGCCAAAGGCCCTGCCGCCTTTTGCTCAATGACGGCGGGTGGAATATCTGCACCCCGGGCTTTTTCGGTGACTTCCCCCAAAACTTGCCCTTGTTGAGCCGTCGTGGAAACAGGCTTTTCTTCCGTCAAAGCCGCGGAATCCTTAAATAAATAAAAGGCTGCACTAAATGCGATTGCGAGCAATAAGACAGCCGATTTGGTTTTGGTATTTGTTATTAAAATGGCTTTTAAATCAATAATTCTTATATTCAGTATATATGATTGACAAGACTTTTAATTGTGGATAAAATAGTTTGGCAAAAAGTAATTGCGAAAGGAAAAAAATGGCGCATACAATAGTAAACGAACAAAATTTCCAAAAGGAGGTATTGGAATCAGAAATGCCAGTTATGGCTGATTTTTGGGCTGAATGGTGCGGTCCCTGCAAAGTATTGGGGCCAATTGTCGAGGAACTGTCAAACGATTACACGGGAAAACTTAAAGTCGTAAAAATCAATGTGGATGAAAATAATTCCCTCGCAGGCCGCTTTGGAATAATGAGCATCCCCACTCTGAAGTTTTTTAAAAGCGGCAAAATTGTGGGCGAATTAATCGGCGCCGCCCCGAAGCCTATGATAGAATCAGAAATAAAAAAATACCTATAAGTTCCCTTCCATTAAAAAATCTCCCTTAATAGGGAGATTTTTTAATTTACGGTCATTCTAAGCTATGAGATTCCCCGGGCCGCAGGACTATCTTTTGGGGCGGAGGGGGTAGAGCGGGGCTTTGGACTGGGCCTGAATCCGAACTTAAATTTTTACCCAGGTCCTCTAAAGTTTTATCCAGGGCTTTCAATTGTTCCTTGGCCTTTTCCGCTTCCAGCCCGGCAACCTTTTGCCAAATTGGGTGCTCTTTTTTCTGCTTGTTTTGAGGTCTGCGGTCATGGTCCTTTTCCCTAAAAGGCCTCTGGTGGTCCTTTTTTTGCTGCGGATTGAATTGCTCTTTGGGTTTGGAGGGCGCCTTTGCCGGCTGAGATTCTGTTTTATCCCTGTTTTGTTCGGGCCGATTTTGCTCGGGGACGACGGGCGGTGAGACCGGGGCGGGGGGTTTTGGCGGTGGCTGGGGCGCAACTTCAGGTTGGTTATTTTTGCTTTCGCCCTCCCCTTCCTGTTCGCTTTCCTCTTCGGTTTCCAGATTTTTTCCTATCAAAATTGCCGCTTCTTTGTGGTAATCCGAATCCATCCAGCGGGCAATTTTTTCTTCTACAAAAGCCACGGGGTTGGCGTAACGTTCGCGCGAAACTTTTACGACTTTTTCCAAATTGCCGGATATAAACTCGGGGTTCGGCGGCAAGGTTACGGCGCTAAAAGGGTCCGAAGCCACGCCATTTATCATAAGCTTCAGAATTATGTTGTATTTAGGCAAGTTTACGAGGTCGTTAGGCGTAAAAATTGGATCGAATTCGGTTTCCAGGAATTCCGCATCCGCCGCGCCGATACGAAAAATGACCATAGTGCCCACGTTACCGAAAATTGCGTCCCTGACTTTGGTATTTTTGTCATTTTCCAGCTGGGCAATGTATTGGTGGCCGATAATTAAGTTAAGGCGGTATTTTCTGGCCTCGCTTAAAATGGTCGCAAAACTGTCGGTGGCAAAATTTTGGAACTCGTCCACGTACAAATAGAAGTCTTTGCGGTCACGTTCGGGTATGTCGGCTCGCGAAAGGGCTGCCAGCTGCAGTTTGGTAATTAACATGGCGCCCAAAAGGGCGGCATTGTCCTCACCCACCTTGCCTTTGGAAATATCGACAATTAAGATTTTTTTATTGTCCATTATCTCCCTCAAATCTATGGTGCTTTTTGGCTGGCCTACGATATTCCTAACTATGGCCGAAGACAAAAATTGCCCAACTTTGTTTTGGATAGGGGCTATGGCCTCAGTCCGGTATTTTTCGTTATAGTTGGCGTATTCGTCGGTCCAAAAGGTTTTAACAACCGGGTCTTTTACGTTGTCGACAATTTTCTTTCGGTACTTTTTGTCCACATACATACGGGTAATGCCCAAAAGCGTATTGCCCGGGCTTTCCAAAAGCGCCAACACAGTGTTGTTTAAAATGTATTCCATCCTGGCAGACCACACATTCGCCCAAATTTTCGTAAAAACGCCCATTAGGCCCGAAGCAACCAAGTGCTTATATTCGGTTTCTACGGCCTCGAGGATGTTAAAGGCAATAGGAAATTGCAGGTCCGCGGGGTTAAAGTAAATTACGTCATTTACCCTGGAAGAGGGTACGGAATCTAAAATCCTTTGGACAGAATCCCCGTGCGGGTCAATAAAGCACACACCATGGCCATTTTTTATATCCTGGATGACCATGTTTTCCATTAACGAGGTTTTGCCCATGCCGGTTTTACCGATTAGGTACATATGCCTGCGGCGGTCGTCGGTTTTTATGCCAAAAGGCACTTCCTTGTTCCGGAAGTTGGTACGCGCAAATATGGTTATTTGGTCTTTGGTATCCATAGGTTCTTCTACTAAATACTAAAGGGACGAAATACTAAATACGAAATAAATTAAATAACAATGATTATATAAGAGTTTTAGTATTTCGTAGAGATATGCAAAGCTCATTCAAGGATCGGCAAATTAACGGGCGGCTGGGATTTTTTGCTTTCCGTGCGCTCAATATTACTCGGAACGGTAGAAGTTTTGGTGGTGATGGGGAAATGGTAAAGGGTAGCCAATTCTTCAATATTTAAAATGAACATAGGCAAACCAATGTGGGTGTCACGGTCTTTATAGCCTTTAAAAACGTTTCGCTTTTTGTAATTAAGCAGCCATTCCAAGTAAGGCTTTTCGAGGGGTTTTGAGAGAACATAATCTACTGAAGTCCATGTGTTGGCCACATCCGGCCTGATTTTGTTTGTCATCACGCTGCCCAAAGGGCGGTAGGCGCCCGTCAGGATTGACTTTTTTGTGGCATCAAATTTGTCCTTGGGCGCCACATACAAAAATCTTATTTTGGTTTTGTATCCGGGTTTGCCGATTTTCTTTTCAATTAAGGATACCCTCTCCTTTTCACTTTCGGTCATATTCATCCAGTTGTTTTTAGGCTTGTTCTCAGGGCCCGCGGCATGCCCGTGGCCGCCGAACAGGGTTTCTTTATAACTGAATTTGGCAAATTTATCCGCCGGGGACATAAGAAAACTCTTAAAGCTGGCTGTGTGAGGGACATCTTCGCCTATCAGCTCCTTAATTTTAGCGTCGCCCAAAGGTTTCCATTCGTCGTCCGCCCTCGGCGAAATTAAAATTTGTACCCCAAAAAATTCGTGGGGATCCATTTTGGAAAGCCCTTCAAAAAAATTGGCCAAAGGATCTATAATCGTTTCTTCCGCAGCCGGATGCTCAAAGTCTTTATAGGTTTTAATTGGGATTACTTCGCTGTCGTTTAGTTTCCATTCGGTGCCGAATATTTCATAAGGATTGTCTTTATCTTCAGGATCATAAGTGAAATTTTCCATGTAATCGCTGACTTCGGTGATTTCTGCCTGCGGATAATGCGCATAAAAGGCCGATTCCACTACGTGCCGCATGCGTTCAGGCAGTTGGATAATAAAAGAAACTTTGCCGCCCATGCTAATAATTTCCAGCGAATACCAAAGCTGTACGTGTCCCTCTATGTATTTTTCCGTGAAAGTCTTACCGACGTGCAGCGAATGCAGCTGGGCAAATATGGTTTCCACCGCAAGCGTGCTCACCAAATTGTCTTTAGGCACTTTTATCTGGAAAAAAATGAACTTATTGGTATGCACATATTGGTGCTGGATTTCCATAAGATACGAGCGCCAAAGCATATACATAATCCCAATAACAAAAACCGCCCACCCGTAATATACAAAAATAAAACGGTAGGTATAACCTAACATTATTTGAAAATCTGGAAATATTGAATTGAAGTTACCCATGATTTTTGTTTCGGGCGGGTTTTACCTTCTTTTTGCAATAAAACTAAAAGGCAAAAAACTTAAGCCAAGGCGTAGAGGTTTTTTTCTACTTTCCTAAATAGTTTTTTGTTGGATAATCCTACAAGAATGGTATTTTTCTTAACTTGCCTGCGCTTGAGGACTTCTTCTATAATTTTATCCTTAGGAAGCGGTTTCCCATTTTCAGTTAATATCTCCTTTATAACATCGGAAACTACGCCCGATTTATAGCCCCATTCGGCAAGCGCGTAAATACCGCGCCCTACTAAAATAAACCGCTGATCTTTAATTAGTTCGTTATGGACAGTTTCTTTGTAGGCCGTGCGCGAATCAAAAGCCGCTTTGTTTATCATATCGGTAATTACGGAGTAATGTTCGGGCTTGCCGTGCTGTTTTAAGATCAAATAAGCTTTATCACCGACATCTTTGGGGACAATTTGCTTCCAATTAGTCAGGCCCCAGTGCCCAAACACGTTCCTTTCCACTCGGTGGGCCAAATCCAAAAAATTCAATATGACTTTTTGCGGAAAATCATTGGCATAGCGCTGGTAAAATTCGGTTTGCGTAAAGTGCTGTAAAAACTCCTTTTCTTCCACTGGCTTTGCGAAGCGTTCCAAAATCTGGTGCGCTTCACCGGTGAAATCGTGCAGAATTTGCTTGTTAAAAACCACAGAAGACCAGCAATTTTTGTAATTGTCGTGCAAGTATAAGTCAATTTCTTCTATCAAATGCAAAAGGAAAATAATAGAATTGCGTTCCTGCTCGCTTTTAACGCCCAAGGTTTTAAGCAGATTGTCTTCCGCAATAATTTTACCGTGCTCGCTTATGGTATTTAGCATCATTTCTTTCACTGCCAAAAGCCCTGTGTTGGCTCGGCCATTTTTGCGCAGGTTTTTGATTAGGTCTTTTTCAATCTGCCTCACGCGCTCACGCGTTAAGCCATGTTCAAGACCAATGGCAGCCAAAGTTTTAATTTCGCTGCCTTTAAGGCCGTAGCGCTTCATAAGGATTTGCCTTTCGCGTTCTTTTAAGGCGGAAAGGATTTCGTCTATGATGCTTTCAGGATTAAAAGTCCTTAAGGCTTCGTCTTGTTTAGTCTGGATAATTGTGTCGAGTATTCCCATATATTTCCTAAAAACTTTTTTATAGTATAGCACAAACTATTTTTAATGTCAAATATATCGAATATCAAAAATCCCCCATATTTATGGGGGATTTAAATATATCTGTTGAAATTAGCTACTTTTTTGCCCTTTGCATTAGCATTAACATTGGGCTGGCTACAAAAATTGAAGAATAGGTGCCCACGATAATTCCAATAAACAGCGCAAGCACAAAATACCTGATTGTTTCGCCACCGAATAAAAGCAGGGCCAATAACACAAATAACACGGTCAAGCTGGTATTAAGCGAACGGACCAGGGTTTGGGCAATACTGTGGTTTACTACGTATTCCACTCCTCTGCCCGCATAAATTTTTAGGTTTTCGCGGATCCTGTCAAAAACCACTATTGTGTCGTGCACGGAAAAGCCCAGGACTGTTAGAACCGCCGTCACAAACATACTGTCGACTTCTATTCCTTTGTATTTACCAAGGATGGAAAATACGCCAACCACAAAAAGCAGGTCGTGGAAAAGCGCAATAACCGCAGCGACGCCGAATTTCCATGAGGTTATGGGCTTGGCTACTTTCCTAAAAGCGTAGCCGATGTAAATTAAAATTCCGAGCGAAACAAATAACAGTTGATAAAAGGCCTTTTGCTTAAGTTCGGCTCCGATTATGGGGCCTATTGATTCAAACCGTTCCTGTTGGAAATCCCCTGCCTCGTCTTTTATAGCTGCCATCATTTCGTCGTGCTGGTCTTTTTCAAGCGGTTTGGTTTTTATAATCAGTCCGAAATTTTCTGTGGTCTGCAGCTGGGCGCCTTCAATATTTTTTTCTTTAAGGGCATTTTCAACTTTGCCTAAATCGTATTGGGAATTGAATTTAATTTCAGTCAGACTGCCGCCGGTAAAGTCAATACCGAGGCGCAGTCCGAAACTGGCCAAAGAAAATATGCCAAAAGCCAGTATTAGGCCGGAAATTATAAACCAAACTTTATAATATTTTAAAACATTAAACATTTGAGTCGCTGATTTCTTGCGGATGCTCGTGTAATCCGCGTATTACTTTTTATCTGCATTAAACCTGCGTCCCACGCCGAACAGCCACGGGTGGCTTAAAAGGCTGTTACCAATGAAGGTTTTAAGCAAATTGCGCGTCACGGTAATTGCCGTAAACATGGAAATAAGGATGCCAATGGCCAAAGTTACCGCAAAACCTTTTATGGAAGGCGTGCCGTAAAGGTATAAAATGGCACAGGTAATTAAACTGGAAACGTTAGAATCCCTTATGGACAGCCAAGCTCGGTTAAAGCCGTCTTCCGCCGCTTTTTGGATGTCCTTGCCCGCCCTAATTTCTTCCTTGAGCCTTTCGAAAATTAAAATATTGGCGTCAACTGCCATGCCAATGGACAAAATAAATCCGGCAATGCCTGCCAAAGTCAGGGTAACGGGCTGCAAGGCGGAGGCCAACATTAGGCCCAAATAGCTGAGCAGCGCCAAAAATCCGAACTTTGAATTTACTGTAAGCCCCAGAAAAAAGAACGCCCCGACTAAAATTACAGCCAAAAAAGAAATACCGATTTTAAAAACCGCAAAAGCAACGAGAGCGTAAATTAAAAGGGCAAACGAAGCCAAAACACCCGGAAAGCGGTAATAAATAAGCATGAACAAAATAATCATTAAAAGGCCAATTACGCCCGCTATGACAGATTTTTGGACAGATTCTTTGCCTAAAGTTGCACCCACGCTTTCCTGGGACACCAGGCTTATCGGTACCGGCAGGGCTCCGCTGTTAAGCCTGCGAGCCAAAATTTTGGCTTCCTCGGAGGAAAAATTACCGGTTATGACAGCGATGCCGTCAGTAATCGCGTTTTGGACAACCGGAGCGCTTATTACCTGGCCGTCTAAAATTATTGCCACTGGCTTGCCTACATTGGCAGAAGTAATTTCAGAAAAAAGTTTTTTACCTTCATCATTAAATTCCAATCGGACGACAACTTCATTTAAACCCTTGCCCTGCTGGAAGTCCACGGAAGCGCGGGAAAGTTGTTTACCCGAAAGCCCTGTAGACAACCATTGCTCTTGAGCGTTAACCACAATGTTGCCGTTTGCGTCGGCTGTGGTTGTGGCCACCTGGGGGTTCTGCACCCTGAATTCAAGTTGGGGGGTTTCGCCTATCTGCTTGATGGCTTCATTAACGTCTTTTACCCCGGGCAGCTCAACTATAATTTTATCTGTACCGGAAACAGCCACCACGGGTTCGCTGACGCCAAAGCTGTTTACCCGCCTTTCAATAACATCTCTAATGCCGTTTAAAGATTCGCCGCGGTCGGCCTGGTTTATGCCCGTAAAATTGGCCTTATACACCAAATGCGACCCGCCTTGTAAATCCAAACCTAAATTTACCTTGAAACGCTTTTCCAAGGGGATTTTTAGCGGCTTTAAGTTTATTGCCGAGCCTTTGGGATAAACTATCCAGGCTGCCGAGGCAGCTAACAAAAAAATTCCAACTAAGGAAAGAATGAGTTTTATTCGAGGATTCATACTTAAGATATTATAGCGGGATTTTTAGATAATGCAAGCTTGTGCCAGCTATTCAATTATTAGCCTTGTGCCCACATCGGCCCATTCGTAAAGGGGCTGCATTTCTGTATAAGAAACGTTAATGCAGCCATGGCTCATGGGTTTGCCAAAATTATTATGCCAATAAGCGCCATGAATATAATACCCGCCTTTTGAGCCGCTTTTAAACAGCATATTCCATTTGGTATTTGGATAATAATAGTTGCGGCCGCGGTAGGTTACCAAAGGCAGCTTTTTTTCTACCGCGTATTCTCCCGGCGGAGTCGGGGTGGAGGACAGGCCGGAAGATATAAAAATAGTTTTTAAAATATAGGGTCCCAAAGAATAAGTGAGCGTTTGGTCTTTTAAACTGACGCCGATGACTTTTGAAATTTTGTCGTCGTAAGGCTTATTCGGATCGTAAGAATTTTCAATCTCCACGCCGTCAATATAACCGTCCCCGTCAGTGTCCGCGCGCTTAGGGTCGGTCCGGTAAATATTTATTTCCAGGTAATCTGACAAACCGTCGGCGTCCGAGTCGGTATTTTCCTGTGCGAGAGCAAATTGCAGCGGACTTGCCAAAATTAACACGGCTGCAAACAAGCACCACGCCAGCCGGTAAATCAAACGATTTTTTAAACTGCGCCCTGCTTGCGGCCGAGGCTTTAAAATTTTGATTTTGGAATTTAATTGGGATTTGTCATTTGTCATTTGGTATTTCCGGCCGTTACTGCATTAGCCAATTTTGTATTTTCCCCCCGTCCCTTCCCAGCCATTCGGCATTGGAAAGAATTTTTTCTACGACTTGTTCAATTGCCCTTTGTGCCCCCGGCGCCTTATGGGCTTTGAAAAAATTACCAACTTCTTTTGCCCGGGCTTTGTCCGCAAAAAGACCGGCGGGTTTTATAAAACGGTTAAGCATATGGCCAGACGACGGGTAGCGCTTTAAAAGCTCTTGCCAGTGCTGCTTAGTAAACTTCCAGACTTGAGCCCTCTGGTTTTGGTTTTGCCAGCAGGAAAGGAAAATTCCCGGCGTATCCTGTGGCCTAACGCCTTCCGACAAAGCAAATTCCAAGGTTTTTTTTACCAAAGCCTCGGAATTAAACAGGCCCAAAGCGCGGCCAATGCGGTTTTTTTCTTCGTGCAGGGCTTCTGTTTTGTAAGCATTGATTAAAAAACTATGTTCTTTATGTCCGCCGTTTTCCGCAGCAACTGAGTAAACCACACCTCTTAAATCAGGGGTGATTTTTTTATTTTTCCGCATCCACCCGTCAAACCTATTTTTTGCTTCCAGAATTACTTCCGGATTTTTAAAGTTGCCGCTGGCACTTAAAATAAGGCTCCTTAAAAGGCTCTTGGTGTGCGGTTCATTGGCCTGAGCTTTCCATCCCACATTTTTTAGCATCTGTTTAAGCAAACCGACTGCAAAATGCCGGAATTGGCTTTGGAAATTTTGCCCGGCCAGCAAATTATCAACCGAATGAAGGCCTGAAACAAGCTCCAGCCAAACGGTATAGTCATTTTCATTAATATAATGCATGGCAAGCTCCAAAGCCTGGGCAGAAGGCAAATCCCCGCTTTCGGCCAAAGCAAAGGCGTCGCGGATTAAGCCTAAACGGTCCAGAGCCGGGAGCTTTTTGCTTTTAATCGGCCCATGAAGCTTTTGCAAAAGTTGCGCCGGGTAATCTACGCGCACCAGGGAAGACTCGCCAAAGTTGAGCTTAAACATTTGGCCCTGGGGCTTTGTGAGGGTTTGTGATTTGGCTTTTAAGATCTCATTTGAAATTTGTAATTTGTCATTCGAAATTTTTACCGGGATATCCCAAAGCGTCTTGTCTTTAGCCTGTTTTTTAGAAAGCGGCGAAGAAAAAAAGCGGGATTGGGCAAGCCCTATCCCCCGCGGTTTTTGGATAACTTTAATAAGCGGGTAGCCGGGTTTGCCCGTCCAATTCTTCATAATTTTGCTCACCGGTTTTTTGGAAATTCTTTCAAACGCCCGCCACAAATCCACTGTCCGCGTATTTTGATAGGCATGTTTTTTTAAATAATGCCTTAAGCCGTCCATAAAATCACGTTCGCCCAGGTAATTGGCCAGCATGCGGATTACGCTGGCACCTTTTGAATAGCTGACTTCGTCAAAAATTTCGCCGATTTCGTCGGGGTGCCTAACCTCAACTTCAATTGGGTGGGTGGATTTAAGCGCGTCCAGTTTTAACGCTATGCCCAAATCGTTGTAAGCAAACTGAGTCCAAATATCCCAAGAAGGAAACAAGTGGTCGACTGCCAGGTATTCAATATAAGATGCAAAACCTTCATTCAGCCACAAATCCGTCCACCACTGCATGGTGACCAAATTACCGAACCATTGGTGCGCGAGTTCGTGGGCAATTACAAGCGCCACCCATTGTTTGTTGGCAGCGGAAGAATTTTCGGGATCAACCAAAAGCGCGGATTCGCGGTAAGTTACCGCGCCCCAATTTTCCATGGCGCCATGGCTAAAATCCGGAATGGCAATCAGGTCAAGAATCGGCAAGGGATAGGGAATATCAAAATACTTATTGTAAAATTCCAAAGTTTTTATTGCGCACTCCAAAGCAAATTTGGCCTGGTGCTTTTTCCCCGGCGTCACAAAAACCCTCACTGCTGTCCCCGACTTGGTCTTGCCTTCAATAAATTCGAAATCGCCTACTATAAAAGCCACCAAGTATGTGGACATTTTAGGCGTGGGGGCAAACTCCACCACTTTATAGCCGGATTCGTGTTCGGTAATTTTCGATTCCACGGTGTTAGATATGGCCGTCAGGCCGGGCGGCACCATTACCGTTATGTCAAAAATCGCCTTTTGCGCGGGCTCGTCAAAACACGGGAAAGCCCTTCTGGCGTCCGTGGCCTCAAATTGGGTGGTGGCCAAATGTTTTTCCTTGCCGTTGTGAAGGTACCGGCTGCGGTAAAACCCGCGCATATGGTCATTCAATATGCCCTTGAATTTTAAATTCAAGGCCCCCCTGCCCTTTGGCAAATTACGGGCAAAAATGAAAGTTGCTGTTTCCGACTTATTGTCGTATTTTATCTCCCTTGCTTGATACTTGATTCTTGCTACTTGATACTCTACTTCGGATATGTCGAGCTCCTTTGCGTGCAGTGTTATAGATGCTACGGACTTTTCCAGCTTAATTGATATTGTCTCTTCCCCCTCAAACGTAAAACCCTCCAAATCAGGTTTGATAAGGAGCTTGTAGTTTTCGGGTTTAATGAAAGCAGATAAACGTACGGATTGTTTTTTGATATTTTTCATACTATACGACTGATAGACTTTTCAATTTTTTAAAATCTTTTTCCAACTCCAACCTGACTTTTGGGCTGTAGAGCGGGGCGGCGGGGTGGTAAGTAATTAAATACGTAATTCCGTCCCTGTTTACTATTTTACCATGCTCTTTGGCAATTGCCATTTTTTCGTGCAAAAGCGCTTGAACGGCCACGTTGCCGAGTAATACCACCACCTTGGGCCGAATTATGTCTAGTTGCTTAAAAAGATGCGTCCTCCCATGCTCAATGTCAGCGGGTTTGGGGGTGACATATTCGGGCAGATATTTTACCGGGCTTGTAATAAAAACGTTTTTTTCATTCAAACCAACTTGCTTAATCAAACCCCTTAAAACCTTTCCGGCCCTGCCAATAAAAGGCCGGCCCGTGACCGCCTCCTGCTTGCCCGGCGCTTCGCCTATAAAAACAACATCGGCATCCGCATTGCCCTCGCCGGGCACTGCTTGGCCGATCTTGCCCACTTTGCAAATTTCGCACGCCTCAATTTCTTTTGCTATCTTGTCGAGTCTTCTTTGCTTTTCGTTTAATTTTTGCTTTGCCATACAAATAATCCTTAAGTTTCCTAAAAGCCAGTCCACGAGGGCTCAAAGTGAAGTTACCCCCGGCTTTCAATTCCGACAGGGTGAATTTGGACCCGTTAGGAACTAAAATTTCGTCATAGCCAAAGCGGTATTGGCCCCTGGGCTTGACCACAGTGCCGTTTACCCTGCCTTCAAAAAATTTAATATTTTTAGCGTTTTGGGCATACGCAACAATTGTAACAGCAAAAGCTTTAAAATTTTTGAACTTTTTTGCAAGCTTAAAATAACCATCTGGACCGATAGTATCGTTGAACCACTTAGCCAAAGGTCCGGGCAGTTTATTTCCTAAAGCCCCAAGGCAAACCCCGCTGTCCTCAATTAAAAAAGGGCCCTTGTGATGCAAAAAGGCTTGTTTAAGCTTAAAAACAATAATTTTCTTAATATCTAATTCTTGGATTTCCGGCAAACTTATGTCTAATTGCTTAAGTTTAGGCATAATTTGACTGGCCTCAAAAAACTTTTTTTTGTTTCCGGTTATAAAATAAAGCATAGTTTTTTCCAAGAAGTTAGTTGGGATGGTTAGTTTTACCGTGGCAATCAGAGTAATTTTTTCCGCTTCGACATAAACATTTAGGGTTCCTTTTAAGCAAGTACTCCGTGGGTTCAAACAACGGTTGTGGCAGGTTAGCGAGGCTGAACCATCGTATTTCGGCGCATTTTTCAGGTTCAAGGTTATGGGGACTGCCACTATATTTTGAAACAAGAAAATCTATATTTACATAATGCCTATCAGGCATTATGTTGTTCCCTAGTGCCAAAAATTCCGCCTCAAAAACGTCAATCCCCACCTCTTCTTTTGTTTCCCTTTTTACAGTATCGAAAAATTCTTCCCCTATTTCCAAATGACCCCCCGGGGGCGACCATTTCCCCGCACCCTTTACTCCCTTTCTAAGCATTAACAAAAGCTCATTCTTATTATTGACAATATAAACCCCAATTCCGATTTTTGGCCTTTCCTTTTCCATTAAGTTTTTATCCAATAAGTTAAAAGTGTCGGAGATTTTCCGTTCGGTTAGACCTTGATCGAAAACTCGCTACTGTTTTCTTCAATAAATTTTTGTCCGAATATATATCCTAAGAATTATGAGGTAAGTCCGCGCTCTTGCTGCGCCCTACAAAATCACCAAGAAAACTTTTGGTAGCGCAGGTCTCCTAAATTTCCTTTAAGTGTTCTTCTTTTCTACTTCAGCTGCATGCTCGTGGCCCGCATGCTTTTCCGACTCCAATTTTTTTATTACTTCGTTTACTTTTTCGCTGAATTCTTTGATTTTCGCGTCATCGACAATTAATGCCGCCAACTCTTCCGGCTTAATTTTTGCGGCAATTGCTGCAGCCATTGCCACCGTGGAAGTGGACCATAAGCCTTTTTGCATTTGGTTCTGGTTCATAGCGAGCTCGTAAAGCATTTTTTCGGTTTTTGACGGTTCTTTTTTGAGGTAATCGTGTGACATAAATTAGATATTAAATTTAAGATTAAAGATTTATGTTAATTTAAATTTCTAAATTTCTTTCCCCTCCCACACCACAATTCTAAATTTTGAACTGGGAAACTTATCCTGTAATTCTTTAAGGATTATTTTAGCTCTCTCTTGTCCCGGCCGCATAATGCTGTGATATTGTATCCAGCCCGCTGAAGTTTCAATTTCGATAGTATATTTTTCCATATTATTGTCCGGGCATTTTTATAGCTACCCTCCCACCTTGGCCGCATGCTTTTGACTGGTGCCTTTGGCCATATTTATTTGGTGTTCCTGGGTATTTTGCATTCCGCATTTCTTCCACTTTTTCCCGCTGCCGCATGGGCAGGGATCGTTGCGGCCGACATTCTCATTGGTCCTATTCGACGTATTTGTCGTATCTGTCCTATTTGTCACCATTTGGACTTCCTGAGCAGGGACATTTGGATTAACTTGAATATTAACTTTGAAAATTGTAAAGACTATTTGCCGGTTTATTTCCTTCACCAGCCTCTGGAACATGCCAAAGCCTTCCTTTTTGTATTCCACCAACGGGTCCCTTTGACCGTAGCCGCGAAGCCTTACGCTGTCGCGCAGATGGTCCATGGTATCCAAGTGCTCCATCCATAAGGCGTCCAAATTTTGAAGTGCTATATACTGTGCCACGCTTTCAAAGCCTTCTTTCGTGAATTCTTGCGCCTTTGCATCCCAGAATTTTTCCAGTTCCACCAGAGTTGCATCCGTTATGGCAAATTCCCTGTCCGCGGCGTTTGGAAATTCGTCCTTAATTTTACTTTTAAGCTCTTCGGGGACTGTAAAAATTGACCCAAGCGCTTTAATTACTTCGTCAACCTGGGAAGCCTTATTTTCGGACGGAACTTCGGCATTAAGTATACTCAATACCAAATTACTTACTTCCTCACGCGCAATTTCCAAAATTTCTTTTTTAAGGTCAAACGGTTGGCCGGCTTCGTCCACTTTCGGTTCATAGCCGGGCAAATAGCGCCTGCGAATTTTATAAATAATATTGCGTTGATGGTTTAATACATCGTCGAATTCCAAGACGTGCTTGCGGGTGTCAAAATTTAGGCCTTCAATCTTTTTTTGCGCCGATTCAATGGAGCGGGAAACCATTTTGGCTTCTATGGGCTGGTCGTCGGGTATGCCTAAAGTCGTCATGAGGGATTTCATCCGTTCGCCGCCGAAAAGCCTCATGAGGTCGTCTTCCATGGAAACGAAAAACTGCGAAGAACCCGGGTCGCCCTGGCGTCCTGCGCGGCCCCTAAGCTGGTTGTCGATCCTACGAGATTCATGCCGCTCGGTCCCCAAAACGTGCAGGCCGCCTGCCTCACGCACAGCTTTGGCTTCCTCCTGGTCAATGGGATTTCCGCCCAAAAGAATGTCCACGCCGCGACCGGCTATGTTGGTAGCCAAAGTAATGGCTCCAAGCCGTCCTGCCTGGGCAATAATATGCGCTTCACGTTCGTGGTTTTTGGCATTTAAAAGCTCAAAACTTAAGCCCTGTTTTTTAAGTTCATCGGCCAAAAGTTCGTTCTTGGCAATGCTGACCGTGCCAATCAAAATCGGCTGGCCTTTTTTATGCCTAAGTGCGACTTCTTTGGCAATGGCTTCAAATTTTGCTTTTTCGGTTTTATAGACCACATCGGCCGCATCGTTCCTTACCATCGGCCGGTTAGTGGGGATAATTTCCACCTGCAGGCGGTAAATTTTGAAAAATTCTTCCTCTTCGGTTTTAGCCGTACCTGTCATACCGGACAAAAAATCGTAAAGGCGAAACAAATTTTGAAAAGTAATAGTGGCAAGAGTTTTGCTTTCGGCTTGGATTTTTACTCCCTCCTTGGCTTCTATGGCCTGGTGAAGGCCTTCGGAATACCTCCGGCCAAACATGAGCCTGCCGGTGAATTCGTCCACAATCACTATTTCCCCGTTGCGCGTTACGTAGTCGCGGTCAATTTTAAACAAAGTTTTGGCACGCAAAGCCTGCTCTATGTGGTGGATGGTGGTCACGCCCTTGCTCGTGTCGTAAATATTGGGCACGCGCAAAATTTCTTCAATTTTGTTAATGCCGGAATCGGTCAAACTCGCGGCTTTGTGTTTTTCGTCTACGGAATAGTGCTCGCCTTCGTTTAGCTGACCAACCAGCTTTGCAAACTGCACGTACTTGTCAGTCGGGTCTGTATCGGGCGCGCTAATTATAAGCGGCGTCCTGGCTTCGTCAATTAAAATTGAGTCAACTTCGTCGACAATGGCAAAAAACAAAGGCCTTTGGACCATGCTTTGGGCCCGCTGGGCCATATTGTCCCGCAAATAATCAAAACCGAATTCGTTGTTGGTGCCGTAAGTTATGTCGGAAGCATAGGCCTCTTTTCTCGCAATCGGCCTCATGTGCTTTACATCCATTACCAAACCTTCGGTCTGGCCTTCCAGCTTTTCGAGTTCTTCCGCCTCGGGTTGGTAAGTGGGATCATATAAAAAAGAAGCTTCATGCTGGATGGAAGAAACAGTTAAGCCCAAGTAATGGAAAATCGGGCCCATAAGGGAGGCTTGCCACCGGCCTAAATAGTCGTTGACGGTTACCAAATGCGCGCCCTTGCCTGCCAAAGCATACAAGACTAAAGGCAGCGTGGCAGTGAGTGTTTTGCCTTCGCCGGTCTTCATTTCCGCTATGCGGTTGTCCGACAAAGCCAGGCCGCCGACAATTTGCACGTCATAATGCGTCTGGCCTATGGTTCTTTTGGCCGCTTCCCTGACTAAAGCAAACACGCGTGGCCTAACTTCTTTCAACTTGTTTTTTATTTCTTCTTTTGTCTTTAAGCTTGATACTTGACCCTTGATACTTGCTACTTCTTCTTGAATTTTTTCCTGTGTCAATTTCTCAACTTCACTTTTAAAAACATTGACCGCGTCAAGTTCTTTTTGGTATTTGTCGATAGCGGGCGATTCACCGCCGAATAGTTTGGATAAAAAAGACATTAGCTTTTGTTGTCATCCCAGGCCTTGAATCCGAGTGCATCCGAGGATGAGTGAGGGGATCCCTTAAATAATAAATGCCAATAAATTATACCTAATTCAGGTTAAAAAGAAAAGAGCCGGAAACATTAAGTTTCCGGCCGGTAGAATAGTATTGCGCCCCGTTCTACCTCGGGGTTACGGTACGGTTCGTACATACCGCCTCCTTTCCTGGATAACAAAGCTTGGCCTTTTGGGGCTAGGAAAATGCTCTCCGTGTTCGTGAGTAGTGTTCGAGTTTATCGAGAACTACCGAAAGATAGAGATCCAAATTCCTTGCGCCAAATGGCAAATCCCATCACTTTTTTTCCTGTAGTTTCGGTTGCCAGTTAGCAACCAATTTTTTTTCTCTTCGAAAAGGGCACTTCGGACACAGGGCCCGATCCCCTTTTTCGATGAGCTTTTTTTTACAATTAGGGCATTCCATAAGCCCCTCCTTCTCCCCCCGCTAAGCGGGGGTATTTTGGCGGGGACAACAGGATTCGAACCTGCCTTTCCGGTTTTTTAGGCCGGCGTTCTAACCAACTAAACTACGTCCCCAAATAACACCCGCCTACGCCAGACGCTTCGGCGGATTGTTTGCTATTATATTGTATTGGTAAACAAAAAACCGGCTTCGCTTGAAGCCGGGAGTTTTACGTTGAATCCTTTGTTCAGTGTTATCTGTGCAATATGTGTATCTGTGGATTAAACTCAAAATTCCTGGTTCCAAGCAGGCCAGTAAAAAAATAAAAGAAATACCAGAAATTTTGCGATAATTTATTCATACTTACTGTATTATACCAGCCCGACCAATGCTGTCAATAGCAATCAACATTATAATTATAATTTCAATTTCCAATGATCTTGTAGTCGCTCGATTTATCGAGCCTAAAAACTCAATAAATTACATTCTCTCAAGCAGTAACTATAAAGCACCCAACTGGGCACAAACCCTCCCTACATGCTCCAAGTAAACTAAAAAGGGTAAATATACCCATAACCCTCCCCACCCCCGCGCCTTTTGCACTACTGTACTAGTACGTTAAAACGTGCATGCTGATGTGGAAAGAGGGCCGAAACGCTTTTAGCGTTTGGCCCTCTTGTTGCGGATAACGGCGAAGTTGCGCTTAAATTCTTCGCCAGACATTGTATGACGGGTTAAGCCGCCAAAAAAACCCGTTTCAACGAAGGTCACGGTTACAGAATTCCCGCTAACCTGATGAGCCGCCAGTTCGCCCCCTTCCCGCCCATACCCAGCGTTTTTAAGTCTTGCGGTCGCCACTGGCGACGGCTGCTGCGCGATGTAGTACATCGCACCTCCTTCTTTGCAGGCAAGCCAGCACGCTTGTTTATCCTGCCATGTGGATTTGTGCTGGCTGCCAACAACATCCATTTGCATTAGCATACCTGCCAGCAGGCAGGCTAATACGCAAATTTGATCGAGATGTTAAAAACAGCCAAAACAAAACCACCTTTCGCAAAAAGCCAAAAGGTGGTTAAAAGCAACTATCGGGAGACTGAAAAAGTCAGCTAAAAACACCGGGCTTTGCGAAAGTCTGCAAACCCCACCAAACTGCAATATTGTTTTTAGCCACCAAATTTTCCATATGAATAAAACATACTCTCTCTGCGTCCCATTGTCAACACCGTACTAGTACGCTGAAACATCCAAATTGCAAAAAATAGATCTAATTATCCACAGTTGACGCGAAGATCCGCATGTTCTAGTGTACTAGTACACTAAAGCAAAAGAAAAAATATGCAATATAAACACGAATATGGGGCAGAACTAGAAGGATTGGTGGGCAAAATTGGCAAAGACAAGGCTCTGATGAGGGAATTTTTATTTGATATACTGTCACCCGCCGAATACCGCGAACTGGCCGTCCGCTGGCAAATCATCAAGAGGCTCCAGGCCGCGGTCCCACATCGCGAAATTGCCACACAGCTCAAGGTGAGTGTGGCGACCGTTAATCGCGGCGCCCGCGAATTGGCAAACAAAAAAGGTGGTTTCCGCCTGGTTTTGGAAAAATTTTACAAATAAGACTGTTTTAGTGTACTAGTGCCGTTTCATTTTAAACCTGACGGCCAATATCCCTTAAATTAATTTATTTTAGAGGAGTTTGAAAATCTGACAATCGACATAATTAAAATGAAACGGCACTAGCCTGCCTACCGCCTGCCTGCCGGTAGGCAGGGCAGGCAGGTACAGTAGTGCAAAAGGTTTGAGGGGCTAGCGACCGCGGCGCCTAAGGGAAACGCGCTTGTCTTTTTGCTTTGCCAGCTGTTCTTTTATTTTGGGCATTACCAAATCAAACGCGGCATAAAAATCTTCAGCAAAAGCCTCGGCATAGTGCCCGTGCGGCTGAATATCAACTTCCGCTCGGTAGATTTTGCCCGAACTGTGTTTTTTGTCGACTTCCAGTTCAACACGAATTTTGTCTTCCGACTTTATAAAAGTCTCCAATGACTGGATTTTATCTTCCACAAACTGTTTTATGGAAGGTGTGAGAGTTGTTTTAGTAGCTTTGATGTTGATGTTCACTGTAAAAATTACATAATTGATAGGATTAACCTAAAATTTAATCCAGCTCAATAAATTAATGTTTTAGCTTGTTTATATTATATCACACCTTCAAGTTCGCTTGGGGAAAAACCCACCAGCTCCGGCTCAAGTTTTAACTTAACGCCGCACTTTTCATAGACAGTCGCAATGACTTTTTTGGCCAAGCCCAACACATCCAAAGCCGTGGCCCTGCCCTCTTCATTAACTATGACTAAGGGTTGGTTATGATTAATTTTTGCGCCTCCATATTTTAAATCTTTAAGGCCGCAAATTTCCATTAAAAAAGCCGCGGGGACTTTGATTTTCCTCCCTTCCTTAAAAATTTTACTCTCCAAAAGGGCGACTTTTTCGGACCCAAAAACCGAGGCCAAAACTTCTTTGAGTTTAAGCAATTCCTTTTCGTCCATTACTGGATTTTTAAAAAACGACCCCGCGTTGCCCAAGCGCGCTTCCGTAGGATATGGAAACTTGGCATCGCGGATTTCCGTAACAGCGGACCTAATTTCCTGCAAAGAAGGGTTAAATCCTTCAAATTTTTTGGCTAAATCCCTATAAGACAAAACCGGCCGGGGGGATTTTAAAAGTACAAACGTTATGGAGAAAATTATATATTTGCCCTTTTGCGCAGTGTTAAAAATGCTCGAACGATAACCAAAATTGCAACTGCTGTTTTCCAACTCCAAAATTTGGTGAGTGTCGCGGTCAAAAACCGTAACCGACTTTATAACCTTCGAAGCTTCCTGGCCGTAGGCCCCGACATTCTGTACGGCAATGGCGCCGCAGTTTCCGGGAATGTGCGAAAGGTTTTCCACGCCCCACCACCCGTTATTTACTGCAAAACTAACCACAGCGTCCCATTTTTCGCCCGACGCTACTTTTAAAACGACTTCTGTATCGTTTTCACATACAACTTCTATACCGCTGTTTTCAACTTTTATAACCAACCCTCCAAAACCCTTGTCGCTTATGAGCAAATTGCTGCCACCGCCCAAAATAAATACTTCGTGATGTTTGCTGCGGGCAAACTCGTAAGCCGTCAGCGCATCGAATTGGTCTTTCACTACGCAAAAATAGTCGGCTTCCCCGCCGATTTTAAAGGTTGTATATTGCGATAACCCAACATTCTTTAAAATGTCCATAAAATTCATTCTCACATTCTTGAGAATGTGAGAATGTTTATAAAATTTCTTTTAACTCATAAGATAGTCGGTTGAATTCACCAACCGCCATAACCACTACCGCATCGCCGGGCTTAAGTTCATCTTTTAAAATTTTAATCGCGTTTGATTTGCTATCCACTTTTCTAACCCCATTTTTGATTTGGAATTTAGCATTATGCTCTTTTATAACTTCAATGACCTTTGCTGAATCTATAGTGGCTTCGGAAACTTTTTCGCGAGCGGGATAAATTTCGGAAATTAAAACCTCATCCGCAGAATCGAATGCCTGAGCCAATTCCTCCAGCGTCGCTTTGGTGCGGGAAAAGGTATGAGGTTCAAATATCGCCCAGATTTTTGCCTGAGGGTAGCGCAGGCGGGCGGCATCCAGCGTTTCTTTTACCGCTGTCGGGTGATGCGCATAATCGTCTATAAGGGTAACGCCACTTTTCGATCCCACAACCTCAAAACGGCGTTTTATGCCTTTAAAAGAGAGCAAATCAAGCTGGATATCTTCCTCGGAAAACCCCAGGGCCCGCAAGGCTGCCACAACTGCCAAAGCGTTGTAAACGTTAAGTTTTCCCGGCAACTGAATTTTATACTGTTCGGTCAGGCCAAGCAGGCTGGAAGAAACATTTTTGGAAAATTTATTTAATACTTCAAAAGAAGTAAAATTTTGGTCATACTGGATTTGCTCAACTTTGTAATCGGCCTCATTGTCTATACCAAAGCTTACGCTGGCCACTTCTGAAGCCCTAACCAGCTGTGACAAATGGACATTATCGGCATTGTAAACAATCAAACCGTCGGGGGGGAGATTGGCAATTAACTGCTCAAACTCTCGCTTGAGGTCCTCAAAAGACGCAAACAGGTCTGGGTGGTCAAATTCCAGGTTTGTTAGAATTAAAATATCAGGCTCGTAATAGTGGAATTTGGGCGTCGGGTCGTCGAATTCCGATTTATATTCATCCCCTTCAAAAATAAAATAGTGCCCCTGGCCAAGATGGAAATTTTGTCCATAATTTACAAGCACGCCCCCGGCTAAAAAAGAGCTACCATCAATATTTTTTAAAATATGGCCTAAAAGCCCGGTAGTGGTGGTCTTGCCGTGAGTGCCGGCAATCACTACCCTTAATTTGTCTTCGGCGAGCAGGCGCAAAAGCTGCGGAAAACCGACGCGAGGAAAATTATTTTTTAATATGCAATCAACTTCCGGATTTTGCGGACCTTCCCCCGCCGAAAGCACAAATAAGTCTGCTTGGGAATTTAAAATATTTTGCGCATTGTAACCCAAATGAGGCGTTAAGCCAAAAGACTTGAGCACATCGCTGGCCGGCGCATAAACTTCGGTCGCATCGCTGCCTTCTACCTGAAGGCCCATTTCCATTGCTATGCTGGCGGCAGCAGACATGGCAATGCCGCCCATGCCAATAAAATAAGCTTTGGCTGAATCTTGCGAAAGAATTTCTTCTAGCTGAGAATTTTCGATCATAAATTTATATATGCGGCTATTTAACGTGCTTTTTTGATGTGGTCCAATGCTTATTAAAATTGATTTACGCGTTTACAGAAACCGAGGACTTAGAGTTAATTAACGAACGAATTTCGGGCAAATACTGCTGAGCGGTCTTGACGCCCATTTCATAGTAGTACTGCATGGCGTTTTCGGAAATATCCGTTTTGCCCAATATGGGAAAATCGGGCTCAATCATTAAGTCGCAGGTCCTGTCTTCCTTAAGCTGCTGATTTCTTGCTTCGATGACTAAATCGAGGCTGCGCCCAAGGATGGAAAAAGTGCCGAATTTTACACCGTAGCCGTTTTGGCTGGAATAAAAAATGCCTTTTAATTCGTCAATAAAAAACATTTTCTTGACCCAGTTGGCGAATCTTTTTATGTTTATATGCGTTGCGGTAAAAATATTGGGCGTGGTCCGCATATCTACGCCAATGGTAATGTCGGCGGGGAATTTTTTGAGGGCCTCGAGCGGAACTATACAAAGCAATCCCCCATCTACCAGTGTTTGATTGCCCCATTTTACCGGCTCAAATACGCCGGGCATGGTGCACGAAATACGCGCCGCGCGCGCAACATCTCCCATGGCCAATTCCACTATTTGGCCAGACTCCAAGTCTGCCGCAATGAAACTCATAAGTATGTGCGAATTTTCGAAAGTCAATCCGTTGGTATAGCGCCGCAATTCTTCCTCCATGGGGTCGAGAGAAAAAATGCCACCCTTGCCGCGCTTGGAAGTAATCAGCTTAACTAAATCCTGCTTGGTCATAGATAAAAAATCTTTTTTTAACAGCTTCAAATTCCCGGCGGCAAAGGCGGCTACTACAATTGACCCACCGCTGCATGCGGTAATATAATCGGGACGAATGCCAACTTGCTCCAACTCTTCTAAAAATCCTATATAAAAAGCAGAGCGATTACCGCTACCCGATAATGCGAGACCGATTTTAGGCCTATTCTTTTGCATGTCTTTGTGCAAGGTCAATAATAATCTGGGATATTTTTTTTGCCGAGTTTCTTGGCATAATACCGGCTACTCCTTCCGCAATAATTTTTTGAGTCTTTATATCAAACATTAGAGCCTTAAGCAGCTTTATTAAAATTACGGGCGTGACTATTTTTTGCCTCAACACCAATGCCGCCTTAAGCTTATCTAAAATAAACCCATTATATTCCTGGTGCGTGCCGGGCATGGGAATTATTATACTGACTTTACCCAAATTAGACAATTCGGTAATGGTGGAAAGGCCCGCGCGTGTGAGCACAAAATCGGCAGCAGCATAAGCCTCGCCCATACTTAAAATAAAGGGATACGGATGGTAGTTTTCGTGTTTATCCGGGTTGCGGGTTTTTCTGCCCCCATAAGAATGCAGTATCTGCACAAATTTGGCCAATTCGGGCAGCGCACGGTCCGTGAGATTGTTTATAAAATCCGAACCGGTTCCTCCTCCCAATACCAGCAGCACTGGCATATTGTTTTTCAGCTTAAAATGTTTTAGGCCCTGTTGCCTGGAAACACCTTTAAGTTCTTCTCTAAAAGGATTGCCGGTTAAGACAACTTTTTCGCCAGCACGCGCCTTGTAAAACAAACCTGCTCCGGCCGAAAAATCGGTCAAGGATTTTTCAAAGCTGACTGTAACTTGGTCCGATGCCCAAGCCGTTAGTTTATTTGCGAGGCTCGGGTAAATATCCTGCTGATGGATAACGACGGGAATTCTTAAAATCCAAGCTGCCCAAATTATTGGCACTTGTACAAAGCTGCCGGCGCCAAAAACTACATTAGGCCTAAATTTTTTTAACAGAAAAATTGCCGAAATTAACCCGGCAAAGGTTAAAAAGGGCGCCAGAAAATTATGCACACTAAAGTATCGCCGCCATTTGCCGCAAATGATCGGAATAAAACTAATTCCTGCGGCCTCAGCCATGCGCCGCTCCGGCCCGCTTCTTGTGCCCACAAGCAAAAATCGCGCATCTGAATGCGATTTTTTAATTTCTGAATGTACGGCCAAGAGTGGCGCGACCGGCCCTCCGCTTCCCCCGCCGGCCAAAATAATTTTAAATGTTGTCATTTATTCAACAGCGGCAAATTTAATTTATGACACTTTTATAAACAAGCAAAGTTTCCGCTGCGCATTTTTGCCAATTAAAAAACAAAGCTCTTTTTCGCGCATTTTCAGAAACTTGGGCGTGGTATTTTTCGTCCATGGACAAAAGCTTTAAGCACTGGGAAATTTCAGCTGGATTTTTAGGGTTAAAATATATGGCTGCGTTTTCGTAAATTTCATTGAATACTGGGATATTGGAAACAGCCAACGGTACGCCAAAAGCTGCAGCCTCAAGTCCGGGCAGGCCAAAGCCTTCCAAAACCGATGCGGAAGCAAAGCCTTGGGCCCCGGCATACAAAGATTTTAGATCCTCATCGTCCACTGCGCCGACGAAAACCAAATCTTGCGCGGCCGGCGACAATAGGCATTGGGTTTTTATGTCCGGGTAATGCGGGTCAGCTTTGCCCACTATTAATAAATGGAAGCTGTTCCCTAATTTTTTTTGAAAGTCGGCAAAACCTTCCACTAAGGCCGATAAATTTTTGTTCCTCTGCAGTACACCCACAAACATAAAATAAGGTTTTTCAAGAAAGTACTTGGCCTTAGCTTGAGCGACTTTATTTTCATCAACCGGCGGGCGCAAAGAGATACCCTCGTAGATAACCTTTACCTTGCTTGGCAGAACCTTTAGCTCATTAATAATGTCCTGTTTGGAACACTCGGAGACCGTGATTATGGATTTGGAATTTTTAGCAGCATGTTCAATGACTTTCTTGTAGGCCCAAAAGTGCGCCCAGTTGGTTTTTTTTACCCCGCCGATTTTATGGTGGATTAAATCATGGATGGTAACTATAAACGGGCGCTTATATAAAAGTGGCACATTAAAATTTGGAAAATGGACCAAGTCTAATCTATAACGATTAAGGATGCGCGGGAAAAAAAGCTGCTCTGAAACAGAATAGTGCCTATAGTCCGCTTTGGCAATCTGCACGTTTTTATAACCCGATAAAGTTTTAGCCTGTTCGGTATTTCGGCAAAATAAAACATACTCGTTTACCGCATCCGCCGCTAAAAGCGCCCGTGTCAGCTCAAAAACATACCTGCCCAGGCCGCCGTTTTCTATACCCGCCATTCTGAAATCTATGCCAATACGCATATTAATTTATTAATGATTGAAGATGAGTCAATACTTGACGGGCGCTGTTCTGCCAGGTAAAGCCCCCTGCTCTTTGCAGCCCTCCGTTAATTAGGCCCACCCTTAGCTTTTCGTCTGTTTCCAAGATTTTCATGGCTGCTGCCAAATCTTGTTCATTATACGGATTTATAAGCAAAGCCGCATCACCCGCAACTTCAGGCAACGAAGTAACTTGGGTTGCCAAAACGGGAGTGCCGACAGACATTGCCTCCAAAGCTTGGAAGCCAAAGCCTTCATAGTACGAAGGGTATAAAAGCGCTTTGGCCATTTTGAATAACGCAGGTTTATCCGCCTCGTCAAAGTAGCCTAAATAACGGATTAGCTTTCTTTTGGGGCTATTGGCAATTTTTTTAAGTATTGATCTGGTCTTCCAGCCTTTCTTTCCGGCAATTACCAAGTGGGTGCCGGAATTCAACGATTCGAAAGCTTTAACGAGCTTGATTAAATTTTTACGCGGTTCAAGGGTGTTCAAGAATAAAAAAAACTCACCAGGCAGATCGTACTTATTCCTGAGGGCTCGTAACTTATACAGTGGCATATTACTGTTAAAAACCGCTTGGTCTACACCTGGGTAGACTACTTTAATTTTACTTTCGGGGCAATGAAAAATTTTTTCCATATCCTCCTTGGTGTATTTAGAAACCGCCAGCAGTAAATCGGCCCGCTTAAATAAATTACCCACTCCTAAAAAATGATGCCACAACCGCCTTTTAAGATCGTAAAATTCGGGGAATTTAATAAAAGAAAGGTCATGGACGGTTACCACTAGCCTCGCCTTTTCGCTGATATTTATAACGTTTAAATTTGGCATGAACAGCACATCAAATGGCCCAATTAAGTCTTCCAAGCTAAGGATTTTAAACTTAAAAAAAATATTTAAAATTTTATTGGGGTATGTGGTTCTAATGGTTTTAACATTTACAAAATTCAAGTCTCTTAGTTCCAACGGACTGAAAGAATTATAAAACAGCACATAGGTATTAGCTTTGTCCATTTCCAAAAGCCGCTCGATAAGATTCAAAGTATAATTCTCCACTCCGGAAACCGAACCGGTTTGCAAACTTCTTAAATCAACGGCGATTTTCATTTCTTTACAATATGAAATAAGGACAAAAATTTTAGTTTACATCTTGCGCGGCCGCGCAAGATGTAAACTGTCAATCAAATTGTGAATCTTATTTTTAAATGCGTCTTTGTTAAATTTTAAAGCCTGGTTCCATAACTCCTCTTGTTTATACTTCGTCTGTTGCCAATCTAAAACTATTTCTTTTACTTTTAATTTATTGTAACTTTCAAAGAACTCCCCGGTTACACCCGAAATTACCGTTTCCAAAGCACCGCCCCGGGCGAAGGCTAAGGTGGGAGTGCCGCAGGCAGCGGCTTCCAGGGGCATCAGGCCGAAGTCTTCCACCTGAGGATAAATAAAGGCAATTGCGCCGCTATATTCGTCTCTTAATTTATCATCAGATACGTATCCTAAAAATTTAATGTTGGGACCTGAAATTGACTTCAAATAGCTTTCCTGCCTTCCGGTGCCAACCACATGAAGCGGCAGGTTTAACTCGTTAAAACATTCGACTATAAAATCTATTCTCTTATGCGCCTGCAGACGGCCTGCGACTAGGAAATAGTTTTGTTTGGCTTGGGTCGGTTTCCAAAAATCGGTATCAATAGCGGGATAAATTACTTCCGAGTCCCGACTGTAAACCTCGGCAATCCGCTTTTGAACTTCTTTGGAATTGGCAATGAAAATATTTACCGTTTTGGAGCCCTTGGAGTCCCATTTTTTCATCCACCATAAGAACAATTTAACACCGGGCCTAAAAAACCACTTAACTTCTTGATTAATGTAATCTTTATCAATCCATAAAAATCTGGAAGGCGTATGGCAATAATTTACATGGCAGACATTTTTTGCAACCCGAATATTCTTTGCAAAACCCGATGAAGACGATATCACCACCTCTACATCCTTAATTCTAATAGAGCCCACTGCCCATGGAATAAAAAAGAGCCAGTACTGAAGTTTAGGCAAAAAATTATAAAGGGGCTGAAGCCAAGTAGTACGAATATCCCAAGTGGCGTAACGGGCGGCCAGTTTGCGATCCATCACCAACGTATAAACCGGAGCCTCAGGAAAAACCTCATGCAAACAATCCACCACTCTCTCCGCCCCTCCGGATTGGGTAATGGAGTCATGAACAAGAGCAATTTTCATATGCACGTCGGATAAATAATTGAGTCTTTTAGTAATCTCCTTTTGGTTTTTTAGAAAAAAACAAAAGCCAAAACATTCTAGCCAATACTTTTAAGTCCAACCACAGCGACCAATTTTCTATATAATGTGTGTTGAGCCTAATCTCCTCCTCGAAAGGAAGATCGGGCCAATTAAACTGCGCTATTTGAGACAGCCCAAAAACTCCGGGCTTTATGGAAAACATTCTCATGTACCTGCTCCTGTACCTTTCGACCTCGTCCAAAACATGGGCCCGCGGCCCGACCATACTCATATGTCCCAAAAAAACATTCCAAAATTGCGGAATTTCATCCAACTTTGTCCGCCTTAAAAAGCGCCCCACCCTGGTTACGCGCGGATCCTCTTTTATTTTAAGAAATGGCCCCTCTTCGCCGCCGCGGTTATTTTTTTTCCAAAGCTCGCGCCTTAATTTTTCGGCATTCTGCCCGCCGTAAGCATCCCCTACCGACATATGGCTGAACATGGTCCGGAATTTATAAAACTTAAAGTCGCGATTTTTGCCGCCACGGGTGGCGGAATAAATTACCCGCCCCCGGCTGTCTATTTTTATGGCAATAGCGATTAGCAAAAAAAATGGCGAGGTCAGAATTAGGCAAATGATCGAACAAACAATATCCATAATCCTTTTTGCGACTTTGCCCCAGCCGTCAAGCGGGGTATTTTTTAAGCTAATTATGGGCATGCCATTGTAATCGGTGGTTTCTACAGCGCCCCGCTGGACATTAAACAAATTTGGCACAAAGCAATAACGCAAGCCGTTGTTCCGGCAAAACTCCACTAACTTCAAATTTTGTTCGTCGCTTAAAGTAGGATTGGCCTGCAAGATTTCGTCAATTTTCTGCCGGGCATGCAAGTCTTGCAAAATACCGAAAATTTGCGAATTAAATTCCAGTTCCTTTACAACCTCGTAACCGTATGCTTTATTTTTGAAAAAATTCTCAATTATACGGGCATCACTGCCGGCGCCATTGATTAAAACAAGCCTATGCAAGCCAATATGTTTGGAAAAAGCAAACTCTTGGAAGGCCTTAAGCGTCAGGCGGCCAAAAGTGACAAAAAATATACCCAATACCCACGTGGCAAGAATAATAAAACGCGATGGAAAGATTGTCTGGTCAAAAAAGAAAAGGAGCATGACGATAAGCAGGCCCAAGGAAACCGCCACGGCAACCCGCCCAAACTCGGTAAAAAACTTGCGGGTGCCTTTTAAATTATAAAGTCCGAGAATGGCAAATATTATAAGCAGGATAGGTATGAGCTTATAGGAAACCGACAAAAAGTCGGACAGTTTTAGTTGGAATAAAATCGGACCCACGAGCTTAGTAGATCGCTCGCGCAAATAAAAAGATATCAGTCCTGCAAACAAAAGCATGCAAGCATCAACCGGGATGGAAGCCATATTAAAGGCCAACTCAGAACGTTTCATTTATTCCAAACTATTGAAAAGATTAATTAGCAAAGGAAATAATAATAGCAAAAAAATGCAATAAACACTTGCATATTTCCCTATAAACACTTAAAATTATACCATTTTTCGTTGACAAAAGCAACATTATATGATAATATTCGACTGGCTCTAAGCAAGTCGAATAATCGCCCAGCTCTATTCAAAGGGCTGGGAGGAAAGTCCGAACACTCCTTTGAGAACCTCTATAGAGTTTTCAAAATTAGTAGCGGGTAACGCCCGTCTGGAGTAATCCTCGAGGTGCGAACAGAAACGTCTTTGGCCGAAAGGCTAAAGACACCCTATACCCGAATTTTCCCGAAAAGGAAGATATACGGCATAGGGTGAGCCGTGATAGAAATATCGCGGGTGAAACGGCTAAATCCTTACTTGAGTGCAAGGCCAAATTTGGTAGGCTGCTTGACCCTTCCGAGCAATCGAATGGGCAGAGAGATGATTATTTCGCCAAGATTATTTATTTAATTTCGGCGATCCGCCTTTGGCGGAAGAAACAGAATTCGGCTTATGAGCTTGCTTAGAGCATTAAAACAATCCCGCAAAATGCGGGATTGTTTTAATTTTATCCTACTTATTTAGATGACGGTCTTCTTGCTAAAGCAAGAAGACCGTCATCTTGCAAAAAACCTTTGCTACTTAACTTCAAATACAACAGTCATATTTGCAATTACATCTTGACTGCCTGGTTCAACATTTGGGGCTGCCGCCTTCACTTGAGCCGAGTCCATACCGCCGTAACCCATGCCGTATTCTGCATACATTGGCGTCGGATAGCCGCCCATGCCCGATTCCGAAACGCTTACCACTTTCCCAAGGCGCAAGCCTGCAGCTTGGGCCAGATCCTGGGCCTTGGCTTTGGCTTTTTCTATAGCCTGTTTGCGCGCTTCTTGCCTTAAGTTGTCCGGATCGTCAAACCCCAAAGACACGCCGTTTATTTCGTTCGCGCCCTCGTTAACCGCTCCCTGCAGTATTTTGCCCAGTACGTCGGTGGTTTTGTCCACGCCCTTAACTTTTACCGTTATGGTTTGGTTTAATTGGTAGCCAATAATATTATTCCGGCCGTTGGAATAATCATATTGGGGATAGATATTAAATTGCGAGGTGGAAATTTCATCCTTGCCAATCCCCTGCTGCTTTATGTAGTCGATTATTTTATTTACCTTAAGAGTGTTGTCCTCCTGGACTTTTGCCGGGCTGGAACCCTGGGTTAACACGCCCAAGTTTACTGTAGCTAAATCCGGCACCGCTTGGACCTTGCCTTCGGCGCTCACGGAAATTGTATTTTTGGGATTTTTGTTTCTAAGCTGGGCACTCAGTTCATTGCCTTTGCCGATTACCATTAAGGCGACCAAGGCAATAAGCAGCCCGCCAAGGCCGCTTACCAGCCATTTTGGGAATGGATTCATTGCTTTCCTTTCGTCCGGGGTCAATTTAAAACCTCGGGTTAACTATAATTTATTTTTGCTATTAAATTATACGCTAATTATTGCCCAAAGTAACAGTGGATAACCGGAAACGCTGAAAAGATGCGTTGTCCTGCTATAAACGACAAAAAAACCGTCCCGCTTACAGCGGAACGGTTTTAAAATTAACGTTTGGCCCACTGGGGAGCGCGGCGGGCGCGTTTTAAGCCGGGCTTCTTTCTTTCTTTTACTCTGTCGTCGCGGGTAAGCAGCCCGTTTTTCTTAAGCAGGCTCTTTATATCGTCGGACAGGCCGGCAAGGGCGCGGGAAATGCCGTGGCTTAAGGCTTCGGCTTGGGCGTTGCTGCCGCCGCCGGAAATACTGGCTGTGAAAAAATAGTTTTTTCCCAAACCGGTTACATCAAAAGGCTTTAAGACTTTTTCCTGGTGGAAACCGTAACCAAAATAACCTTCAAAAGGTTTTTGGTTTACCACGTGCTTGCCGCTGCCTTCAAAAAGCCTGACGTTGGCAATGGCGGTTTTGCGCCTGCCGGTTGCAAAAATGTACTTACCCTTAGCAACGTGATGGGCTTTATTTTCAGTCTTTGCTTCCGCGTGCGGCGCGGCTTCTTCTACTTTTGGCTTAGCAGCGCGAGGCTTTCTTACTGTTTTGATTGCGGGCTTGGTTGTGGTGGTTTTAGTCGGCATTAATATATCCTAATGTTCCGAATTCCCGCCAGAGGCGGATCCAAATGTCCCGAATATTTACTTTTCGGGCATTAATCTTTGGATAATTCAGATTATGTTATAAAGTCTTATCAATTTTATAATTATGTTCAGTCCCCTTTACCAATTTTAATCTGGACATGATTTTTTTCCTGAACTTCAAATCGTCAATCATGCTGAACACTGCTTTTTTTAAAACTTCGGTAGGTTCTTTCTGCAGTTGCACTTTGAGGGTGGTTGATTTAATACCACCTAAATAACCGGAATGGCGGAAATATTTTTTCTGGTCAACTTTCCTGCCTGTAAATTTTGGCGCATCGGCGTTTATGGCAACCACAAAATCACCCATATCCATATGGGGTGTAAAATCCCTTTTATGCTTTCCTCTGAGGATGTTGGCAATCTGGCTTGCAACCCTGCCCATTGTCGCCGAGGAGGCGTCAATTTGGTACCAACTCCTTTTTACCTCTTTAACTTTAGGTAGTGTGATTTTTTGTGACTTCATAAATTTTCGCTGATACGCAGATAGCGCGGATTTAAAATTAAACTTGTAACAACGCGTTCTTGTTGATCGGGGGCGCGAAGCGCCAGTTTATTCCACCAGTTCCAGTAAAACCTTAGAATTTCCGGACAGGTGGTGCACTAACTTTACCATTCTGGTATACCCGCCTTTGCGCTCTTTGTACTTGGGGCCTAAGACCTCAATGGCTTTTTTCGCGGCCATCGGGCTGAGCATTGAAGCTAAAATCCTTCGGTTATGCAGGCTATTTTCTTTGGAGCGGGTAATTAATTTCTCGGCGTAGGATTTTGCCGCCCGGGCATTTTTTAAAGTCGTAGTTATTTTTTCGTACAGCACCAAAGAAGAAGCAAGGCTTCTTAAAAGCTTCCTTTTTTGGTCGTTGCCTTTACCTATTTTTGGCTTTTTTCTGTGACGCATAATTTAATTCAACAAAATTTAAAAAAATTAAATAAATAGAGCATAATTGCCGAGTAAACTTTTGTCAATAATTTTATCGGCCTAAAAACTCAATAATCTCCATAATGGTTTTCTTGCCCAAGCCCTCAATATTCTCTATCTGCTCGTTGCTTAATGCTCTTAAGGCGCTCATACTGCTTATGCCGTTTTTGGAAAGCGCGTTCTTAGCGCGGGTGGAAAGCGTGGAAGCGGTTATTTCATTGTCTTCTCCTGGGACCGTTTCTACTTCGGCTGTTTCGCCTTCACCGGGCAAAGCGGCTTCTTCGGGTCTCTCGATAACGCCTTCGGGCTGTTCAGAAAAAAGCATGGAAAAATGGTCAACCAGAATATGGGTTGCAATGTTTATGGCGGTATTGCCGTCTATGCTTCCGTCGGTTTCCATAACTACTTCCAATTTGTCAAAGTTTGTAAGCTGGCCTACGCGTACGTTGGAAATATCGAAAAATACCGACTTAACCGGGGTAAATACTGCGTCTAAAGCAATCATGCCAATTTCCGGCTTATGATTTTCCCTTTGCTCTACCGGCAAATAGCCTTTACCCTGCTCAACAACCAATTCCATTTCAAAGTCGGAATTTTTGTTGTCAAGAGTTGCGATGTGCAAATCTTTGCTTATGACCTTAACCTGATCGGTTTCTTTTATATCGGCTGCAGTGACAACTTTTTCGCCTTTTGCCTTCAAGAGAATTCTGACCGGCTCAGTGCTAAAGCTCCTGACCCTAAGCTGCTTTAAATTCAATAAAAGCTGTATAACATCTTCCTTCACATTGGGGATTGTTGAAAATTCATGGTCAACGTACTTGATTTTAACCGCAGTGACGGAAGATCCGGGCATGGAAGACAACAAAACCCTTCTTAACGCATTGCCAACAGTAACGCCATATCCTGGATATAGCGGTTCTAAAATTAGCTTGTACTTATTTCCGCCCAAATCTTCAATTTTAGCGCGGTTTGGAAGAGGAATTGCTTCCATAGTTTTAATATAGTTAATGTTTAATCCTTAATCTTTAACGAAAATTAAGGATGAAGGATTAAAAGATTAGGTGCGGCTATAATGTTCAACAATCAATTGCGTGTTTATTTGGTTTCCTACCATTTCGGGCGTAGGTGAAGTAAGCACTTTCCCAACCATGACTGACTTGTCTACCTCCAGCCACTCTGCGGGCTGAATACCTTTCAGCTTTTCTTTTAAAACTTCCACATACTTGCTTTTCTTTTTGTTCTCTTTGAATTTTATGACATCGCCTACTTTGGTTTGAAAGGAAGGAATATCAACCTTTTTTGCATTGACAGTAAAAAATCCGTGCGATACCAATTGCCTGGCCTGAGCCCGGCTTTCGGCAAACCCAAGCCTGTAGATGACATTGTCTAAACGCATTTCAAGCGCCCTGAGCAAGTTATCGCCTGTTACACCGGTCTGGCTTAAGGCTTTTTTAAAATAATTGCTGAACTGCTTTTCCAGGACGCCGTAATTGATTTTCATTTTCTGCTTTTCGCGCAATTGCATGCCGTATTCGGAAATTCTGGCTTTATTTTGGCCGTGCTGCCCAGGTGCAAAACCCCTTTTTTGAAGGATCTTAGCGTCTTTGGCGGTGAATGCCATTCCAAATCGCCTGGCTTTTTTTGCTTTGGGTCCTGTATAACGCATAATTTCTAAGTTCGAATATAGAAATCCGAAAAATAATTAAATTCTAATTTTACTCTTATCTAAAATTAAGGTTTAAACTCTTCTGGGCTTCTTTGGCCTTACGCCGCCGTGCGGAATGGGTGTCTGGTCCTTAATGGTTAAGACGGCCAAACCGCTGCCTTGAAGCGCTCGAACTGCCGATTCTCTGCCGGAACCTATGCCTTTTATAAAAATATCGACTTCGGTCAGGCCTCTCTCCTTTAAACGAGCCAGGGCGTCTTCCATAGTCTTTTGTCCGGCATAAGGAGTGGATTTTTTGGAACCTTTAAAACCGATTTTACCGGCGCTGCTCCATAACAAAACATTGCCGGCCATATCTGTAACCGACACAATAGTATTATTATAAGTGGAATTGACAAAAATCTTGCCCTTAGTGACTTTAGCCTTGGACTTTTTCTTCTTAGACTTGATTTTTGGAGCTTCTGCAGTGGCATCCGTTTTAGGAGTCTCCTCAATAACTTCTTTAGTTGTGTTGGTTGTTTCTTGAGCCATTTAATTTAATTTAACAATTAAACAAGATAGCAATATAACATGTTATTTTGTTATATTGTTAATTTGTAATTTTGATTAGGTTTTCTCCGACGCGTTTTTCCTACCCGACCCGGCTGTTTTTCTTACGTTACCCCTGCGGGTGCGGGAATTGGTTTTGGTCCGCTGGCCCCTAACCGGAAGGCCTCTTATGTGCCGTAAACCTCGATAAGAACCGGTTTCTTTGAGCCTTTTTATATTCAACAGGACTTGCTGCTTAAGCTCACCTTCCACTTTAAAATTCTTTTCAATATATTCGCGTATACGGTTGACTTCGGTTTCGCTTAAATCTTTGGTCCTTTTGTTAGGATCAACGTTTGTCGCGGAAAGAATTTTTTTGGCGAGCGGCAAACCGACGCCATAAATGTACGGCAAAGCCGCTTCAATTCTTTTTTCGTTGGGGATGTTTATTCCAGCAATTCTAGCCATAATTTAATTGAACAAAATTTAAAAATTTAAATTAAATTGACAAAATTTTGACTGCGGTTTATTTTTGTTCAATTTTGTCAATCTTGTCAGTTTATCAGCCTTGTCTCTGCTTATGCTTTGGATTTTCGCAAATAATATAAATCCTGCCAAAGCGTTTTATTACTTTGCATTTTTTACAAATTGGCTTGACTGATGCTCTTACTTTCATAGGTGATCACTAATGCACAAATTTCACAAATTCCACAAATACTAATTTCAGATCTCTATTTTTGAAAAAAATTAGTGCTATTTGTGGTATTGGTGAATTTGCGATCTATCTTAATCTTCTGGTAATTCTCCCCTTGCTTAAATCGTAGGGGGTCATTTCAATAATAACTTTGTCGCCGGGTAAAACTTTGATCATATTTACCCTCATCTTCCCCGACAAATGCCCCAAAACAACCTGCCCCGACTGTAGTTGGACACGAAAAACAGCATTAGGCAAGTTCTCAACGACCTTGCCCTCAAGCTCTATTATATCCTTTTTTTGGGAAGACTTCCTAAAGTCTTGAGTGCTAGTATTAATATCTTTCTCCATTAAAACTTCAATAAGTCTATAACATTAAAGTTTTTTTGTCAACTAAATGGAGGCAAGCAAAAAACCTCATAAATAAAAGGAAAAAATTATTCTATAACCTTAACTTTTATTTTTCCCACAAACCAGGGAAAGTTTTTTTGCCATGACGGGCTTAAAGTAACATCTACACGTTCAATTTCCGGCATGGATTCCAAAACGTCGCGGGCCTGATTCTTGGTTTTGCCCAACAAACTTTCCGGCAATTTTTGAGTTTCCACCTTCATTTGGGTTTTCCCCTCAAAATGCACGCTCAAAACAGCAGAAGGAATATTTAAATCCACGGTTTTAATTTTATAAGTCATGCTGAAATCTTTACCCAAACTTAGCTTGCGGTTTTCCGACAAATTTTGGCCGATTCTTTTGGCCAACAACTCTTTTAGCATTTCTTCAGAAAAAGCCAAGCCTACAACTTTGGCTTTGAGGGTGGCGTTGAAGCTCGGACTTTCGGTGCCAACCTGCTTATCGGCCGTAAAGGATAAAACTTCCAGCCGGTAAGAATTTTCAGTTAATTGCTGACGGCTTGCCGACAACGCCTGCTGAACTTGGGAAAGCAGGTTTTTGCCCAGCTGGTCCTGTGCCGCCGCCAAATCGCCTTCCGAAACCAGCGATAAAAACCTGGAAGTCCCTCCGCTTACCGGTGTTTCGGTTTTTGCGTATACCAATTGCGGCCGGCTTCCGAACACTTGGTTGGCTATTTCCATCCTAACGCCGGCGGGCAAATTCGAATCTTCCCCCGCGGCCTGCGCCAAAATTTCAAAAGGGCTGTTTAAGCTGGCGGGGTCAATTTCCTTGGTTACCGCGTTTTTGTACTTGGTGGGCTTAATCTGCATGGCGTCTTCAGCCAAGGTATAAGTTTTATTGCCAGCCGAAATTACCGTGGTGGCAGCCTTCAAGTTTAATATTTGTCCCGTAAAATTATATATTATTACCGAACCGGCCGACTTTGCTCCCACGTCTTTTTTGCCCTGACTCTGGAATTTTGCCGAGGTTTCCAGCGTTTGCTCGACTTTTGACGCAGGCAAAACCAACCGGGTCTCATCAGCTTGCTTGGCGTTAAGGTCCAAACTCACGTCAAAATCCCGGGTTACAGGTTCAGTTTTAGGATAGACATCTACTGCGGCCGCCGGTAAAACCACAAAAATTAAGGCCATAACGACAATCAGGGATGCAGCCAGGCTTAAACTAAAGAGCCAACGCCGACCTGGCTTTTTTATATTTTCCGACTCTTCGGCGGGATAACTGGCGGAATGCTCAAAAAACTCGTTCGCAACGCTGTTTTTAGGAAGCATTAAATCTTCGGAAATTTTAGGCGCACGAGCCAAAGGTTTCTTTAAATTGCTTCTCGTTTTGGCTGTTGAGTTAGCCGGGTCTTGGGTTTTAAATTCCGTTCGCTTAGGGGTTTGAGTTTTGGGCAACGCGACTAATTCGCTTACAAAATTCTTTGCTTCTTTAACTTTGTCAGCCAAAGCTGCGCCAAATTCCTTGGGCTCAACTGCAGTCGGCTTATGCTGAACCTGGATATCCGAAAAGGCCGAAGGGTTTTTCCCTTTAGGTAAAAACTTAAGCCCAAAGCCCGCTTCTTTGGCATAAAGCTGGCCGCGCTCGTCCATGGTTAAAATATAAACTTCTTTTTTGAGGAAGTCGGTCTGTTTTTTAAGCAGCCTTAAATTTATGCTGTCTGAAAAAAGCTGACACCTTTTGGGACAAACCAAAACCAGCTTGTCAGCCTGGGTTTTCTTGAGCCTCGCAACTACTCGCGCGACGTCATCATCCAAGTTTATGTATATACTGGGGATCATAAAAATTTCAAATTACAAATGACAAATTTCAAATACCTCCAAACCTGCAAACTTTAACCTTTTGGCATTTGGATTTCATTTGATATTTGATATTTGGGATTTGACATTCCGCCGTTATTTTAGGCGATTTGCGTGATTATAGCAACCCTTTGTACTGCAGCCTCTTATTAAAGCTAATCTTTTTGCTGTTTTCCACCTGTGGCTGGTCAAAGGGGTCCACACCCCTAAGAAGAGATGAATAAACCGCATACAGCTGCCAAAAAGCTGTGAGCTGGCCAATTTCGTCGGCAGTAACGGCAAAAACGCTCAAATGGGCAAGAGGGATGGAATTTATTCGGGCGTCTTCCATCGTACCCAAAAGCTCGGCTCGCATAGATTCAGCCAAAGGGATTTTATTGATATCAAACAAGGCATGCCCCTTTATTTGTACGCTGTGGGTATGGGGCGGGTAGACGGCAGATAAATCCTGGTCGTAATGTTCTACGGAAGTAAAGAAACCGCAAATATTTTTGGGGCCGCCAAAAAACCTTTGGTTAGTGTGATGTTGGCTTTCCGGCGCCTCGTGGGCAAAATAAGTTTGGCCTTTGCCGGCTTTGCCGAAACTTTCGTGGCACAACTGTACTATTAAATTGCTCATAAAAAACAAACTGTGGCTGTAAAACGGCATAAAGACATCGGCATAACCTTTTTTTTCAAGTTCGTAAAATATTGAGGCAGCTTTCCAGGCTAAGTTGTTGGAAGAGTAATTTTGATACATTTTTTCCGCGCCCTGGTATATTGCCTCGGCGTCGAGCCCTGTAAGCAAAGCCGGCAGCAGGGCAATTTCCGTCAAACCCGTGTAGCGACCGCCTATTGGCGGATGGGTGATAACTTTTATTTTTAACTTTTCCGCCATGGCCCTCAAAGGACTGGCTTTGCCGGTAATAACCACGCTCGTGTAGTCTAAAAATTGGGAAAACATTTCGATGAGTGTAATATTGTCGCCGGATTTGGAAATGCACACCACCAGAGTGTCTTCTTTCTTTAAAGAGGATTTTAATTCCGAAATATAAACCGGGTCTACGGAATTTAAAAAATAAGCGGGCTTAGTGGCAAAAGGCTTTAGCGCGTTGTAAAAACCGTAAAAACTGGTAATGCTGCCGCCGTGGCCAATGACTAAAACGTTTTTAAAATTCTCGTAAGCCCGGGCAAAATCTTCCAGGAATTTAAAATCCGGAACATAACTTAAAAACTCCGGTGGCGGCGGTAAAATTGCAGGATTAAAATCGCTGGGTGGAGGACAGTTGTAAAATTCCAGTTTCATAAGCTAATCGACAATACTTTGTATTGCGTCTTTATTAAATACTATTACATCTATGTCGGGCATAATAAATTTGGCAAAATACGGCTCAATTTCCGGACAGTGTTTTTTCACTGCGTCAAAAAAATCTTTTCTTTGTACCCTGTAAGTGTCCGGAGACTTTGCGCGGATTATATCCGCATAGTTTCCCTTATACACCAGATCCCCCGGTTCGCTTTCAGGCATAGTTGGGTCCAGTTTTAAGGTCAAACCCTCAAGGGCCTTTAAAACATATTCGGGGTGAATCCTAAGCGACCGCGCCTGGGAGTCAATAGTAATATAGGCGCGCTTTAAAAATTCTTTGCTGTGGCCCGCGCCATATTCCCCTTTCCATTGTTCTAATCTTTCGTCCATATTATATAATTGTTGCTTTAATTCTTCTAATGCCTGCGGAAGAAGCCTCTTCCTTTTGGATTTTAAACTGGCCGATTACGCCGGTATGTTCTACGTGAGGGCCGCCGCAAAACTCGCGGGAGATGACTTCCCCGGTTTTTTCGTCAAAAACGGTATAAATAGAAACGGTGTCTGAGTATTTTTCACCAAACACGCCGATGGCTCCAAGCTCTCGCGCGGCCTCCTGGGGCATCATTTCCCGTTTGACTTTTAAGTCCCTTGCCACCCAATCGTTAACCAAAGCTTCCACGGCCGCAACTTCCTCAGACGTCATTTTTTTGTCGTGGGTAAAATCAAAACGAGTCCTCTCTTCGGTAATGTTACTCCCCTTTTGCCAAATATTTTCCCCCAGCACCTGCCTTAAGGCCGCGTTCATTAAATGCGTGGCAGTATGGAGTCTGACAATCTTTTCACTATGAGAGGCCAAACCGCCTTTAAACTGCCCGGCGCTGGCTGTCCTGGACAAGTCCTGGTGCTTTTTAAATTCTTCTTCAAACTGGGCCTTGTCAATTTTTTGCCCCGCAGCCTCAGCCAATTCTTTGGTCAATTCCCACGGGAAACCGTAAGTTTGATACAAATCAAACGCATCTTTACCATTCAACTGCTTGCTGTCCTCTGCGTACTGCTTACTTATCCTGGCAAACTCCTTCAAACCTTTTTCCAGTGTTGTATTAAACTTACCATACTCATTTTCAATTACATTGAAAATCTTTTCATTGTTATCGCGTAGCTCTGTATATGGCGATGAATAGGTAAATATCACCTGCCCCACCAATGCCTTAAGCCAGGTTGACTGCAAATTCAAAAGCCTGGCCATAACCATAGCGCGCCTTAAAAGCCGTCTTAAAACATAGCCGCGGTCCTTGTTGGAAGGCTCAATGCCGTCCCCTACAATAAACACAGCGGCGCGGATATGGTCCAAAATAATCCGGGCTTTTTTTATTTCGTCGTTTGACAGTATTTCATTGCCCAAACCTATTACCTCCCACATTGGCTTAAACAAGTCAGTATCGTAAACCGAAGTCTGGCCGTTCAACACGGCCAAAACCCTGTCTAAGCCCATGCCCGTATCCACATTTTGCTGCTTTAACGGCACCAATTCGCCGGTGGGTTTTTTTTCATACTGCATGAAGACATCGTTCCAAATTTCCACCCAGCGCGATTCGTTAACGTCGTATTCCTTGGGCGCAGGCGTGGAATCGTCTATCCAGTAATGCATTTCGGTGTCAGGGCCGCATGGTCCGCTGCCGCCGGCTATCCACCAATTTTTTTCCTTCGGCAAAAAGCTAATTCGGTGTTCCGGCACACCCAAAGCTTTCCAGATTGCGGATGATTCTTCGTCCCTTGGCGCATCTTCGTCGCCCGCAAAACAGGTTATAGCGAGACGCTCCAAAGGCAAACCTAAATACTCAGGGGAGGTCAAGAATTCAAAGCTCCACTCAATCGCTTCTTTTTTAAAATAATCGCCAAAGCTCCAATTGCCCATCATTTCAAAAAAAGTCAGATGGGTTGCGTCCCCCACTTCGTCTATATCGCCTGTTCTTATGCACTTTTGGACGTTGGCTACGCGTTTCCCTGCCGGATGCTCCTGGCCAAGCAAAAACGGCACCAGCGGATGCATGCCAGCAGTAGTAAACAAAACCGAAGCGTCTCCTGAAGGCACTAAAGAAGCCGAAGGGATGATGGCGTGTTTTTTTGACTTAAAGAAATTAAGAAATTTTTCCCTAAGCTCTTGCGCTGTTATTTTCATAAGATCACTAATGCACAAATTGCACAAATTGCACAAATATCAGATTAGTGATATTGGTGGTATTCGTGTATTTGTGATCTATTTGGTTATTTCTTCCAAAGCTTTCTCCATTTGCGGGTCCTTGCCCGCCGCTAAATCCTGGTCGGTAAACTTTACTTCCACGTCGGGGACCAAGCCGTCTTTGTTTAAATTCTTGCCGCCGGGGGTAATCCATTTGGCAATGGTAACCTTTACCGCGCCGCCTTCGGGCAATTCCACCAGTTCCTGCACGCTGCCTTTGCCGAATGATTTTTCACCCACCAGCTTTGCCAAACTGTGGTCGTGCAAAGCGCCGGAAAAAATTTCCGATGCCGAGGCGCTGCCGCCATTTATAAGGATAACGGTGGGAATAGAAGCCAACCGGTTATTGCCTGAAGCTTTATAAACCTGGTTTTCCCCCGAGCTTCTGGCTTCGGTCACAACCACATCTCCCTGTTTTACCCATTCGGAGGCCAATTCAACCGAAGTCTGCAAATATCCGCCCGGGTTGTTCCGCAAATCTACAATTATGCCGTCTACTTTACGGCTCAAGATTTCGTTTACCGCTTTTGCAAACAGCCCTTCCGTATCGTCACCGAATTTGGAGATGCTTAAAACCGCAACGGTTTTTTTAACGCCGTTGCTGTCGACTTCCTTAAATTGCCATTTTACGCTTTTGATTTCAATTTTGTCGCGCGTGATTACTACGTCAAACGGCTCGCTCTTGCCCTGCCGAACCAGAGTTAAAGTTACCTGTGTACCTTTTTTACCGCGGATTTTTGATACTGCGTCTTCCACTGTCCAGTCTAAAACTACCTGCCCGTCCACCTTGTAAACAATATCCTGAGCTTTAAGCCCCGCCTTTTGCGCGGGCGAATCTTCCAAAGGGGCAACAACAACAATATTCCCGTCCTTTTTGCCAATTTCCGCCCCAATGCCGTCAAACTCCCCGGCCAAATCCGTCTTAAAACTTTGCAGTTCCTTGGGCGGGAAAAAAGAAGTGTAAGGGTCGCCGGTGGAGGCCACGGCGCCGCGGGCGGCTCCGTACAAGAATTCCAAATCCGTGGGCTTTTTGTCTATATATTTATCCTGGACGACTTTAATCGCGTCCCACAAAAGCCCATAGTTTACCGCCTGCGGCGCGTCATTCCGGCTTATTACCTTAAATTCTTTGGGTTCTAAAACAAAACCTTTTTCGCCGGCTTTGTGGCCCAAATTGTAGCTTGCAATTATGAGGATGAATGTAAAAATTGCCCAAACTTTCTTTGATGCACCCCTGGTGGAGCCGCCGCCTTCCGGAATTGGGCCTGACAAGTTGTTATTCATGTTTTGAGATTATTGATAGATAATAATTTTACCATATTTACTCACTTGCTTACAAATTTTTCCTTTCGAAGAAAACTAATTAGCCACAAAGCGACCAATCGAAAATAAATTCCCAGCCACACCATCCACCCAAACCAAAAAGGATAGCGACGTCCGTAATGCTTTTTATAAAAAATCCACATTGCATCATGAAACCACTTAAGCGCACTGTATGGGACTTTTTTGGAAGAAGAACCTTTGTAATGCGTAATGGTTGTTTGAGGGTAATACCAAACCTTAAAGCCCAGCTCTTTTACCCGCCAGCATAAATCCAAATCTTCTCCGTACATAAAAAAATCTTCATCAAACCCCTCGACTTGCAAAAGTACAGATTTTCTGGCAAACATAAACGCACCCATACAGCTCTCAATTTCTATATCCCGATCCGCATCGGCATTGGCATAATTATAATCGCGATTCGACAAAAGGAATAATCGCTTAAAACTGTTCCAGGGATTTGGGAACCTGCGCCTGCATGCCAAATCCAGCCGGCCGTCCGGCAGCATAACCTTGCAAGTGCTAATTCCGACATCAGAATGGGCTTCCATAAATTCCAACATCACCTCCAAAGTTTCGGGCTTTAGCTCCGTATCCGGGTTAAGAATTAAAATATATTTGCCTTGGGCCTGTTTTATACCCAAATTATTTCCATGCGAAAAGCCGTTATTTTGGTTGGCAATAATCTTTAAATCTTTATATTTTAAATCTTTCAATCTTTGAAGCGAGTCAACCGTGCCGTCCGTTGAGCCGTTATCGACAACAATCACCTCATAGGAAAATTCGCCCGCGGACGCAAAAATGCTCGGCAGCAGCCGCTCTAAGTCGGAGTTGGAATTAAAAGATAAAATTACGATTGATAGGTCCATATTATATTCATTCTCGGATATCAGCACGCTTTTGAAAAAGAATAACGGCTCTTTTTATCCTTTGCCAATTTACTTCCTCGGGTTTTGGATACCAACCTTTAGGCAGGCCTGCTTCGACTTTATAAAGCCCGTTTTCCTGTGCAAATGCCAAACATTTTTCCTCAGAAATAATTTGGACCGGCAAACTGACTCTGTATCCTAATTCCTGTTTTTCTGCGGCTGCGTCCATATAGCTTTCCCAATCCATCACCGGCTCCTTAAACTTTTCTCCCGGCCCCGTATAATGGAAAACGGGCGACATTTCATCAGCCTCGAAACTTGCAAGTTCGGAAACTAAAAGCAACCTGCCGTCATCTTTTAGGATTCTCGCAACTTCTTTAAAAAATTTCCTTTGATCTATTATGTGCACAAACATGTCTTTGGAATGCACAAAGTCAAATTCTTTGTCCTTAAACGGAAGGCTTGCGGCATCGGCAATGGCCACGTCACCCGTTTGGAGGCGCAAATTGTCAGCTGAGCTTGCGGATATATCTACCCCAAACACTCGGGCGTCATATATTTTTTTTAACTGTTTTAATTCATTGCCAGCACCACACCCCAAATCCAACACTCTGTCCCCTTGTTTTAAATCCAGTTTTTCAATCACCGTCTTTAAATAAGAGCCGGATGCCTCCGATAGTGAATATAAATCCCCGCTATAACCATATTCCACAAGACGCCGGTTGTTACTTGGCATAAAATCTCCTTTTGCGCCACATTTTGGAAAAATTCTTAATTATTTCCGTCAGAACTTTTAAGGTACCTGTTTCAAAAACCAAAATATATAACAGCATAAAAAATTCCCTCACGAAAAACTGCGGATAAAACCAGGGAGAATTTTTTATGTACATGAATATATGATTTTTATAATTAAGCTCGCGGATGCGTGCGGGCAAATTCGTATGGTGCTTTATAAAACCTGGCAAGTCAATATATCCGTTTTTTGACGAACCGGCGGCCCGTCCGTGATAACCTATCGCTGTCGGCATAAAAATATTTTTCCAGCCTCTATTCGCCATGCGCCAAGAGAGATCCACATCCTCCCAGTAAGAATGGAAGTCCTCATCAAAATATTCACAGCGATTAGGAAGTAGCGGGTAGCGGGTAGCCAGCAATGCGGATGTTCTATACATACACCCCGCTCCCGAAACCGCATTAACTAATATTGATTTGTCATACTGTCCCCTGTCCTCTTCGTGCTGTCCCCTGTCCCGTGCCCGGCCGGATTTTGATATGCTTACTCCTGCAGTATCCAAAATTTTGACTTGGCTGGAATTCTCCCTTTTCCATAATTCATAATTCATAATTCCTGCCTCCGATATCTTATACAACTTTCCCGTCGCCGCGCCAACTTTTGGATCAGAAAAGGCTTTGAGTATTTCTTCAATATAATTCGGCTCCATCACAAGATCCGGATTCACCAGCTGAAAAAATTCTGCCTCCGAGGAAGAAAAGACTAAATTGTGGCCTTTGGCAAAACCAATATTAAAGCCGGGGTCGATAATTTCCACTTGCGGAAATTTTTCCGCTATTAATTCCTTGCTGCCGTCGTCGGAACCTGCGATAACGGCAACAAACTTAAAATCCTTAAAAGTTTGGTTGAACACCGCCGAAAAAACCGGTTCAATAAACCGGCGGTTGTTATATACGACTTGTACGACAATAACGCGGGACATAATTTTTTTTCTACCAGATAGTATTATAGTGGGATGTTTAAACCTCCAATTCGTATTCGTGATACTTTTTTACAATCAAACCCGCGAGGCCAATGTCAATCAGGAAAAAAAACAGCACCTTGTCGTTAAATATGGTTATGTCAAAAAAAGCGGATCCTAAAACCCACAGGCTTGCCAAAAACGCCTGGGCCACAAAATACACCAAAAAATCCTCGGCCTTGCGGTAATGCTTTATAAAATGCCATAAATATTTTAAAAGCACAAACCAAAAACCCAAAAAAACCACCAAGCCCAAAATCCCGGCTTCGACTAAAATTTGCAAATATAAGTTATGGGCGCTCACGTAGCGTTGCGGCAAATTGTAGCGCTGGTTAATTTCGCCGGCCACATCTTCGTAGGCCCGGCCGCTCGGGTCTTTGAGCGAAACAATAAAATTCCCAAAACCCACGCCTAAAGGGTGTTTAAGCGCAAATACAAAGCTCTCTTGCCAAATTTTTAGCCTGCCGGAATTAGATACATCCTTTAAATCGTATATGCTTCTTACCCTGCCCAAAAAATTCTCCTGAAAAACTTCAACCCTGAAAAAACTTAAAGTCTGGTTTATTGCCGGCGAAATTAAAAATAGGGCAAAAATTATTACAAAAGGCAAAATAAATTTGTTAGCCAGGTGCTTTTGGAAATTTTTATAATGGGCCAAAAGTACCGCGCCAAAGGGCACAAGCATCCCCACCCAAACCGCGCGCGTGCCGGAAAGTATAAGGGCCAGCCCGGCAAAACGGACACCGGACCACAGCCATTTTTTTACATACCGGAATACATTGTGCGTTAGAGCGGTGCCCATACAAAGCGCAAACAGGCAAAGGTATGCAAAACTTTGCGAATCGGGCATTATGGAAAACATCCTTAAGCTGCGCCCGTCCATGTAGGAAAACCAGGAATTGGAATAGAGCGAAACTGTCGCAAACGCCTGGCCATAATAAAGCTTGGTAATATTGCTTGCCCAAAATACCCAAAAAGTGTCCAGGTTTGCTAAAAACGTGCCAATGAGTTGGGTAAAACCCAAAGTTATAATTATGGCCAAGGCCCAAATTACATAGCGGATAAATTCAAAAATTTGCTGCCTGCTCTTTAAGCTGTTTATTAGCACCAAATAAAAAAGATAAATGTTAGCCCAAAAAAATACCTGCTTAAAGCCCTGGACGACAAATTGGCCCCACAGCAGGCTGACCGAAAGCCCTATCACTACAAAAGCCGCCAATATTTTGTCCCAAGGCAAAAATAAAATATTTTCGTAGCGGAATTTTTTATCCCGAATCAGCCAGACAAAGAATAACACCATAAAAAGCGGTCTCCACATAGAAAGCGAGTCAAACGCCGTATTGGGAAGGACCACAAAAAAGGGGGCTGACAAAACCAAAAGCAAAAGCGACTCATATACCGGCGCCAACACAATAAAGGCCAAAAGCAGGCCCAAATTCAGCCAGACTAAGGAATTCGACCAACCCAAAAGCGCCATGCCTAAAATGCTGATATATTGCCAAATAACGAATAAAATAATCAATAGTTTAATTCGGGACAGTGATTTTATTTTTTGAGCCAGCGTATCGCTCATGGCGGGTTTATTGATTGAGGTTGGTTAATATTTGCAAAGTTTCTCTCGCGCACTTTTTCCAGCTAAAATTTTTAACTCTCTCCCGTCCCCTGGCCACCAAACTTTCCGACAAAGATTTGTCAAAGAGCACGGACTTAATTGCATTTTTTATGTCTTTGGGATTGTGAGGGTCAAAATATACGGCAGCTTCGCCCGCAACTTCTGGAAGCGAAGAAACTTTCGAACACGCCACAGGCACTCCCGCCCAAAGAGCTTCCAGCAGCTGCATGCCAAATCCTTCATAAAACGCCGGCTGCACAAGCAGCTCCGCGTGCGCCAGCGCGCTTCTGCGCTGGTCATCGGAAAGATAATTTAAATATATTACAATATCCCTGTTGTCCTCAAGTTTTTGTAAAATTCTTTCAAACTTCCAACCCGGGCGGCCCACTACCACAAGCTTGTGGGGCAAGTCGGGAAATTCGTTTTTTAGGAGCCTGAAAGCGTCAATCAGCCCTTCCAAATTCTTTCTCGGCTGAAGCGTGGAAAGGAAAATGATATATTTTTCCGGCAAACCAGAAAACCTTTCGGCATGGCTTAAATCTTCCGGGTCGAAGCCGTGATACACCACATGGATTTTAGCCTCCCCTATTCTGTAAAACTTTAAAATATCGCGCTTGGTTGATTGGGAGACGGCAATAACGTCGGAAGCGTTTTTTAAAGCAAAACCGGTTGACCACTCCAAAAAATTCCGCATAAACCAAGTAAAGCTCTGCGGAAAATATCGCCAGCCAATGTCATGAATTGTAACCAGCGACTTTTTGGGATGGATTAAGGGCAGGGCGGAAGCCGGGATCATAAGTACGTCCACAGGATGAAACAACATTTCCCAGGAAATTCTCAGCTGCGTCCAAAATACGGGGAAAGGCATAACTTTAACTTTAAAATTTTCAGGCAGATTTAAAAGCCATGCCTCGGGTTTAGTCCTTAGGTAAAGTACATACCGATTTTCCCGGTCAATCTCCGCCAAATGAAGTATTAGCTGCTTGGCATAATGCTCCACACCGGTTTTTTGCGGATTATTTGCCCTTTCCGCTTCTATTCCTATGCGCATTCAGTTTGGATGATTTATAAATATCAGGCCTGAAAGCCTTTAATTTTATAACTTTTGCCTTTAAAAGCCTGCGTTTAAGGTCAGATTTAAGTTCTTTTACATAAGCCTTTTGATCGTAACCTAAAGCTATTATATCAGGCTTTTGCCTTAAAATGTGCGGAAGATGGTGGATTAGCCCTCCAAGAATAACCTTGTCCGCCAACCCAGTTTTTTTTACAAAAATTTGACGCTTCCTTTCAGGCTGAAAGGGCTTCCTGCCTTTGATTTTTTTGACATTAATGTCGCGGGCAATGCTGACAATTAAAAACGGCCGCTTGGCTAATTTGCGGGCCTGGCGAAAAAAATTTAAATGGCCCTTGTGCAAAATATCAAACGTCCCAAAAACCATTATGCGTGTTGGCATAGTTTTATAATAGGTTCAAAGTAAGGAGCCTATTCAGGCGGCACTTCCGTCCGGCTCGGCACACCCGTGGAAGAATAGTAAGGCAGCCAGG